>NZ_CP009961.1:1200000-1500000 GCF_000993805.1 Thermofilum uzonense
TCCTTCCACCCGACGTGACGGAGCGCCTGCGAAAGTACTACTACCGGATGGGCATCGACCCCGACAACGCCCGGTGGATACCCATGGTTACAGCAACACTCCAGGCTATAGGCAGGGCCACGCGCAGTCCAGAGGCAAGCCCAGAGATCATTCTCGCCGACTACCGCTTCAAAAAGTTCGCGAAATACTTCGAGCCAGTGCTACACCTTCAAGATTCCTAGTTCGGAAAATGTTCAACGTTTTTCATCACCCACCCGGATAAGGGTCTCCTTTACGCTCGACCTGTTCGGTTTTAGAATTTTCGCCTCTGGTAGCCAGGCTAGAAAGCCAACCCATGAGGTTTAGAGAATAATCATTGTTGCTTATCTTCTCTATTTTCTTCTCTACTTGTTGAATGATTGTTAAACGTTAGTCTGAGGGGTGAGGTTACAGCTTTCCAAAAGACTGGAGAGTAGAAGATTTCCAGCCCTCGAGAATGCCCTCGATCCCGCTTTGGAGTTCTTCCAGCCCCCTCAGCATTACATCTATGCTGTCGAGAGCCTTCCCTTAGTCTTGCAGGATGACAGCGTAGGCCCTCAACGAGAAGAAAGATAACACCAGGAGCAAGAGCCAACCCCCCAGAGGAATAACCCGGGAGCCACCCCCCAGTGGTGCAGGCCGCCGGCAACATTTTGGAAGCACTTTCGCTCTAAACGGTAGGGTTATTAAGTTTAGGATAGAAATGTATTACGTCTGTATGACGTTCGACCTTGAGGTAATAATGGGGGATCTAACGGACACTGAGCGGAAGATCGTCGAGTTTTTCATTAAACAGGGTGGAACTGCACGTGAAATTGCCTCGTCGCTCAACGTATCTGAGCGTACAGTATACAAAGCACTTTACAAGTACCGTAAGATAGCCCGTGAAAAAGGTATTGACCCTAGCGCTTTCTATCTTCGAGGAACAATTCAAGTACCGGCAAGATCGTCTAACAGTTCTCCTGTGATACAACCAGATCATATTGAGCTTCTTAAGAAAGAATTGCTAAAGGAACTCGCTGAAATACTTGAAAAAAGCGTTCACGAGGCTGTTCTAAGTGCATTCGAGGAACTCTCTTTAGCCTCAAGTGCAACTCTTAGAAGAAGTTCTCCAATGAGAACCCCTCAGCTCAATTCAGAGGAACCTGATATAACCATATATAGAAGGCTTGCTGAAAACCTTGAACGCCTGAACTATAACATTGAGAAATTATCGATTAAACTGGAAAACCTCAATGGGGGACAGCTAACGCAGAAAATAAGCTACCTACAGTATAGTACTGGAGACAATAACCACGGAAATAATGAAATGCTGCCTAGTTTTGTCCAAAACAACCCCTGGATTGAGGTATTACAGAAAAAGACCAAGAGCACTAGTAGTTTAAGATAATAACTTTTCCAGATTCTTAAGACACTCTCGTAACGTTCAAGACATCTACTTGGCTTACGCCTGGTGTACCTAATAAGATGTTTTCTATCTCCTCGGTGCCTCCTTCAGTTTCCTCAGGCATCAGAATTACTAAACGCAGAGCCTCGAGACCAAAAGCTATAGGTTCGGACTGGTACTGAGCCACTTGATATTTCTCGGGAAGTTTCTCAGAAATCATCTTGTACAAGTCCTCGGGTTTAATTTCGGCGTCTTCAGGCAAAACTCTTACCAATATAGCAATTTTAGCCATTCCACTCACCTACGGTCCCCTAAAGCCACATTTGGGACACACATATGGATTACCTTGCATTCTACATTTTTCGCAACGCCATATAATAACTTCACCACATTGAGGGCATCTGAAGCTTGTTGCCTTTTCGAAGGGAGGTATTGGTCTCCCACAGGAAGTACACTTAGGGAGGGTTAAAGCCTTAGCCATACGTGACCGTGATAAGAGAACTCTGCTTCATTTAAATCTTTTGCAATTTCTATGTGCGCATTCCCATCCTAGTAAATCGTCCAAGTATTCGCTCGTAGCAAGGTACCCTTAATCCATACCGAGAACAAACTCACGGGCCCGCCGGGACTCGAACCCGGGACCTACGGCTATCTACGAGCCGTATGCTCCGCAGGCCGCCACGCTTCCATGCTACGCCACGGGCCCCTTGAGAAATTTCTCCACTAGCCTTATAAGATTTTTCCCTGAGAATAGATAAATGCTTTTATAATACATTCAGCGTATTTAATCGTAGCATGGCTAGATGTGAGCTCTGCGGTGCTGAGTTAAGGGGTATAGCTTACCGCATAGTATTGGACGGCGCTGAAATGATCGTGTGCGCTCGCTGTGCTAGAGGAAAAACTGTACTGGGAAGCATAAAAATAGGGGTGGAGCCTTCAAGGCAAACTTTTAAGGCAAAAGCTCCCGTGAAGTATAATAGAAGAGATACAGAAGAAGTTATCGTCGAAGGATACGGCGAGATAATTAGGCAAGCCAGAGAGAAAATGGGTCTAACGCGTGAACTGCTAGCTGTGATGGTTGGCGAAAAGGAATCAACTATACGCCGTATAGAGTCAGAGCAGCTTGAACCACCCATTGAACTTGCCCGTAAACTCGAGAAAGTATTAAAGGTTAAACTGGTTGAGGTCTATGAGATCGGCGATGAAGATTACGGCGGAGGGTCAAGCGAGTATGAGCTGACCTTAGGGGACATAGCCGAGTTTAAGGATTAATCTATGTCTGCCAACGTTATATTAGTTTTTAGATTTGAAGATAAAGTAAAGAGGTCTCTCATAGAGGAAATGATTGACCTCGCAGAAGCGGCTGGCTATCATGTGGTCGATATCATTACCCAGACCCGAGCGGAAGACCCAAGGTACAACATTGGTATTGGAAAAGTTGAGGAATTAAAGAGGGTAATATTGGAAAATAACATTAAAAAGGTTATTTTCTACAACATGCTTCGGCCTAGTCAGGCCTATAATCTAAGAAAGGAGCTTAAAGTCGAGGTAATGGACAGGTACGAGCTTATCTTGGAAATTTTCGCTAGCAGAGCAGGTAGCCGAGAAGCTAAGATGCAGATAGAGCTTGCAAAGTTAAAAAGGGAGTTGAGTTTTGCCCGAGAGTACATCAATTTGCAAAAGCGTGGCGAACTCCACGGCTTCCTAGGAGGAGGAAAATACGCTGTCGATGCCTATTACACTTACATTACACGACGTATCTCCCAGATAGAACATACACTTGAGAAGGCCAGGCTACAGAAAAGCATGAGATGGTCTAGGCGTAGTGGAGGAGGACTATACTTGGTTTCCTTGAGTGGGTATACTCGCGCTGGTAAATCTACTCTATTCGAGCAATTAACGCGAAAGGAAGCCTATATAGATGGTAAACCCTTCGCGACCTTGTCAACGCTTTCTCGACGAACAAAGATCTCGGGTTATCCCGTTGTAGTGACTGACACCATAGGTTTTATAGATAGTCTTCCCGATCAACTCTTTGATGCTTTTTATACGACACTTGGTGAAACACTGTTCGCCGACGTGATAATTTTAGTTGTCGACATTTCTGAAGAGATTGATGAAGTAATGAGAAAATTCAATACTAGCATTGAGATTCTTTCAAATCTAGGGGTCTCCTTCAATAAGATTGTCGTAGCGGCTAACAAGATTGATCTGACCGACTCCTCTGATGTTCACAAAAAAGTGAACTTCCTGGCCGCAAGCAAATTACCTGTGATCCCGATATCTGCTTCCAAAGGTATCGGTATAGACGCTTTATCCAAGGTCATAGTCTCAAAGCTACCCGACAAAAAATCAGAAACACTGATAGTGGAACCAAATCACAAGGATGTTCTGGAGGAAGCTCTCATTAAGTGTAAGGTTCATGAGCTGACGCCTGACGGTGAGGGCAGAATCCGGATTATTATCGAAGGTAGATCGGAGATAATTGAGAGATTAAAAGCCAGGTGCTCTTAAATGAATCTCCGTAGAATATATGTTTTGAGGATAGGACATCGCCCGGTTCGTGATCACCGTGTTACAACCCATGTAGGTCTTGTAGCCAGAGCTTTTGGCGCGGACGGCTTGTTCCTAGAGGAAAAGGTTGAAGATTCCGTTGTACAAACCATTCGTAAGGTTTGCTACACCTGGGGCGGAGATTTTAAAGTTGAAAAACTCAAAGATCCTATCAATTTTGTTCGCGAATGGAAGAATAAAGGTATTGTTGTCCATCTAACAATGTACGGCTTAAACATAGCAGATGAAAGCATGTTAAATTTAATAAAAAGCAGTGAGAGAGATATTTTGGTAGTAGTGGGAGGCGAGAAGGTTCCTAGAATATTATACGATCTTGCCGACTATAATATTGCAATCGGGAATCAACCGCACAGTGAGGTAGCTGCGTTAGCGATATTTTTAGATAGATTTTTTGATGGAAGAGAACTGCTGAGGAACTTTCCAGGGGCCAGGGTACGTATTATACCCTCATCTCGTGGGAAAAAGATTCAGAGGGTGATGTGATGTCCTCTGAGAAGATAATAGCCTCCTTAGCAAGGAAGATACATGGAGAACGCGCAGAACAGATTATACGGCTCCTGATCGAGAAGGTAGAGATGTCTGACGAAGATATAGCAAAGGAGCTAGGTACGAACGTCGAGGAGGTTAGGAGAATCCTGAACGAGTTGTTTGAGTCGCGTCTAGTTAAGTACAGACGTGCAAGAGACGAGATCATCGGATGGTATAAGTATTTCTGGAGGATAACAGACGAGCCGATAGGTAGGATATTGGAAGACAGGAAAAGACTCACATTAAGTGTGCTTCAAAAAGCGTTAAACTACGAGAAAAGTACAGAGTTTTACGTATGTCCCAACTGTAAAAAACGTTTTACACTTACTGAAGCGGATGAAAACAATTATATCTGCGATGAGTGCGGCTCTATCTTAGAACCCTTCGATAACTCTAACGCTATAGCAAAATTAGAGAATAGTATTAAGAAGCTTCAGAAGTGGATTATTGAAAACGAGTGAAGCACAATAGAAAAAAAGTATAGGCGAAAACCTTTTATCATGTATTCCCTCCTGGAAGGTAACAGAATTATGGATACTAAGAAAAACTCAGTGAACATCCTCGAGAAGAGACAGCTAGAGGCTGTAATATATTATCAATATGGAGTAGAACTCTCTCTAGATGTTGAACGCAACCAAATAGAAGTTACGAGATCCAGAAAAACAGGACGTATAAAGCAGATTTTTTTGAATAAAAAATATTTTGCTTCCTTAAGAGCAAAAGATGGATTTATAATACCTAGTATTTATGGTTGGAAGTATATTGCATCTGCTTCAGCTTCGACGCTGCCATGCATAGAGATAAAGGAAGACATAGCGCAATTCATAGCGGATGGTAAGACCCTTTTCTCGAAACATGTTGTAAGAGCACACGCAGATATTCTACCTGGAGACGAAGTTTGCATAAAGACCGTAAAAGGCGAAATTATAGCATCAGGTAAAGCTATCCTTCCAGGAACTGAGATGGGAATAATTAGAATAGGTAAGGCCGTTAAAACTAGAAAAACAGCTAAAAATAGTTAGAAGTTAGAGCAAAAAATTAACCCTTATTTCTCTGAAAGACGACATAACGGAACTGTCTACGATTCTCAATACGCGCATTGAACCTTTGCCTAAGTATGCCCTCGATTTCCCTATAATAATATTGATTGGTCAACCATGCAGGGGGTCTAACGCGCGGTACTAGTCCTCTTATAACATTTATGTCCGTTGTTCTCTTAACGTAAGACACATAAGCGTATCTAAGTAGGGTACGGAGCTTTATTGAAATTTGATTCGACTTAGTGGTTGACAAAAGCTGCTCAACCACTGCAACGAGATGTTCAAGAAGTTTTTCCTTTTCCTCACGAGGCTTATCCTCCATATGAACCACAGGTTATCATTTAAGCTTAATGTCCATTTCATGAAAAAATATTTATTTTTTTCGTGTATGAAAATTCTTTAATCGACGTTTAACGAATGAATCTCAATCAATATGAAGACCTATTGTCCGGAGATTTTTCAGGATATCGCGGAAATCAATGCCGAATATCTCGGCTATTTTCTCCACCCTTTTAAGAACAAGTTCTCTAGAGTACATGTCGTCTGAATATAATTTAGAAATTTCCTGGCCCGATATTTTAAAAGCTAGAAAATTCACATGTTTTCTTTGCATTATTTTATCTTCAACTTCAAAAACACATAGGTACATGCCCTCGGAAAGATCATTAAATTCAAGGGTTTTAACGTCAGCGTTGCCATGGGCGATGTCATTGAGTGATAATCCTATTATTGGAGGAAACAAATTATCAAAATCGAGATAGTCTTCCTCTGTGAATTCCCTCGATAAATTCGGCGAGACCGGGTGTAATTCTCCTCTATCTACAAGGAATAAGAAAGACTTAACACTTATGTGCAGAGGCCTGGGGTCTTGTGTCTCAATACTAAGATTAAATAACTTGAGTTTCATTTCGACCGCGCATCTTAGTCCTCGATTACGGGTATTCCAAACCTCTTAGATGCTAATACATGTTGCTCGTAGCTGATGGCATCTATATCGATGATGTCCTTATAGTGTCTCTTATAAGGTTCTCCCGAAATAAGTTTCTTAATGTTTCGCTTATACCCAATGTCTTTAAGAGATTTCCCTGTAAGCTTCTCCCAATCGCTTATAGAGTAGGAGAAAGCTTTTTGGGCCCTATCCCTGTAGAGATCTGAAATCACATTGAAAGAGCAGAAGGGAACTTGTCTTCCATCTGGCATGATATAGTGGATGTCACACCTCATAACCCTGGCCACATCGTGATTATAGAGATCCTGGAAATGCATCATTCCCAAGAAAAGCGTATTGTAGTGAAATTCTCCTAAACTCTCATAGTTGTGCTTCACGAAGACCTCGTATAGTATTCTTAGGAACTTGTTTCCTTCACGTAGCCTCTTAGGGGCTTTCTTGAGATCCACAAATTTCCTAAGTTTTAATGTGACATCCAGCATGACCAAGTATTTGTTTTTACCCTTCTCAATTTCTTGAGCCTTCTCGTCGAGATACGCCAAAAACTCATCCACGTTAACAAATCTAGTTATCGGAATTATTTCACCATCTTCTTGCCACACATATGTAGCTGCACCACATGCAAAGTGTGTCGTAAAAGCTATCTGCGGTTTACCCGTTAAAGCTTCTATGAAACGTGATATTGGAACAACACTTGGAACAGGATACCAGTCTTCGCTTCGTATCTGACCATTCGTTTGAACCTCAATGGTCTTTATCACGTCTGGAATGGTTACTCTCTCCTTGTCTCGCTCCTTTCTTGGCATTCTCCCGGTGATAGATACAGGCTGGAAATTGACACCTCTAACAATATCGTTGTGACGTAGACCGAACCTGATTATGCTTCCCATCTCATTTAAATTATAACTTTTGATAACTGTTGGTACTAAGACAGCTCCGAGACCTGCCTTTCGTAAATTGTCTAATGCATAGGGAACCTCCCAGTGGTTCTTCGGGTTCGTGAAGGGAGAAACGCCGTCAAAACTCAAGTAGACGACATTAGTCCCGGCTTTTCTAACCTTAACTGCTAGCTCCGGGTCGAATGCCAGTCTTATCCCGTTCGTGTTCAACTGAATGTGGGTGAATCCTTCTTCACGGGCCATCCTTATTATGTCAACTAGATCTTCACGTAGCGTTGGTTCGCCTCCAGTGAGTTGAATAGCTGGAGGTTTAATTGGTTCAGCAAGCCTTGCCTGCCTTAACATGTACCTTATGTGTTCAAGTGTAGGTTCATAGACGTAGCCAGCTCTCGATGCATAGAAGAAGCAGTAAAAGCATGAAAGGTCGCATCTATTCGTTAAAACAATATTGATAAGGGCTGCGTTTGACTTGTGCCTGGGACATACCCCACAGTTGTAGGGACAGAGTGCCGATAGCGGAACATGCGTGACAGTATTACCTTTGCCGTCACGCTGGAAGGTACGGAACCTTTCATATGCTGCCGCATCGCCGAAATATAACTCTTCGAATTCACCATGTTCGGGACAGACCTTCCTTATCCATACTTTACCGTCTCTCTTAAACACCGCTGCGGTTAGCAGCGAATTGCATTCGGGACATACTGATTGTGTATATGTTATTAATTCCTCGCCTTCTTTCAAAGCTGGTCGTTTGCTAAGATATATCTTGTAGTCTACTCCGGGTCTAGGCATTAGAAGGGGTCTGACTTTTTCAGCTGTCTCTTTTATGGTATTATAAGAGGCCCCATGAAGAGACTTGTAATCTATGACCGGAGTTTCACCCTTCGAAGAAACCTCTATCCGCATATCAGTCATAATTATTCCCTAAATCCAGGCTTGTATTAAAAGTAATTCCTTGGTATTTTATAAAGTTTACCGTTATGACAACGGCATTAGAGAGCTAGGTACGAGAATACTTAAAAACCTCTTGAAGCTTTTCAAAGGATATTATTGGAAAGCTGTTCTTGAGAACATCCAAGGAATAAAACAATCTCTTCTCATCATCCTCGGAGAGCTGTAACCCCTCAGATTCTATTAAGTAGTTCAGAGTATCGAGAAGAGTATATGCTTCGAGCTTTAGCATCAGTCTCTTCTTCTCCAAGGCTTTTCTCTCCTCAACGTACTGCTCATAGGTAAGTTCCCTAAGAACAAGATGCCGTTCAGCCAGCAAGAGCAGCTCGTTCTTAATTTTTTTAAGTTCCTGCGCTATTTCCCATATTTTTTCAATGACTGCAACAGCGCCCTCGTAAGCATCACTAATTAAAACAATCTTTTTACCAGATATGCGTAGTCTATCGGGAGAAACCTCCATGATTTCTCCTGTTGTCTTCTTTATTACAACTTTCAAGGGCTGCTTTGTCTTTTTAGCTATATAGATCTTCCAGATAATACCAATTCTTGTTTCTCTAGCGTCATATACATCTTTTTTTACTATCTTTTCTAGAAGACGTTTATCGTTTATCTCGCTGAGAACAACTCCTCTCATCCTACATCTACATTAATTCTTTCAGTATTTCTACTTAAGAAGGAAAACATCATTTTTTGTTATAAGGCGTTTGTAATACAGCCATGTTACTTGGATATGAATGCTGAGTTAGTACATAATCTTTCCGTGGTTTGTGTACAGTTTTATAATAATAAATGGGATGAGTAGCCTAAACTATATAACGGGTGCTTGTTGAGTAGCATATGTATCCGGTGTGAGTCGATGAACGGAGATACCTACAGCTTAATCATGTGGATTATAGTATTGATGTTTTTCTCGTTTTTAACACAGGAGATGCAAATCTTTCGAGCTATTAGCGAGGTTGAAAATTACCTGATCATATTTCGTGAGACTCGAGATAAGTCCTTGAAGCTTCTTGCAGCTCAGCTTAAGCGTTATAGTGGAATCAAGGATGATAAGACGATTGAAACAAAAGTAACAGAACTGGTTGAAACTTACACTATTCTTCCTGTAGATCTTGATCCCTTTGGAATTGTCAAAAAGATAAAACATATCGTTCAAGTTGGGGAGAAGGGTTTAGAGGAAAGATTGCATCTTGTTGCTCCTACCGCTTCTAGGGACGAGATCCTGAATTTGTCTAATCTAGTTGAAGTCGCTAGAGCGCTCAACATAATATATAAGCAAGTGAACCATTATTATTTGATAGCTCGAAGATTTAAAAGTCTATGGCTTCTCATGCAGCTCAGCGCTCAAATGCCCTTTGTTCTTGAAGGAGTAAGGGCCATCGAGGGGGCGCTAGAATCGTTTAAGTACGGGGTCCCTATAGGTGACTCGGCCGGCCCGCTCGTCGCGAGTTACCTCGTTAGAAAAAATGCCCCAGAAAAGCGTCCTTTGGAACCCGTTAAAGACACCGAAGTTTATGACCTTGAACTTGACAATAAGAAAGTGTATGTCGTGAAGGCGAAGGGACCAGGAGGCACAGTTGGACACCTTGACGAGGCGCTACAATGGATTCTTGAGCGTACGACCCCCACGCTTATAATAACTATTGATGCAGCACTTAAATACGAGGGTGAGGAATCCGGCTCCCTAGCTTATGGCTATGGAGTGGCCATGGGAGGAATCGGCGCAGAGCGTTTCATAATCGAGGAACTAGCTACAAAGAATAATATACCTCTTTATGCTCTGCTGATTAAGATGTCGGAGGCCGAGGCCCTCTCAGTGATGACGGAAAATATTTACAAAGGCGTAAAGAACGGCTTGCAAGTACTCGAAGAATTCATACGAGGCCTACCCGCTGGATCCGTTGTAGTAGTAATAGGTGTTGGTAACACGGTGGGTGTCCCATGAGCGACGTGATCTCTCAGGTGAAAAGACAGCGACTCCCAGCTTATATTACATTATTGGTTGGAGGATTTATCTTAATTATTGCTCTCCTGTACCTTTACTTTAAAACTAACATGGACACATATCTCTCAGGTGTGATATTACTCCTACTAATCGAAGGTTACGTGGCCTGGTCTCTTTACAAACTTATCTCTATAAAATCAGAGAAGAAATACCTAGTCACACATCTGCGCTGTAGTAATTGTGGCTATGAGATGGAGCGAGAATTTAGGGAAGGAGACTCCCTTTTTAAAGATGTAGAAACTTGCCCGAAATGCAAGGTCGGAAAACTGGTGGTCGAGGCTATCTTCCTCAGAGTAGAGCACACATAATAAAGGGGTCGAGGCAAAGGTTTAAATTACTAGAATATATTGCTGTCAGAGCAGGTGTATACGGGCATGGCGTATGTTCCGAAAACCCTAATGTTGGGACGATGCGTTAGATGTGGTAAAAAAATCTTCAAAGGAGATGACTATTATTATTGCGAGAAGTGTGGCGTTTCGTATTGTCCTAACTGTGCACAGAAAACGTTCGGGAAATGCCAGATCTGTGGCCAACCTTTAGTTAAAAGACCTTGACTGTTTGTCGGCCTTACTCGATTTTAATTTCAAAGTATACTCAGCAATAGGACACTTTGCATTACATATTCCACACTGAATACAGTTATCCTCGAGAATAAGTATCCCTCCTCTCTCCTTATCTAGGCGTATCGCTCCTCGAGGACACCAGTTTGCACATTCAAGACATTCGACACAGTAAAATGCTCTTATGACCACCCTTTCTAGCTGTTCAACAATCGACTTATCTCTTCGAGTCAACTTAACAGTAATTTCTTTTTCATCAAAGGAAATACTTTCGATGCTCTCTAGAAGCTCCTTAGAGGTATGAGAAAGGTTTTGGAGTTTTGTTAATGTGGGAACTTGTCGAGGATTCTCCAATTTAAAGACGACCATTGAATCTAACAGATGCCAGGATACGGTGGCTCCTCGAGCATTATCCTCTTGAACACTCTCAGCGAGCCTTGAAATGTCTTTAGGAACCTTTACCCATCGCCAAAGCCCCAGTCTAAGCCAATCCCGTCCTAGCGAGTGGCTAAGCGCAAAGCTTTCGAGCTCCTTCTCCCATCTTTCATACAGATCCCTTCTAACACTCTTTGCCAATTCAAACTCTCCCATTTCGGATGCGGGGCAAAGCCAGCACCCTAGCCTATCAAGACCATAATAATATAATGGATTTAGTGGGAGCCTCTCCATAAAGATGTAAAGCCAGACATCTAGAGCTGTCCACTCATGGATGGGTGATGCTGCAATAATCCCGGGAAGCCATGCATTCTGCCATACCCTTGGCGATCGTGCCCGCAGAACAGACTCGAATTTTCTCTGACCAACAAAACTGAGAGCACCGTCAGGAAAAATCTGCTTTAGCACTCTGGCTGTTGGTGCAAATTTAGTCACCTTACAGCACCATCTAAAATCACGTGCAGGAGGTCCCATGACTGAAAACCCCCTCCAGAAGGCCTCACCGGCGTTAGCAATAATAAGATTCAGTCCCATAAAGTCGGCAGTCTTCTTAACATATTCTACGGTTTCCGGAAACTCGATACCTGTGTTGTTAAAAAGCACTGTTACTTTTTCATTGCCGAGAGCTTCCAAAACCAAGTGTAAAGTCACTAAACTATCCTTTCCTCCCGAGAAAGAGATGACAACTGGTAGTTTGTACTTCTCGTAAATGCTCCTTATAAAAGAGACCGCCTCTTCTTTTTTCTCTTCCAGGTATTGACGATGAACTGAAACAACTTTAGACCAGTTAGGATCCCCCTCTAAGTTTCCGTAGGGTGTTCGCGTCCAGCTTTTTAAGACATATATTCTCCTATTTTTCAACAACACGCCAACTCCAAGGTACCTGTAATCTCTCGAGGCCAGTGCGATGTATTCATCACTTTTCGGTAGGTTTGCAGATATTATGTCTCCCGACTTAATTACAAATCCCCTGGAGAGCCTGGGGAGAGATGTCTTGGCAAAGAAGCCTGTTTCCTTTTCAATCATCTTGTAAACAGTAGAGTAGAGCGGTCTGAACCGCCACCTTGAATGTGCGATGTCATAAATAATATGACCAACTACTTGCGAATCTATTACAATTTCAACAGCTAGATCAGCATATTGAACCTTGTTTGCGAGAATCGTTTTTCTCTTAGGAATAATTCCTTCAAACGAGGAACCTGAGGACTCAAAATAATCCCGTATTACGTTAAATACGTGCCTGTAGAAGGTTCCTACGACTGGGTATGCGTCGCCGGGAGGCGTTAAGTGTAGTGTCGTTACTAGGTTTCCCGTCCTGAAAGCCAATGGAAAATTTTCTCGTAAATCCCAATATAGCTTGGCCCTTACCCTCTCCAGAGTTTTATAGGCGCTCGCCACACAAGACCCCTCTCTGTCATAACGTACAGTTTTAAAGGTGTTTTGTCGTAGATATACACCCCAGATCCAAAATCTTGAATAAGTTGATATTTAGTGGCAATGTCGGGAGTGCTATGCGAACCTTTTAAACGTTTGTTTTATATTGGGAAGAGTAAGTATAATCGTAGTATGCTTGTATTACTGGTTACATTCATCTTAGTCATCTTCACAACATATGAGCTAATAAAAATTAAATGCATTCGAAACCGAAAGAAAGTAAAGATAAGATTAATGGGTCCTCGGCTGATCCTATAATCTGTCAAAAGATCAAGCTTTTCCAGCCCCGTACCTCATGGCTTCTCCTATGTATCTCTGTGTGAAGACATAGATCACTATTATTGGAAGAGCAAAAAGAATCGTTCTAGCTGCGAAGTCACTCCAAAAAATCGTCTGCCCTGTGGCCGTTTCGTATACGTATGCAGCGAGAGTCTCCACCCGAAGGAAGTTTGCAATTATAAACTCGCCCCACGCACCCATGAAGGCAAATAGAGCTATCACTACCATTGTTGGCTTTGAAGCGGGTAACACAACGTCGAAAATTATTTGCCTCCAACTGGCTCCGTCTATAAATGCGGATTCATCTATCTCTCGAGGAAGAGCGTCAAGATAGTTCTTTACCATCCATGTCTGAAATGGCACAGCGCCTGCAGTATAGATAGCAGCGAGGACAACAGGATTACCTATTACTGGAATCCCTATCTGATTTAGTTTTAAGAGCATAACATAGAGAGCTATTACGGAGGCAACTCCAAAGCCCCCTCCAACCTGATTCAATACAAGGTATGCAACCAACATTGCGTCCCGCCCAGTAAACTTGAATCTAGAGAAAGCATACGCTGCCGGAGTTATAACAAGAAGTGCAAACATGATGTTTGTTAATGCAACAAGTAAGCTTAATCCGGTTGCACTAACGAAACGAGGATCGCTAATAGCTTTAACGTAGTGCTCTAGAGATAGGCCTGAACGCATTATCTGGGTTGGATCCGTTACAAGTATCTGTCCCCTTACCAAGCTTGAGAGAACAGCATAGAAGACGGGATAGAGCAGTATGAAGACAATTAATGCAGCAAAAGTAGTAAGGACAATCGAAGCGATGAATCTTATCCAGTAGCCTGATCCAACACTCATCACACACCACCCGGCGCTGTTCTCTTGTAGATAAGGAAGTACCATGCGATTGCATAGAGTAACAGAATAAATACTACAACAAGATAGGCTGCCGCTGAAAGACCGTACTGCTGATCCAGATATGCTCTGTTGTAGCCAAACAATACCATCATCTCGTTAACGGCGCTCGTTGTGCGGGAAAACCAAAGGAACTGTAACTCCTTTGTGGGTCCCCCGTTGTTCAGAAGCAATGGAACCATAAAGGCTTGAAGTGATGCTCCGGCCGTAAGAATACTTGCGAAGAGTATGGGGCGCGCTGTAAGAGGAAGCATTATCTGCTTGAACCTTTCCCATGCTGAGGCGCCGTCAACGAGAGCTGACTCTAGTAGCTCCTTGGGTATGGAAGAGATTGCAGCCATGGTGACTGTCATTATGAACGGATATGCTAGCCACATTTCAACTATGTTGTAGGCGAGGAATGCATCCCATTCTCTATTATAGATGTTTAAATCTATTCCGATACTGTTAAGGTAGAGGGCCAGTGGCCCCATATTTGGCGCCATGAACATTCTCCAGGTCGTAATGGATAACAAGACAGGTAGAGCCCATGGAACTAGGAGGGCTGCTCTCATTACCCTACGACCATAGATTAGTGGGCTTGAAAAAATATAAGCTAGGGATACACCGACGGCAACTTTTATAGGAACACTAGTAAGGACAAATAAGAGGGTTTTGAAGATCGAGTATGGGAACCTAGAATCTGAGAAAAGTTGTTCGAAGTTATTTAATCCTACAAAGTGCATTGAGATGCGGTCAATCTCTTCATCTAGCCCTCTTGTAACAGAGCTTATGAGAGATTGATAATTGGACTCTACCTGTTTAAGGGAAAGCTGTATTTTTTGAATGGAGTCAAGAGCCTTGTCTATTTTTGGTATAGTTGTGTTACGTAGCTGTGCCAGGTCTTCCTGTGTGACGACGAGCTTGAAGCCTAATGTCCTATCTATGTCTCCCCATATACCCTCGTCGACTATAGTGATGACCCGCGTCATTTCTCCTCCGATTCCCGGGAAGTAGTAAAGGTAGGTTGTGTTGCTGGATATTATACTTGTAACATATGTTAGCCTTGAATCGACATTATTTCGTAATTCTGATATCCGTGCGATTGAAAAGTTTTGAGGTGTACTCTGTAGGATTATCTTTCTAAGTTCTCTTAGATACGATGACACTTCATCGAGGTATGTATCAACCTGATAAACTTGTTTTAGAATATTTTCCTTATTTGCCTGAAGATAGCTTGATACCATGGCGCGCTGAGACATAAGTTCCCGTATTCTGGGTTCAGATGCTATGTTGAAGTTGTTTGCATCGGTGAATGCGATGTAAATGGAATATGCTATGGGCCATAGAGAAAAAAATAGATACATGGCCAGGCTGAGCATGATAAGCAAGAATGCTACATGCCAGGGATATAAGGTCGTACCCTTGCCTCGAGCCATAAAAATCACTTTCAAAAAAACAATTTTTTACTTGCGAGAGAGTTTCACCCTTTTATCTTAGCTAGTATTTTAGCCTGGGCGTCGTTAAGGAGCTGTGGTATGATCTTGACTGCCGCATCAGGACCTTGCTCGTTATACTTCGTTACAATAGCGTTTAACGCATCTGCTACAGGGCTCCAAACATAGTTCATGTTAGCAGACTTAGGCATCGGGATACTGTTTGAAACTGCCTGGGCAAAACCGAGTGTTGTCGGATATTTGTCAGCGTTCGACTGAAGGTATTGTAGTATTGAAAGTTTGACGGGAATGTATCCCGCATCAACTAAGATCTTGAGACTATTATCATTCAAGGTGAACCACATTGTGAAGAGAATTGAAGCGTATAACCGGTTCTTGTCACCAGTGACGACGCTGGTAATCCACATTTGCTTTATTCCTGAGAAGGGCTTCGGGACTTTTCCGTCAATTGGAGGAATCGGATAGACTACGACATTCTTTATGTTTTGCTTTATTGTTGGGATATTCCATGGGCCCGTGACCATGCATGGAGTTCTTCCTTCAAGAAGTATTTTCAGCTGGGTCTCCATGCCGACATCTGAGGTATACATGTACTTCATTACATGAGTGACGTAGAAGCTCAGACCGTTGAGTGTTCCGGTGCTGTTAACACCAACTGTATTCTTGTCGTCATCGTAGTAGAAGCCTCCAAAAGCGGTTACGAACGGGTAAACATGATAGGGATCCACCTGATACGCTACTCCATAGGTGTTCTTGGAGGGATTGTACCACTGTTGCATTATTTTCTCGAAATCGCTCCAACTCTGCGGCGCCGTCTGCACCACATCCTTATTACATACCAGTGCTATTGCCTCAGCGGCCCAAGGCAAGCCGTATAAGTGCAGCTTGTACAATCCACTTGTATAAGCGGAAGCCATGTACTGTGCTTTTAGGTCAGCTAGAGTTTCAGCGGGAAGATATTGATCCCATGCAATAATCGCGCCACTATCAGCCAGGTCGCCGGTCCAGTCGTGTGCCCATGTAAAAACATGAGCAGTGTTTTCAACGTCGCCCGTAAGAACACCAGCCTTTACCTGCTCCTTTAAGTTTTGAACATTCGTGTATTTGATTGTTATGCCTGGGTATTCTTGTTGAAACCTCGCTATTACTTCCTTCATAACACTGACTTCCCAGTCGCTCATGCCGGTCCAGAAGTTTATGGTTACTTTGATCTCTCCCGATTTTACTTTATTAATGAAATCATAGAAATCATTGGGTACACGTATCTTGCTACTACCTATTGTTAATGTTTGCAGTGTGGGTTGAGGCTGGGTTGCATTTGTTGAGGGTTGGGATGGCTGAGAGGGCTGAGAGGGTTGAGAAGGCTGGCTAGGCTGAGAAGGCTGTGGGGGTTGACTGGGTGGGGGTAGTGTTAGATAATAGACCCCGATAACCCCTATTGCCACGAGTACAAGGATGATGCCAATTAGAACATTGCGAGATACTCCCTTACTCAAATGTTTTCACCTGCATGTGATTTTAAAAAATGTGACAAATAAAGATTACTGTATAATTACTTTTATTAGTAATGTTTAAAATGATGAGAATGTTGTTGAATACACAATTTTCATATTTGACTTATTATCGACTAGCTGGGAACTAGATTGTACAGGGTTATTAGTAGAGATGTAATACGTGGAAATCGCCTAGGGAAGTACATTGTGGAGTTTTCATTTAAATGGCCTGAAGAAACAAAGCATCTTTACCTTGTGTCAGTTTTTAGCTCTTTCTTCCCAGGCCGTTACGAGCTTACCCGTGAAGGTGATAGAGGTAAGATTACTGTTAAGCTATGGGAGGGAGTGTATCCTTACAAGTTTTCTACCACTTGCGGTATGACTTTGCTTGACGAAGAAAACCCATTAAAGGCTAGAATAAAGATTTGGCCTGACAGCAATAGCGAGGAAGAGTTTTCACTGGCCCTAATAGGAACCTCAGATTATGAAAGCGCTCTGGAAGTAAAGGGACTCTTGCCTGAACTTATAATTCACGACGAGGGGGATCCGACATTTATAAGTTACTATCTAGGCTATACTGTAGTCCGGCTCAAGACGCCTAAAAATCTTGTAAAAAAAGTTTTTCTTGAAACCGAAGAAAAGAAACGTTACGAGATGAAAAGATTTTACCAAAATAAATACTCTGCATTCTTCCAAGGCATAATAGAAGGTCACGTTAACGCATATAGATTCCTCTTAGAAACCGATGCCGGAAGAGAATACTTCGGCAATGATGGTCTATACAGCGAGGAATTTATAAGACCCGGAAGGGTTCTCGAAATTAGGAAACCATATTGGTTTATCGGTAGTTTTTACTACCTTATATTTCCCGACAGTTTTATCGTAGAAAAATTGAGTCTCGAGGGTCATAGGCCCCGATCAATACTTGGAGGCAAGTTGAGGAACATAACTTCGAGCCTTGATTATCTAAGTGAGCTTGGCGTGGATGCAATTTATCTTACCCCCATATATAAGGCGGCCAGTTATCATCGTTACGACATTATAGATCATGAATCATTGGACGACAATTTGGGGAACTGGAATGACTGGTGGGAGCTGGTTAAGGAGGCTGAGAGAAGAAACATTAAGATAGTGGTAGACATTGTAGCCCATCATCTCTCTCCTTGTAGTAGGGAATTCCAAGAAGCCGTTAGGAACGATAGCTCAAATTACCACGAGTGGTTTCGTTTTATAAGACGACCGGGAAAAGATGAACTTGAGGCATTGCAAGAAGTTATTGATAGGGATTGCAAATATTTCCCTTCGGAACTTAGGGGACGCGTACCTTTCTACGAGACGTTCCTATGCAACTGGGGCATGCCTAAATTGAACTATTCAAATCCTAGGGTGAGGGAACGACTTTCCAGCTTGGCTTTGTATTGGCTCGAAAAAGGTGCTAAGGGACTAAGGATCGATGTAGGACACGCCATACCAGATGATGCTTTAAAAATAATGTATGAAAAAGTGAAGGATTCTTGCGAAGATTGTATAGTTATACTAGAAATCTCTAAAGGTGTAAGCTTTTATCCTTATGGATACACCAGTGACTCCGCAATGAATTACGATCTTCGAGCTCTACTTCTAGACTTTTACCTGAACAAAAGAATAGACGCATATGATTTTATTGACAGAGTCAAAGAGCTTTATACTAGCATACCGATCTCCGCAGCCAACTCTATGTACAACTTGCTCGGCAGTCATGACACGCCCCGTATCGCTACCCTAGCTTCTACTCAAAACAAAGCTTGTTTAGAGACGCTATATGCAACCCTCTTCATTTTACCGGGAGCACCCTCGATATACTATGGTGACGAGGTGGGAATGCTCGGTGGTGATGATCCTGATAACAGGCAACCCATGTTATGGGATGAGGAAAAGTGGGATAGAAAACTGATGTGTTTAATTAAAAGGCTGGGGTGGATGCGTAGAACCCTAAAATCTCTTCGATTAGGCTTTTTTGATGCCGAGGTAATTAATAATGAGTCTTTCATAATCCATAGGTGGTGGGAAGACGAAGATATCCTTGCATTGTTTAGCAGGGAAACCAGAGTAGTATACGAACCACCAATAGATTATATTGATTTTTTAAGACAGAGAAGAGTTGAAAGAGTTGAGTTAGAACCCTACTCTTGGAATATCTTAATTAAAAAGAGGAAATAATTAAAAAATATTCAAGATGTAGAAGGTTCTCTCTTTCCAGTTTTTAAAAACAATGCTGCAGCCACACCAACAAGGATTCCCGCAATAATGCCCACGAATAAAGATCTGGTTGGGTCTGGACAATTGCAGGGTTGTATAGGCTGAGGTACTGGACATGTGGGACAAGTCGGGCATTGCTGCTGCGGAGGTTGCGGGCAGGAGCACTGTTGTTGCGCTGGCTGTGTTGAGAAACTCGACACACCGTGAATCTTAGCTAGAGTACCATTTTTCTCAGCAACATAGGAGTTAAGCTGTGAATACTGGTCTTGCGCCGTCGGGGCGAGTAAGTCCATCACCCTAGGCACGACATTGAAGAGAACGGCCTTAGCGTGTTTAGAGCCGACACCTACAACCCATTCAGCTGGATCTATTCCAAAGGCCCTAACCTTCATGCTTCCATATCCATCATAACTAGTAACTGCGACAGTATAGATCCACTTGTCGGCATGTTCCACGTCAGGTAAAAACTTCTTCGAGACTTCCGCTATAATAGCATTCCGTGCAGGATCCGCATATACTTTGAAGACATCCCCTTGTACTAACACCGTACCGTCAGAAAGGTAGAGAGCCGCCTTTTCTCCGTTTGGAACGGGATCAGAGCCCCATCCAGGAGCGAGAAGCAAGGCTAGATGCCAAGCAGAATCGTCGGTTAGGTTGACGTTTAAGCCAAAGGTATCCTTGCGTCCGGGTGTTTGGAGTGTGGTGTGAATGTAGATCTGTGGGTACTGGAGACAGAACCCGTTAGGGCCTCCCCAGGGATTCCCTCCCAGATCTTTGAAGTATACCTCGAAGAGTAATGTTTCCCCAGAATCAACGACGCGGAACTTAATCATGTCAAAGACGCCTGGCTTGAAAACATCCGCCTTAGGATACTTGTATCCTCCAGCTCCATCATCGTCACCTTCGGGGTCATTTGCTTCAAACAATACCTTAGCACCGGAAACCAGTGTTGCTCTAGGTACCATTAGCTGGTACACGGATCCTACACGTGAAGCCGTTTCCGCTACATTTGATCCTTTATATGAGACTGCAGTCAGGTAAACTTGCTGACCAGGTTCTAGTCCTAGAGCGTTCCAGGGGACATATGCCTCCATAACATTTTTGACGGCTAAGTTGAAATAATACATTGGAATCCATGAGCCTCTACCATCCGCAGCGCTGACGATGACTGTGGAGTTTCTTGGAACCATTAGAACCTCGAAGAATAATCCCATGCCGAGATCTACATTCGCATATCTCGGGAAGGAATTATATCCAGGATGGTATGGGCTTACGCTTCTACTGGGAGTAGTGAAATATAGAGCCACTGTCACCTCTGGGATTGAAAGAACAGATTCACTTACTGGTACAGCAGCTATGTACATGCCGCTATAAGCCGGTAAAACGAGAACATTTCGAATTATTTTGTTTCCCATGGACATATTTAGTGCCTTAGACCACTCCTTCTCCGTGAGCTCACCATCAAGCTTGAGTTTGTCTGAAAGCGGTTTGGGATACTCGCTGTTCAGAACACCTACGGGGGTTGCATCGGGATTGAACAGCGTTAAAAGGTAGTCTGGGGGCTGCAGACCCGCGTCTAGGTAAGCCTTCCTCAAGTATCCCTTATAAAAGGGATTCGCGGGAAAGCCTCCACCCATGTCTCCCCCATACCAGAATGTCCAATCACTTGCTTCAGCCCTTAATATGTCTTCGACTGCCTTTGGATTAACAGAACGCGCTTCTTGCAGGCTCCTAGCTCCAAGCTTTCTGAGAACATCTTCTCGTGTCTTGATGAGCATCATCCATGCCACATTTTCCTGTCTCTGGCCTATCCATACTGCCAACTCGCCTCCCGACCAGGATCCCTCGGGGATCTGAGCGTTCACAATCTTACGTGGAAGCTGGGTGTAAGCATCGTCAGTGTAGCTTAAGGGAACATCTGATATGTCCTTGCCGGCTAAATCGAGATATGGATAGTCTTTAAATGGCAGAGCTCTCGCAGACGAAGCTTGTTTCGAAGTGTATTCGCCAGGCGTGGTTGTAATTAAGACACCTTTTGATTGATAATCACTCAAAAGGGAATAGAGAGTCTGAAGGAATACATCACCAAATTCGGGGTAGGATTCCCACGGATTCTCTCCGTCTAGCGCTATTACGACCAGATTTGTGCCATCGCTGCTTTTTGCTAGGTCTAACAGTCTGTTCACGAGATCTTGTGCTGCCTGGATCGAGTCTTGTCTGCTATACTGGAAACCAATAAGATCGCTCAGCTGGTGATTCCGGAAGAAAACATATATGCGTCTACCGTTATACGTTGCATACCATGCCTTTAACCCTACGGAAGGGTCTGTAGGGTTAAACCCAGCCTTAACTAACAAAGCATCGTCTGTTATCGTCCATGAGTATCCCTCGTTGGCAAAGATCGAGAGAACAACATCGTTAACCGCTTGCTCCGCTGGCCAAACACCTTGAGGTTTGTAGTTGAATACCTGCTGGAAAAGCGAATTAGACAAGGCTGCATGAAGCTTAATATCCTCGTTAAGGCCGAAGTCAGCTAAAATAGGGGCCAGAGGATGGCTATATGGAACTGGAATAAGCTCGACCTGCCCCTTATGTGCAAGATCCGCGTAAAAACCTAGGACTCTCTGAAGCAACTCCTTGTGAACCTTGAGTACTGCTGATAGCTGTTGCCTCGTAAAGCCACTACCTCCGTTTAATGCTTGTTGTCTAAGAGTGTAAATATCTGGGTATTGTTCCCTTAAAACTAGGGGGTCAATCCAGAAGAGGTTGAATAGAACGGCCAGATCTATATAGTCTTGTTCTGTAAACTCTTCCGTTACTTTCAGCTTGTATTCTTGCTCTGGTAAATATATATATTTGGAGAGAGCTGCCTGAGCCTTGTCCCTTAGCTGGCTATACCTCTTAACCACGTTGACCACTCTATCCCAGTTCACGTCGAAGAACCCTCCAGGCATTACGAGCATTGAAAACTTTTCTTCGAGTGTTAGGGATTGTCCGTTGGCTATTTTTTCAGAGATTATTTGTCTATAGTCTTTCACTCCATGGTTGTAGTCAAGTATCTGTTGTATGAGGGAGCCTGAGAAGGTAAACGTAGCCTTTACTTGGGGGTATTTTGAGAGTATGTATGCCATTTTGTAGTAATTTCCAACTGTATGCATTCTCGTCCACGGTAAAATGAAAGCTGTGCCGTTGACATCGTAGTACCATGGTTGATGGTAATGCCACACTATTGCCACGTAGAGCGGTTTTGACTGTTGACCAGTAACATTCAGGGCTATACTCTCTAGTGAAATTATGAATATGAATAAGAACACAAGGAAATATTTCCTGTTCAAAATGATCACCGGAAAAAAAAATAATGATATTTTCTTTAACTTTGCTTTGCCGTAGTGCCCGAGGACGACTTCTTTTTGCCAGCGAAGAGATACCCTACGGCAAAGCCTATGATGAAGAGTACTATAGCCAAGCCCATGGCAATTGTGGTACTCACTGTTGAGGCTTGGAGAGTCTGTAATTGATCCTGTAACTGTTTGTTTTGATCTTGTAGGGTCTTGATTTGTCCTTGTAGGCTGTTTACTTGACTTTGAAGAGTTGATACTTGGCCTTGAAGAGAGGATACCTGTGTCTTTAAGTCATCCCTTTCCTTTGTTATAGAAGCTAGCTGGGCCTTTAAGTCTAGTGTGAGTGGCGGGATAACGGCTGGGGTTTTAGTGTTAGGGTCAAAGCTGCTAAGCCAGGCGTATTGCTGGTCTGCACTTATACCGTTGGGATACTCGGGTGAGTATACCGCTATATCCATTACTCTAGGCTCGATACCGAACTTAATGGCATTGGCAATCGCTATTTTTTGCTGGTCATTCGCGGTTGCAGTGGCCCATATGTTCCAGTCTCCTTTACTGAGCCCTACTCCTCTTATCTTTAGGGGTCCAAAGCCGTCATGGCTAGCTACAGCTACTATAATTCTCCAGTTCTTAATGTTTCCTACATCACCGTAGTCGATAAGACCCCTATCCACCTGTACAACAATAGCGTTCCCAGCTACGCTTACCTTTAGTCTATCATCTTGGACAACATAATCGAAAGGTCTGTAAATGACGGCACACTGTCCGGTAGGCAATGGTTGGGGTGGAGTTTCCCAACAGGGACCTACTAGGATAGCGTAATGCCACGCCCAGGTTGGGTCAAGATTCACATTTAATCCTATAGTGCTCGACCTTGAGGGTATGTTAGCTGGTGCATCTGTATGCAGGTATATATGTAGTTGCTGCAAGCAGAAACCATTTTTGCCACCCCAAGGATTACCCCCAAGGTCTTTAAAGTAGGTCTTAAACGTTAAGGTCTTGTTGTCCGTATAGATCTCGAATTTGACGATGTCGAAAACACCTGGTTTAAAGACGTCGGCAGTAGGGTAGCCGTAGTAGCCTGGACCTTTATCGTCGCCTGTGGGATCCACAACCTGGATGACGGGAGATTCGGCTCGTGCTATTCTTATAGCTGGTAGTGTGAACGCGAGAAGTAGTAGCGTTAAAACTATGACCTGTTTTTTCTCCAAGTTTTTCACCTTTAGTAATATGAGTATGTTTGTCGATTTTATTTATATATTTCGTTATCATTTTTTATATTACTTTATTTTATCTAATTTTAGATAGATCACTCTCAAAAAGGAAAAGAAAACCTAATAACTTTGGTTAATGTAAAAGCGTAGGTCTTTGATGAACAGTGGTCACTTGCAGCGTGAAGACTTACACGAGGTGATTATGATTGGAAAAGTACCGTGGATTATCTCCTGCACAGTTCTTTCATAGAAACAAGGAGATTGCAGGGTTCTCCAATCCAGCAAGAGCGCTGTATCAAACAGTGAGAGAACTAGTAGAGAACTCACTTGATGCCACAGAGACTCACGGCATACTGCCTGATATTAGTGTGGAGATATCGCTTGACCCTTCGAACCAGGACAAGGTCACTGTGAAAGTAGCAGATAATGGTATAGGAATACCTATCCATGAGATCCCTAATGTTTTCGGCCGGGTCTTTTATGGCTCCAAATATGTCGTTAGACAGACAAGAGGAGTCTTTGGTCTTGGCGTCAAGATGGCCGTCCTTTATGCTCAAATGACGACCGCGCAGCCCATCTATGTTAAAAGTGCTCCCAGAAATTCTGAATTCATAGGAGAATATCTTCTTTACATCGACGTTGACAAGAATATCCCTCACATTGTTAAAATGCGAATAAAGAAGAAGGATAACCCGAAGATTCATGGGACTGTTGTTAGACTGACCCTGGAGGGATCATGGCTTCAGGCTAAAAAGCGTATTGAAGAATATATCAGACGCACGGCACTTATAGCGCCCTATGCTACTATAAAGTACAAGACTCCCGATGAGGAGCTCATCTTCAGGAGAGTTTCCAAAAAACTTCCGGAGCCTCCTCGAATAGGCCGATACCATCCTAAAGGCGTCGACGTTGAAATATTAAAGGAACTCATAAGATCGTTGAACGATCATAGCATCACGCTCCAGGATTTCTTGGTAAAGAGCTTCGAAGGGGTTGGTGAAAAAATAGCGAGTGAGTTTATAGTGTGGGCAGGATTTGATCCATCATTAAAGGTTAAGGAGCTCAGGCTCAGTGATCTCGAGGCTTTGGCTTCGAAGATGCGTACTTTTGATAAATGGAGACGCCCTCGTCCTGTCACTCTCTCACCGATCGGAGAGGAACTCCTAAAGGATGGCGTTAAGAACATCCTTAAGCCAAGCTTTGTGAAAGCAGTGACTAGACCACCTTCTTCCTATGGGGGGCATCCGTTCATAGTTGAGGTGGCCGTAGCATATGGGGGTGAAATACCGCCTCAGGATCAGCCTATGGTGCTTCGCTTTGCTAATAAGATGCCTTTACTTTACGATGAAGGGGTAGATGTTTCCAGGAAAGTTGTTAATGAAATTGATTGGAGTGTATACAAGGTGAAGTTCCCTGCACCACTTGCTGTCATCACTCACGTCTGTTCCACGAAGATACCTTTTAAGGGTGTAGGTAAGGAAGCTATTGCAGACGTCCCAGAACTAGAACATGAGCTGGAGATCGCAATACGAGAGGCTGCGAGGAGGCTGAGATCTTATATCACGAGGATGGAGAGGCTGCACGAGATTCAGAGAAAGGAGGCTACCATCAGACGCTACATGCCAGAGGTGGTATCCAGTTTGGCTGAAATTCTCTCTCTCGACGCGGCCCTCCTAGAGTCAAAACTCGAGGAAATTCTTAAGAAAGAACTTGGTAAAAAGGGTGTAGAGCAACATGTCGTCAGTTAGACGCGGCGCGATACAGGCTCCTCCCGAGGAGGAAGTAATAAGACGCCTCGAGGAACTAGGTAGAAGAGTAGCAGACCAAATACTTAGAGGCGAGGCACCTTACCTCGAAGTCCCCGTGAGAACTCTAGCCAACACTATATGGGACAAGAAAAGAAAGATGCTATTACTGGGTTCTAAAACCGCTAGGAGAGAGTTCTTCGACGTGGGAGAGTCTAAGAGATTTATGCAGACAATTCTCATGCTGAAACTGATATTAGAGGCTAGGCGTGAAGGCGTTCATCCAACCATAAGGGATCTTTACTATAGAGGTAAGCACACTTTAACGGATAAGAGTGGAAAGAATCTCGGGGAGAACACATGGGATGATCAGAGAGAAAGCAATGCGGTGATCCAGGATATCGAAGTCACCACAGGGCTTCTTCGAGAACATATGGGTCTCATGCATGATGCAAAGGGTAGAATAGTAGGAAACATGTCTATACGGTCGAAGGGCCAAGTGATAGAGCTCTCGAGACTTGGTAGCGGTGCATACGCAATTCCTTCGAACGTTGACAGTCTAGAAATATTAGATGTTAAGGCGGACTATGTCCTTGTCGTTGAGAAAGGTGCGATCTTCGAGCAATTAAACGAGGACGAGTTTTGGAGGAAAAACAACTGTATCCTTATCACTGGAAAGGGTCAGCCGGATAGGAGTACCCGTCGAATGGTACGGCGTCTTTGGGAGGAGTTTGACTTGCCTGTTTATGTTTTAACCGATGGAGATAGCTATGGATTCTATATTTATAGTGTATACAAGAGTGGTTCCATAACTCTTAGTTATGAGAGTGAACGGCTTGCAACACCCGAAGCTAGGTTCCTCGGAGTTTCTGTGACAGATATTGAGAAGTATAAGATCCCGAAAAACTTCATCATTAAGGCTACAGAGAGAGATATAAAACGAGCAAAAGAGCTTCTAAACTATCCCTGGTTCAAAGAATCAAAAAGATGGATGGAGGAGTTAAACCTGTTCATAGAGAAAGGACAAAAAGTAGAGATAGAGGCATTAAGTGGGCATGGATTCAGGTTCCTTTCAAATACTTATATTCCTGAGAAGATCAGTAAGGGAGAATGGATAGCCTAGGATTCACAGCTTTCATTCTAATTTATGATTCTTGACTCAACTTAATGAAAACTTCAAAGCTATGCTCCAGGTTCTTGGGACACAAGTGTGGCGGTTTGCTCTATATCTTTTAGACTTCGAATAGTCATGATAACTTTATCTAGCTCCGGGAACGAGGGAGCATTAACTCTGACAACTAGATCCCACAATCCATAGGTGACATCAACGTCGTCTACGAATGGCATCTTGAGTATTTCTCGTGCAACCTCATATTCCTTGCCTGGCTTTGTTATCACCAGTATGTATCCTTTGACCATCGGCTCTCTCCGTGGTGACTGTTCTAATTCTTTAAAAGTGATATAAATTTGTTTTTCAATCAGACACGGATTTTTTTCTTTTTCTGATTCTATGACAGAATCCTTAGGTTAGGGTTTATTAGGATAACTAAACCCTTGGAACAAGTAAAGAGCCGTCCTCAGTTATAGTGATTGTCCCGATAAAGGGTGAAACTTCTAGTAGGATTATTGCAGAAAATAAGAGCAAAATTGCGAGTATAAGGATAGAGGCATAGAGGACTTTATCCATACACGAGCAACCTCTCCCCTAGCACTTCTCCAAGAAGTAATGCTGTAGAGACGAGAGGTATCCAAAACGGTGCCATTTCCAGACTTCCCAACGAGATGATGCTTAGACCTAACGCGTATAGAATCGATGCCAGCATTACATAAACATCAATGGTCCAAAAGAGTTCAGATTTATCTCCAATTGTGACCCATTGTTGCATCGCATCTAGTGGTAGAGTCTTCAGAATGTTCTTCACTATAGCTGAGGCGAAGCCTAAAAGAAATATCGTGAGCAGGTTCATTGCAGCGTTTAGGAAACCTTTCCTGGTAGTTTTCTTGTAGAAATTATATATCTTTTCATACGTGAAGAGAAGCGCGCTTTTTTCCTCAATTCCCCAGAATGAGGATAGATAAAGCGTGAGCCGTAGGCTCCGGCTTATACCAAAGTATGTCTCGGCCGTCAGAAGCCCTGGAGGTACGGCACGGAAGAGGTGGAAGGGTTCTGTGAGAGCCTTTAACAGGATAGTATGATTCTCCCTGAGCTCACTCTCCATTCTTCGCCAACGCCTAAGCGCGGATACAGCAAACGGTAGGCTCGTCAGGATTTGTGCCACAAGAGAAACCCTTAGATTTTCTATTTTTAAAAAAATAAAAGAGAGTACAACCGATAAGGCGATACTTCCAAGGATGGAAGACGAATTCGTCTTTAACTTAAATACACGTGGATGAAGATCCCTGAAAAGAACTAAAAGAAGACCATTCAGTAAGAGAAGAACCCATAGTGAGACCTTTACAGTTTCGGGTTGGAATAACCCCACAGCATAGAGCATGACAGGCGCTACTAGGAGAGTAATTGTATAGACTTCACTTATGTTATCAACGCGATTAGAGAAAGTTTCAAGCTTAAACTCCAAGCTCTTAATAGTCTCTTCCAGTACACTTCTAATACCTTCCTTTGTCCCTGTTCTCTCGTCTTCTCTAATTCTCTCTTCTATCCTCTCACTTGAGAACTTGTAACCTATCCCTCTGTTCTTAAGCCATGTCATCACGTAGCTAGGTGGGGCGTCGATAAAGGATAAAAGAAAAAGCATTTCCAAGTCCTCTAGGAGATCTTTCATGTGTGCACCTTAGCTTCTAACCATTACCACCTTGTACACTCCATATCTCGTGACGATATAACCTGTCGCAGCCGTGGTTATAGCACTTGTAGATGCAAAAGAGGCTCTACATGTTGCCGTGGCTCCGCTAGGAATTATAGCAGGTGAACATGTAAGCGGAGCACTAACATTGTAATTATTAATAACTAGAGTTGCGGATGTAAGGTCAGCCGAGGATGAGCCCGCGTTTTGGAGCCATAGAATCACTGAGTAAGTGTTTCCTAAGGATGTAAGAACAGCGTCTCCCGCCTGGACGAGTACAGGCCTGCTCGTTGTAGTAGAGGCTACCTGGTAGATAAAGAAGCCTATTAATGAGACAACAGCCAACGTTATAATAAGCATTATGGATCTACCAACCTCTTCGCTCATATCCTTCTCGTAGAGTTATGGAGCAAGGTTTTTAAAACGGATAATAGGGAACCCACTGTTTTCCCTGTTTTTTTAGGCACTGGAATGGGTTTACACGATGAAGAGGAAAAAGTTATTGGCAATCTTAACCACCATATTATTCTTAAGCTTGATTGCCGCCTTGACGTCACGGACGTATCATAAAAACATCGATGTAAGTACTAAGAGCAAAGTAATTCTACCTCCTTTATCACAAACCTCAGCAAGCCTGAAAATTCTTTACATCGAGTCAGACATAGGGGGAGGCAAGGTCGAAATCAACAGAGATGTTTATGAGTTACCAGTTAAACTGAGAGTTCCTAATGGCACAGTGATTATTATTCGTCCACAACCCGTCGGATTATATGAGCCTTTGAGCACCGAGATTAATTTAACGATTCTCGATGACACAATAGTCAAGATTAAATACAGAAGGAAATATGTCCTATTAATCTTGAATGCTGAAGCGCCACTCCTCCTTAATGGGACGCGGCTTTACGGGAAAGCAACCTTGAAGATCCCTATCAACTCCACCATTAATCTCAATTCTACATGCGACCATCTCGACGACTATACGTTGATGTGTTCTACTACCGTGATTATCCCACGCGAGAAGCTGGTGGAATATTATCCTATCAATGTCTCATTTAGATTAGAAAACGATACGCATATAATAGTGAGAGGACCTCGGTTCTACATTTTACGCTTTAATTTCCCCGTAGGAGCTTGGGTTAATGGATCTTACCGGCAAGGATTCTTCGAATTGAGACCTGTGGAAAACTCCACTCTCGAGATCGGGCTATACAGTAGCGGAAACACGGCGACGGGTTGCATTGATTATAACTCGACACATTATTTATGTATAAGAGGCTGGATCACTCCTCCTTGGATTTCAAACAGTACACTTCCCCCTATTGCCTTAAAGATACGTGTCCTTTCAGGGGGTGAGTTCAGCGAGAGTTTAGAATACGTCTTAAAGCGAAAATTTTCCTCAGATTCTATAATCATATGCGAGAAGTGTGGTGGATTCAAGAGAGTCGAAGACCCTTTTATGGATTACCGGAAAGTCTTCGGATTGACTGATAGATACAATATTACTACTAGTAATGGCTGTCTACAAATAAGTACGGATTCCATTGCAAGGTTGTTAGTAATCCTACCCAAAACCTCAGGACATATAACGTTGAGGATGACTACGACAACATGGCATAACAATATTGGTCTTGTCTATTTGAATGGAAAACCCTACGACAGGGTTCCCTCCTTCACTTTACAGGGCGGAACATATATAATAACAGTCAATCTCGATAATCTGAAAGAATATTTTGAGGGAAAAACATACAATGCTACACGCGTAATTGTGAGCGGCCTCGACTTTATAGAATACTCATATTCACTTAACATCCTGACAAAGGAACTCAGAGTACTACCTAATACGGGCGAGTTTGCACTGGACATATATCTCCAAGGTGACAGTCTGAGCCTCTGTCTCATTGGTGATTAACTTGAAGAAACAATATGTTCTCCTCATTGTCATGGTCCTCTATGCACCCCTAGCATTAGCGCTGAACGACTCCTTGGTGATCTGGATAATGGTTCCTCCGGGATCCGGTAAAACGGGTGAAGCATCAAGGAACGTGGACTTAACTTCCTCATTGACCACAGGAGAGAGCCCCTTACCCGTTGCACTTTCATCAAAACTTTACACAAACTGGATCATCAGAACGCCCACCCTGGCTTCAGGGTGGGCAAACCTAAAGGCTACTGCCTCCGGTGAACACCAGACGCTTCAAACAATAATAGAAATAGTTTCAATCAGCGCTTCGACGGTAGACGGGGGCTTATCTTGGATATTGCCTCAAACCGATGACCCTAGGGCATATTTTGACCTCAACTCGTATTCTGGACCCACAATAATGTCTATAGGGGGAAAAGTGGCTACTACAGGAACGGCACATGCCTATGGCTATAATTATCCACTTGAGGGACTACCTGAAGACTACAGCGTAGCATATGCTAGCCTCGGTTTAACCCAGCCCGTCGTCACCGAAAAGAAGTATACCGTTAACATAGACTCTCTTATTCAATCTCCCCCAGGGTATGCCATTTATGGAACGATAACTTTAAGTGGTGAGCCCTCACAGCTCAACGTTAATTTAGTTTTCGAGGGCTCTACTACCAGTAAGAGTATTTCATTACAGTTAAAGGAGGGAACAAGATATATTCTTAGAGCTCCAAGCGAGACCACCTTGCTCGTACGAAAAACCCTGACAAAATATTGTTCATGGGACGAGACAAACAGTAGCTCCACCATAAGAACGTGTAGCAGTGGAGAGTACTATACGGGAAGCTTCGACATAACCCTTAGCTTTAGCTTCACAAGCAGAATATACTCCCTGAGAATTAACGCTGTTAGCGTTACTGGTTTACGTAAAACCCTTTACACGGGCTTCTTGATCCCCGGCAATGGAACCATCGTTCTTAGAAACATAACCTTAGAAGCCGAAACAATCGACGTTTCAGCTCAACTTGATTCGAATACCAAGGGTTTCTTGAAGCTAACTCTCGAAGGTCAATCTCAGGACAAAGTCTTCTTCGACTACTGGCTTATAGGATCTACAAAAATACAGACAAACAGTCTCACAGGAACTATAAATTCTAACATATACGTCAGGGCCGTCTATTCTCTCAGTCAAAAAGCTCCAGTTACATATCTATTACCGGGAATGGACTTCCAGCCAGCCAACGGTACACATTTCATACCCATAAAGCCAGGAGTTTACACCTTCTCAACAAATGCAAGCCTAATATTGCTCGACACGACTCGAAGCAAAATTATAACACTTCAAGGTGCTAGCGGATCTCTCATAGTCTCAGAACAGTACGGCGAGTGTGCTAGAGCGGGGACAAAGGCTGTCAAAGATAGAACACCGTCAATAAAGTTACCTTTATTCCAGAATGGATCCTCTAAATTCTATCTTTTCTCCATAATGGCACCCGAAAAACCTAACATGGCGGTTTATCTCAAGCTTAACGACTCGGTTTACTATTTTCGAACAATCGTCCCTGTAATCTCAATAAAAGAAATAAAGTATAGCTTGAATAAAGCTGAGATAATCTTTACTTCATTTCCGCCGTGGGAAAACTATAATGTTACAGCTAGCTATAACGACTTGATACTTACCACAGTACCCGCTTCAAATGGACGACTGACTATAAATTACTCCCTTCTGCAGAATGTTACAAGAATCTCAAGGATTAAGATTTATGCTTCTTGGGGGAGAAATCTCCTCATCCCTAATACAACGCTAGAACTCATACTTGTACCCGTATCGACTCCGGTGACCTTCACAAAGGTCAACGGAGACACGAAGTTGCTTTGGGGAGAGCCTGTTGTACTCGGAGAAAAGAGAACGCTTAGAGAAAAACTCTTCACGTTAAATGAAACCTGGATACCAGGGAGATTGTACGTCAGACTGATATCAAGGGAAAGCGGAGTTGTACTCTGGGAAAACGAGCAGAGGTATTTAGAGCCAATAATCATTCCCTTATACGATGGCAACAGGCACTCACTTGAGGTTCTCTACGTTCCAGGAATGACGAGAGAGGTCCTGGTGATACCATGGCTCGAAAAGCTTTGATCGATACAATAAGGCTAGTAATCCTCGCTTCGTTTACTATAACAGTCCTTACCACTATACTTCTTTTAGTGCAGGGCCAGTCAAGGCATTTTACTGTTGAGCCCTCCCAACTCAACGTTCTAGCCCAGGCTACTCTCGTGGATCTAAACTCGAAGGTCTATATAAACAGGACCATTTGCGAAGTTAAGGCAAACAACCTTACAGTGACAAGGGCAAGTCTACCCATTATCGAGCTGGAAAAATGCCGCATAACCCCTCTCAATGAATCATGGTTGTCGATAATACACGAGGGAAGTAAATGTAAAATATATTTCCTTCCAAAACTCCTTGAAGGCAATAACACCCTGGTTCTATATGACTCTTCCTTTGATGGATTTGCCGACAGGCTATGTTTCTCGAGAAGGAGTTTCGCCGTCAGGGTATATGACCTTTCTCTAAGCTATTGTGGTAGAAATGTGGAACTGGAAGGACCTCAGGAGTTGAAAGTTGTTATCTATCAGGTGAATAGGTGTTGAAGTCTATAGGAGATAATCTGCTGGCTTTCTTTGAAATACTGCTCTTAGGCTCTCTCCTAAGCTTCTATATTGTATATTCAAACCACAGTAAAAGAGAGGTGGAAAGTATTGCAAGCCTTATGCCCGAGGGATCTTGTCTGACTATCTATGCATCCAAACCAATCTATTACAACGACTCAATACACGGATACAGCATTACATTATGCAAAAACGGATCTAGAGTTGAGGTGGTCAAACCTTGAGAACTCTTTCAGCGGCAATCATAGCTATAGTTGTCCTATTGACTCTGACTAGAGTCTCAAGCCATGAAGTCAAAACGCTCACATATAATTTCATTCAGGCACGTAACACGGCAACTATCGCGGCCTATGTCATGCTTTACGCCAGCTGCGACGACGTTGATGAGATAATGAGGAGTGTCAATGCCACGGCTCCTTTACCCGATTACCCGGTAGGCAATATTATTGTATGGTGCGGTGAGGAGCCTAGAGTGATATCTTTCAGCTGGAAGAGATAATATGAGGCGCAGAGGAACAATTGGATTACTCGCTATAGTGCTTTTAAGCTTTCTAGTTTTAGAGAGCTCGGAACACAATTTTTATCGTACAGATTACCGTGGAGAGGATGCTCACACAGCGCTCTTGGTAGCCCTTAGAGCTTCGTGCTCGGATCCCGGTAAAGCTAATGTAAAACTCCAAAAGATTTCTCGGTATATATACCCGGTTAACTTCCTCTCGTATAATCTCTATCTGCTGGTGAATGAATCATCTTATGATCATGGGGCCTTAGTTTGCAGGGGGTATGTTGTGACGAACGTTGGAAAAGATGTGTTCGAATTACAATACTCATATAAACTAGTCGGGTTGAAGGTCGACCCGTTAACGGGAAGAATTCTGAGAATATATGAAACCTCCAGTTATCAAGTCTTCAAGTTAGCAAGCTACAGTTACGCTATCAAGATAAAAGTCTATCTAAAACCGCTCTGTCCTCACGATTACGTCAATGGAACACTTCTTGCCATTAAAGGAAACTATCCCTGTACACTTATGGACAAATGGGGGAACAAGCTGGTGATAAGCGGTGGATGATGCAATAGTGATCCTATTAGACGTCATTGTGAGTACGCTTGTCTTCACGTATTGGCTAGCGGTTTTTAACTCTCCCGTTCACGAGGATGCAGCCTTGATTAGAGACCTATGTTATCTTGCTAACTCACCTGAGGGTACTTCTCTACGTAGTGAATATAATCTTGACTTGTATATCGAGAACGGATTGATAGTGACCAGGGTACCTGTGTCTAGTATGTGCTTCGAGAGGTTAAATGAGACAGCCATTCTCGCTCCAGTTGTCGTTGAGAGAGCAATGAGGATTGGTGGAAAAATCCAACTCTTATTGCTCAAGAAGAATGGTAAAATCCTCGTAAGAACACCCTAAAAATAGTGTACTTTGTAATTTTCCGGCTTTCAGGTAAGCTTATCTTTAAACAAGGACTCGAGAAATCCTTCAATCCTAGCTGAGAGTTCTTCTAGCTCCATGAGCATTGCATTGATGCTGTCGAGTGCCTTCCTTTGGTCTGGAAGGATGTCGGTGTACGCCCTGAAAGCTTCGATGCGTGTGCAAGAACTGCGGCCTAGTCAGAAACGCATGCTTAAACATAACCAGAAGAGTAGGATACAGCCCACCAACACCGACGAGAATCGAAGCCTACACCCCGACACACCAAGGAGTCGTAGTCGCCACGGAGAGGAGAAAGATACAACCACTAGGAGCAAAACAATAACCCCTAGAAGGGCAACCCATGAGCCGGCCCCCGTGACGCAGGGTGGCAGGCGGTAGTAGTTGAAAACTTGATTGATTAAAAGGAAAGTTAAAAAGTGTCAAAAATACTCCTAACACCATAGGATAAAATGCCCACGAATCTCCCAGCCGAGGCAAAGAGTAAATGGAAGAAAGCTATGGACGCGAAGACGCCAGAGGAAAAACTTCAAGCTCTACAGGAGTTCCTCTCTGCCGTCCCGAAGCACAAGGGGACGGAAAGACTTCGCATGCAGGTTACTCGTCAAATTGCTGCACTCCGAAGAGAAATAGAACTCAAGAGAAAGAAAAAGGTTGGCGGCGGTGAACAATTCTTTGTAGAAAAAGAGGGCGATATCCAGGTAGTTGTGCTGGGCTATCCCGGACCCGGTCGTGAGGCTGTGTTTCGCTGCATCACCGGGATAGAAGTTACAGATTCCAAGAAGCCTATTCCAGGCATGAAAACTTGGGAGGGTGTATACTTCCAAATAATCAGTGCCCCACCACTTTTCGGCGACGCTTCATCGCAATCTCGTTTGATGGCTTTAGCACGAAATGCCGATGCAATCATTTTAGCCCTCGACATGGTACCGGGAGTAGAAAGCGAGGTTAAGGCTTTGCTTGACGCCCTGGAAGAGTCTAGGATAGCTTGGAAGAAGCCGCGAGCAAGCGTCGAAATAGAGAGAAGATCGACGGGAGGAGTTGTCGTGATAGGTGAACTCGAGGGCACAACACTCCAAGATGTAGCGGCTCTCCTTCGCGATTATGGAATTTACCATGCCGTTGTCAAAGTTACTGGAAAAGCCACGTTAGACGATGTTGAGGAGGCATTATTCGGGGAAATAGCTTACAAGCCCACCATTGTTGTTCTTTACTCGCCAGGAGACCATATCCAGGACGCGGAAGTAGTGCGTGGAACACTCGAGAGTGAATTTGGTATTCCTGTACACCTCATTAAAGGTTGTGAAACCATAGATTTCGGAAGGATGGCCGAATATATTTTCCGAGAGTTGGACCTGATAAGGGTTTACACACGTAATCCTAGAACGGGAGAGGTGGAAGAAAGACCCATCGTGGTGAGACGTGGAGCTAAGGTAATCGAAGTGGCGAGAATCATACATTCGCAGCTAGGCGAGAGTTTCAAGTATGCTTGGGTCTGGAGCAACCGCTTCACATTCAATCCGCGTAAAGTTGGAAAAGATTTTGAGCTGGGAGATGGTGATATCATTCAAATTGCTGGCGGGTAACGTTAGGCTTAAAGAAGCAAAAGAAGTAGCAACGCGGATCCTGAGCCCAAAAGAACCATAAAGTTGAATTCCTTCAACGAAACTTGCTTGAAAAAGATTAACACTTTAACGGTCAGGATTAGGATGGATGCCGGAATTATAAATATAAGAGATTCCATCGTATTTGCATAAAGAAATATGTAACCCAGTGCAAGGCCTACAGGATGTAGTATAGTTAGGGATAATGGAATGAATAGAGCAGAGCCTCTACTCAACAAGTGTTTAGCCACTCTCTGCTGAATAACTGTGAACAATACGGCGATAAAGGCAGCAAATACGCTCATCCATGATAATTCCTGTAATGAAGATGTTTGGGTAAACGTGAAACCGTAACTCCCGCCCGTGTAATATAGATAGGATACCAGAGGTACTACAAAAGTTATGAGGACAACTCTCAGATAAGAGCAATCCTCTTCTTCAGGGATTGCACGTATAGCAATGAATTCATAAAGAGTTGCAAGAGTTGCTGGCGCAGCAGCGATAAGGAGAGGGGTAAGAGGGCTAAGAATACGTTTGTTCTCTCCCACGCTTATACCTGAAAACAAGGAAATAACCAGCATAGCTAGAAATGGGCTCAACAAGAAGCCTCTAGCTTCGGAATGAAGAAAAACTAGTGTTAACGAGAAGAGGGAAAGTATGTAGAGAAAGGCATACAAGGGAAATTTTGTCCCGAAGAGAATAAAAAAAGTAAGAAGAATGAGAAGTATACTTGATGCAAACAATAAAAGAAATGAAGCTGCTCCTTTTTCAGTCTTAACACCCTGTCGTGAAACTATAATAGAGTAAACTGTCAATGCGACGAGCACTCCGGGAAAACCTATCAATGAGTCCAGGCCAAAGTATCTCAAGACCTCGAAAGTCAAGAGTGCAGACTGTACAGGGATGGGTGCGACCAGCATATAAATTAAGGTTAAAAACTCAGGAAGAGTTCCCGGGAAGATTAATAAAGGGATAAAACCGACGAGAAATCCAAAAATCGACCAAGACTTTATGCTTGCCAAACGAGTAAGCATTGAAATAGGGTTCACTATCCCATCTACACTTAAACTAGGCAAAAAATAGCTAATGAAGATCCTACTTAACAACAAGGATGAAATAAAGGAGGCAAAGACTAGTAAAGAGTATATTAGGAGGGTACTCCTTCCATCACCTGTAGTCAAATTATTTATGAATATAGAGGATATTACCCCACTCTTGACTTTGTCCTCTAGCCCTACAATCGCTAGGGACAAGAAAGGTGATGAGAAAACAATAGTTATGGAGGCAACCAGTAAAACTGCGATTCTGTCTCTTCCACGCCTTGATGCCCCCAAAAAGAGCATGGAGATCACGGGCAACAAGGCTAAAATCAGGGGAAGGCTCATGGCCCTTTCCTTTGAAGTGAACAAAACTACCACAACACCCGTAAAAGCCAGAACGACCCCAAGTGATAGGAGATAGTCAGCCCTCCTCAAGCAAGACACGACCGCCACCCTTTCTAGCTTGGTTGTTAGACATCTTTTTCGTTATTGTCGCCAGAACCGGACAGCCCGAACCCCCTGCTTTGCAATACTGCAGGTATTTATTGTTAAGGGCTTTCCACTCAGAAACCCCTATGAAAACACACCTACTACCCTTCGCTGTTGGTCTGTAATACCTGCAAACCGACTCCTCAAGCATAAACAACCCTCTAAAAACCGCCCTGCGATAAATAAGCTCTACCGTCACATGCAACATATAGGGGCTCTAGGCTGCATGCCTCCTATGTGTGTAATGGGTAAACCACTAGAAAATAACACTATTTGTATGTGCTTTGAACACAATTCACAACGATAATAATAATATTGGCTATTCACTATAGTGATAGGTTTTGGATGTCTACAGGCGGCGTTTGTCCGGGCCTTTATCGGGATACAAGGGGAAGATTTTATTGCAAGTACGCTGGGGGCGTTGAAGTAGACCCGGCATTCATGCCTTGCCTTATGGAATATTGGGAATGCCCCTACTACATAGAATGGAGGAAGAAATCCACTGAGGAGAAAAAGCCTGTCGAGCAAATAGTCCCGGCTCCTCAACCACAGACACAAATTAAAATCGAAAAACCAGAGACTCTGAGCCCCGAAGTCAAAGAAGAGAGAACAGGCTTAGAAAAAATCACAGAGGAAATAGACACATTGATAACTCGCGCTTCCGAGCTCTCCAGAATTTGGGAGGAATATGAGCGCGATGCACGTGAGGTTATCGAGAAGTGGGAGAACCTAAGAGACTATCTGGAAAAAGAATTACTCAGCGTTAAAAGCTCGATAAACACATTAACCGAGGAACTGGAAAGGATAGAGACAAAACATAAATTAGGTATTCTAGATGACACTCATTATCAAGAACTGAGGTCGGAGATCGACTCAAAGATATCTCAGAAAAACTCCGAGATGGATAACATAAAGCGTAAGCTGGATGAGCTTGACAGGCTCGTCATTCCTCACTACAAACGCGTAAAAGTAGCTGAGGTTAAACCCGAAATAGCAAAGATAAGGCTAGCCCTAAACAAGCTTGAACAGAAGTTCAAAGAGGGGGAGGTGGCTGAGGAGACATACCGAAGACTTAGGGCAGAATTGGAGGCTAAACTTAAAAGACTAGAGAGAATACGGGAGGAGGTCGAGGAGTAATGGCTACAATGGCCTTGGAAGAAATAAAAAATATCTTTGACGGCGCCGACAAGGCATGGGAAGAATATGTTTCCACAACGAAACAAGCCCTTCTCCAGTGGGAAAAGACAAGGCCTGCCTTGCTCGAAAAAATAGCTGTCCTCAAAACCAGGATATCCTCTAATCTCAGCGAACTCGAGGAAATACAATTGAAAGTTGAACTGGGGCTATTGGAAGAAGAGAAGTCGCAGAAGAAGTTCGATGAACTTTCATCCGAAACGGTCACTATGGTTCATGAACTTGAAAATCTATGGGTTGCTTATGAACACGCGTCTCTCAAGAGTATCCAGCACATGAAACGTATCGGCATCCCGCTAGACACGAGCTTAGAGGAGACAAAGAAAAAACTTGAAGAGATTGAGAATAGTTTTCGAGATGGCATAATAAGTTCGAAAGAAGTATACGAGGAACTAAGGAAAACTGTAGAGGAACAAATAAGAATCCTTACAGGTTAGACAACTAGCGTTTTCCCGCCCTGGCCCGGGCTATGCGTACCCTTATTTTACCATTGTTTAACTTTTCTATCTTCAAGCTTCTCGGTGATATATTGCCTCTCCTTTCAGCAGCCTTCTCCATTCTCGAAACAAGTTGGCTGAAATGTGGTCTACAAAGGTAAATAACCTGTCCGCCTACCTCTAGCATTATTTCGGCATGCCGCGTACAGTTCTCCATCATACAGTTCTGTGGGTCATCAACCATAGGAATATGCCACGTTTGTGAAAATCAAGAACATTAAAAAATGTTTACTATAACCTAGACACGGATGATGAGCTAGTGCGTTATTTTTTTCTAGCAGAGCTAAAAACTTGTTCTTGTATGAACAATGGGGTCAAAATCGAAATTATCGATATGATTCTGCCGGAGAAGTCTAACATTATAATCGGCCAGACCCACTTCATAAAGAGCGTTGAAGACATAGCCGAGGCAGTGGTTACGAGTGTTCCAGGAATAAAATTCGGGCTAGCCTTCAACGAGGCCAGCGGTGATAGGCTCATCAGGTGGGATGGAAACGATGAAGAGTTGAAAAATGCCGCAATTCAGAATGCGCAGAGAATAGGCGCTGGACATGTTTTCGTCTTGTTGATCCGAGATGCTTGGCCTATAAACGTGCTTAGCAAGTTAAGAAACATAGACGAAATAGCACATATCTTTTGTGCAACAGCAAACCCTGTCCAGGTCATTGTCGCCGAGACCGTGCAGGGTAGAGGGGTTTTGGGAGTAATTGATGGTTACACTGTCGTGGGTGTGGAGACGGAGACGGACAAAAGGAAGAGAATCGAATTTCTCAGGAAAATTGGCTATAAGCGCGGCTAGCTCTTGCTTGTAATCTGCGGGAATCCTAAGATAATAAGTTAGAGTTGACGCCTTGTGGAGGAAGAAATCAAGCAGGTCATAGTGGTTAGACGGGATCTCCAAATGGGAAGAGGCAAAATGGTAGCTCAGGGTGCACACGCTTCCCTTGGCGCGTTCCTGGAGGCTCAAAGGATGAAGCCCGAGTGGGTAGAAAGATGGCTTGAAAGCGGGCAGAAGAAGATAGTAGTTAGGGTCGAGTCCCTTGAAGAGCTTCTAAGTGTTTATGAGGAGGCTAAAAGCCTAGGCTTACCCGTTTCACTAGTAAGAGATATGGGATTAACGCAACTCGAGCCTGGTACGATAACGTCCGTTGGCATAGGTCCTGCACCTGCAAGCCTTCTGGACAAGGTCACCGGGAAGCTTAAACTACTATGAATTTTTAAGATAGGGGGGATTCCTCGACATGTGTAAAAGATGGTTCGTCCAGCTCTGGCAGAACTCGACAACCTTTTAGAAATGAGATACTATGGCCTGGACTCTGATGGTATAGGGGGAAGAATACGTAGAGAGATAGACGACTTCATTGTGCAAGAAATAAGCATCGATGGTATTAAAGCCACTTCTCTTTGCACCAATCTTCCAAAGGGAAGCGGAGAATACACATGGGTAGTTGTCGAGAAGAGAGGTCTAGACTCGGTTACTGCTGTACAAAGAATACAAAGATATCTGAATGTGAGGAAGAAAGACATCGGATTTGCAGGTCTAAAAGACACATCAGCGGTAACTTTCCAATTTGTATCCATTAAAGGGGTCATAAATGAAGAACTAATCGAGGAATTCAACAAGTCAAATACACGGATAAAAATACATTGTCCCTTCCGGCGACCATTTGCGCTGCGGCCTGGCCTTCTTTTTGGTAACGAATTCACCGTACGTGTAAGAGAGGCTGATGGAAGCAACTTAAAAAGGTTAACAGAGGAGCTGAAAGAAGTGAGTTACATTCCAAACTATGTTGGCTATCAACGGTTTGGCAGCATAAGACCTATCACTCATATCGTTGGAAAAAACATAGTTATGGGAAACTTTAAAGAAGCCGTAGAGGAGCTTCTATTAAGGATTTTTCCTTATGAATCAGACATCGCTAAAAAAGCAAGAGAATATCTTGCATCAACGGGCGACTACATAGGAACTTTAGAAATCTTTCCTAAGAGTATGAAGAGCGAGAGAAGCGTGATAGCCCACCTTGCCAAAAGGCCTAACGACTATGTTGGGGCTCTCAGAAGCATCTCTAGCTACATCAGAAAGCTCTACGTTGGAGCATACCAGGCCTATCTCTTTAACAAGGTTCTAAGCAGAAGAATAGAGGAGGACCTCTCTTGGATGCTCCCCTCCCCTGGCGATTACGTTGGCATTTTCCCAAGCACATACCATCACGAGTATACTTCAGTACTTGTAGCTAACGAAGCTAATATAGATAAACTTCGCAAGCTTGTATTGGATGGAAGAGCACTGCTTCTCCTGCCGATATTTGGGTATAATACTCAACTGTCTCAGGGTAAACAGGGCGAAATAGAGAGGATCATACTCAAGGAAGAGGGGATAGATGTTACACGTTTCTACGTGAAAAGTATACCTGAAGCCTCCTCGGCTGGTACTTACCGCCCTGCGGGTCTCAAGCCCCTAGATCTAAGAATACACGAAGATGGAGATGATATTATTTTCTCATTTGCTTTAAGGAAGGGAATGTATGCGACAACACTCTTGCGTGAATTTATAAAGCCAAAAGACCCTGTCTTACAGGGTTTTTAATTATGCCGTTGATCCCGAAAGAACACTTGGACGAAGTGCACGATGAGTTAATAAAGGCTAGGCGTGAACACCACAGACGTTTACTTGTAATACTCAGCGACGACGACTCCCGTCTAGTAACTGCCGCCCTCGACTTCCTCTACGAGTTACGAGACTTTGTAGGTGAGGATCCCATTCTCTACACTTATCACGCTTTCTACTCTGATGGTGGCATGAGACGGGAGTTATTCGCTAGGGGGGTACCGAAGGATCTAAACATAGAATATGTATCTTACCACCAGCTGGATGTAATACTTGGGCGAACGTACTCTCTCTGCATTGCAGACCTGTTAAACAACCTCGAGCCAAACGACCTCGGTCGCTTAATGGGTGTAGTTAGGGGAGGAGGACTATACATTCTTCTCTTACCTTCTCAGCAGAGAATATTTGAGACGATAACGCGATTTCAAAGCAATTTAATCGTCCCAGGTTATACTCCCGATCAGCTCAAGAGATATTTTACACAGCGATTGTTAAAGAAGCTCTACGAGCACAATGGAATAGCGATATATGACGCGGATAATAGATACTTTCTCAGAAAATTCTCTCAAGAAAAAACCTCGGATTACACCTCGCGGGAAATAATCATTCCTGAGAAGACGCGAATTCCCCTTAAAGTATACAAGCTTGCCCTTACACAGGATCAGGTGGAGGTTCTCAAGAGATTCGAGTTTCTCTACGCTAAGAGCCTGAAAAAACAGGTCTTAGTGTTGACGGCTGATAGAGGTAGAGGAAAATCTTCTGTAGTCGGTATAGGATTAGGGTGGCTAGTACACAGGTTACGCAGAGCCAAAGGAAAATGCAAGGTAGTAGTCACCTCGCCCAGTGAGACCAACGTGCAGGAGGTTTTTCGATTCGCAGACCGTGTTCTCAGGCTCTACAATCATCCAGTTGAGCTAACCCATAGCGAAAACAGAATAGTGGGAATTTCTGGGAAAGGAATCGATATCTCATACGTACCACCTCTCGAAGCTTTAAAGAGCCGTGGAGATGTGCTTGTTGTGGATGAAGCAGCGGCAATACCCGTGACAATGTTGTTTAAGTTCCTGGAAAGGTATGATAAAATTGTTTTTTCCACCACGATACACGGGTATGAAGGTGCAGGTCGCGGCTTCTCGGTAAGGTTTCTTACACGTCTTCGCGCACGTAACGATGTGGAGGTTATAGAGTACGAGATGGATGAGCCAATACGTTATGCCAAGCAAGACCCGATTGAGGAATGGATATTTGATACGCTCTTGTTGGACGCTGAACCTGCCCAACTGACAGATGAGGATATTAAGGCCATCAACGAGACGAATCTTCTCTATCAAGTTCCAGACGAGAAAAAGCTGTTCTTAGAAAATGAAGACGAGTTACGACAATTTGTCGGCATATACATAATGGCGCACTACAGGAACAACCCAAACGACCTAGGCATCATGATGGAGGCCCCGCATCACTTTACTCGAATCGTCAAGACCCCCTCTGGAAAGGTGGTAGTTTCTCTCGAGCTGGCTATTGAGGGCCCCCTGGGTCCTGATCTCTCGCGTGAGTCAGCTAAGGGGGCTTGGCTTATGGGAAACATCATACCGGATAGGATAATAAAACATTATAAAATTGTGGACTTTGGAGAGCTGAAGGGTATTCGGATTGTCCGAATAGCCACACATCCGCAAGTAATGAGAAGGGGGCTTGGGAGCTTTGCCCTTAAACATATTGAGGAAGAGGCGCGGAGAGGGGGCTACGACTGGATAGGAGCTGGCTTCGGAGTAACCGAGGAGCTTCTCAGATTCTGGGTTAAGAACGGCTTTATCCCTGTGCATCTAAGTCCCGAGAGGAATCCCATCAGCGGAGAGTACACGGTTATAGTGATCAAACCGTTAAGTGAGAAGGCTGAAAGAATAGTTAACGTTATAGCGAGAGAATTTAAGGAAAAACTATTGGACACACTTCCATCACCGTACTACGACTTGGAACCACCTGTCGCTCTGCTACTGTTGGAATCCACTCCTAACCCCGACCCACCAATCAATTTACCCCTTTTGAAGAAAGCGAGGTTCTTGATGTACGCTTGGGGAGATATGACCGTCGAAAACTCGATGGATGTCTTGGGTTACCTTACAAAACACTACTTTAAGGTCTCAAAGCGCCCTGAATTAACTCTATTTCAAAAACTCCTCCTCATCTCTAAGGTCTTACAGGCGAAGAGTTGGCGTGCGACTCTTGATGATCTCCAGTCAAACATGTCACAGGTCACAGCCGAGTTGAAGGAAATAGCGAAAATATTTTCAGCCGCTTTTCTTGGGGTTAATAGCCCTGAAGAGGCGGAAAAGTTCTACTTTTTACGGCTGGACGACGTTTTGTGAAAGTCTACTCAGGCGTAAGAGTCGCCATAAGTTTAACGTCCTTACAACTTGAGAGACACAAGCCACAAACATTACACTTTTCGTCTGCAACCGCTAGACCTGAGGGAGAATCATGGAGGTTCTTTTCCTTGGAAAAAGCTCTATAAGGACAAACATTGAGACACTGTGGCTCACGTACTACGTCAATGGCAGGTCTTAGAGGGTCAGGGATATACCTCCACCTAATAGGCATCTCTTTGTCTAATTCTACTACTCCAGGCATATCAACAAGAGTGGAGAGAAGAGCCGTGTCGAACAATAATATATCGAATGTTTTCTCAACCGACACCTCTCCGAGTAGGTGTTCTGGAATGTCGCTAATATAAGCTGTTGGAATATCTGTGCTAGCGATCAGCTTAGCCCATATTAGAGCATATAATTTCGATAGGTATGGTGAATGAACTCTAAAAAACTCTCTACCAATCGAATATACGATGTGAGGCGTAAAGACCATTCCTGCAATACCGGTTTGCCTCAAATTTTCTAGGAATTCACTGCTTAATTGTACGCTCGGCGAAACCTTCACAAAAACAGGTCTTTTAGAGACAGAAACGAACTCTTCGATAACATCTATAGCATAGGATTCGAAACTCCTATGTTCACCAATGAGAAGACTCGTGAGACCCAGGTCGATTTCAAAACCGTCCACGATCCCCATGAAGCGGGACGAGAGTCTTGTAAGTGAAGATAGTCTCGATGCTGCGATCGACGCTATCACTTTTGATTCCTCTCGTATTTTTCTAGCTATTGCTTCAACCTCTTCCACGGAAAAAGAGAATGGACGCGTGACAATCACATAGTCCTTCCATGAAGAAAAATAGTGTACGAGTATTCGGGTCTTATTTCTCTCGAAACTCAATTCTGAGTCTGTTACTGTGGGCAAAAAAAAGACGCCGAACTTTTCTTTGTATGCCGTTGCGAACTCTGGGATATTATAGAGCACCACATCCTCACTGCTGACGCCCCTGGGAGAGGTCAAGGATAGACCAGCGAAGTATATAGGTCTTGACAATGTGACCCAGAGAATTTATTCTTTGTAAAATTTAAATAATTATACTGACAACCATACTTTGAAATGATGAGGAGTACCAAAGATGATTTGTGATATGAGAACTCTCAACTGATCTAATGAGGTTGCTAGCTAAGCATTCTCCTAAACTCTTCTGCTATCCTCTTGTACTTTTCGAGATCTTCCTTGGTAACGCTCGGCTTTACGCTTTCAAGAGCTTTCAAGAAGTATTTCATTGTAACTTTTGTAGGTTTACCGGCCTCGCGTAAGGCGCTGATCGCAGCCTCGCGACAAACAGCGGCGATGTCTGCTCCTGTGTATCCTTCTGTTCTTTTGGCTAGTTCTGCTAGGTCTACGTCTTCTGCTAGGGGCATCCTCTTGGTGTGCACCTTGAATATTTCAAGCCTGGCCTTCTCGTCTGGCGGCGGGACGTATATGAGCCTGTCAAACCTCCCAGGCCTTAAGAGGGCGGGGTCAATAATGTCAGGCCTATTAGTAGCAGCTATAACCACGACACCCTCAAGACGCTCAAGACCATCCATCTCGGTCAAAAGCTGGTTGACTATTCTATCTGTAACCCCGGCGTCGTACCTCTGCCCCCTCCTTGGCACTATGGAGTCAATCTCATCAAAGAAGATTATACAGGGAGCGGCTTGTCTTGCCTTCCTGAATATCTCCCTAATAGCCCTCTCGCTCTCCCCAACCCACTTGCTTAAAACTTCTGGACCTTTGACCCCGATGAAGTTTGCCTCGCTCTCCGTCGCTACAGCCTTGGCTAGCAGGGTCTTACCAGTACCTGGAGGACCATAGAGCAGTATACCCTTAGGCGGGTCAATACCCATTTCCTTGAAGTATTCAGGGTGTTTTAATGGCCACTCTACAGCCTCGCGTAACTGCTGCTTAACGTCATCCAGTCCCCCTATATCACTCCAATGAACCTCAGGAACCTCTATGTAAACCTCCCGGAGCGCACTTGGCTGGATCTCTTTTAAGGCATCCATGAAATCCATCCTAGTTACCTTTAACTCGTTTAGTATTTCTGCAGGAATCTTTTCGGTTTCAATCTTTATCTTAGGCAAAACTCTCCTTAAAGCCCGCATAGCAGCTTCGCGGCATAGAGCTGCTAGATCCGCACCCGTAAAGCCATGTGTTATCTCAGCTAACTCGTCAAGGTTCACGTCTTCGGCAAGCGGCATGTTTCTCGTGTGAACCTGAAGTATTTCTCTTCGGGCTCTCTTATCGGGAACCGGGAACGCTATCTCCCTGTCAAACCGGCCAGGTCTCCGAAGCGCGGGGTCGATATCATCAGGCCTATTAGTAGCAGCGATAACTATTACTTGACCCCTCTCCTTCAAACCATCCATCAGGGCTAGTAGTTGTGCTACTACTCTTTTCTCGACTTCTCCTGTTACTTCTTCTCGCTTGGGAGCTATTGCGTCAATCTCGTCGATAAATATAATAGCGGGAGCATTCTTGGTGGCTTCCTCAAAGATCTCGCGGAGCCTCTGCTCGCTCTCCCCGTAAAACTTACTCATAATCTCCGGGCCATTAATGGCTGTAAAGTATGCACCCGTCTCATTCGCCACAGCCTTGGCTAGCAGGGTCTTACCAGTACCTGGAGGACCATAAAAGAGAACACCCTTAGGCGGGTCAATACCCAGGTGTTTGAAGAGTTCAGGATGACGTAGCGGAAGCTCAACCATCTCTCTAATTTTCTGCTTAGCCTCCTCAAGATCCCCTATATCCTCGTAAGTTATGCGTGGAATAGTAAGCTCTCCACTCACTGGCTCGCTTCTGATGGAAATCTCTGTCTCCTCAGTGACTTGAACCGCTTGTGCTGGAAACGTTGAAACAACAGTGAATTGGAGAGATGCACTGAATACCGGTATCTCAACAATGTCCCCCCTTATGACAGGTCGTCCCAACAGCTTGCTCTTAACGTATTCTAAGAGATCAGGCACTATCTCGAACCCCATCTTAAGCGTCGGAGCTAAAACCACCCGTTTAGCTGGAGCGACTTTTGCCTTCCTGATTTTCACCTGATCTCCAATTGCCACACCAGCATTACGGCGAATAAGACCGTCCATACGTACTATGCCAGCGCCTTCATCCTCTAATGCCTGCGGCCATACAATCGCAACTGTAATTTTCTTACCCTCGATCTCTACTACATCCCCGGGGTCGACACCAAGCTTACTCATTGCACCTCTGTCAATCCTCACTATTCCCCGTCCTACGTCCCGTGGACGCGCCTCTGCAACTCGTAAAACTACTTCTGGAGTACTAGACATAAAGAAAATTTCCTTGCAACAAATATATAATTTTTCTACTACAAAGGGAACACTAAAGTAATAGAAGGTAAAAGTATTAGAAAATGAAAAATGAAAAAAAATATAGTATTAGACGCGGGCGGCGGCTATCAGTGACCCCTGAATCATTAGGCCACTCCTTCTAATCTATAAGAACAGCCAAGTAAGACGCAATCTCCGTGGATAGAGTTTAATATCACTGGAAGATCAGAAGGCTGAAACCTATGTTTGTGAAACGTGAGGATGTTATAAAGAAAGCCTCATCAATATTAACCCGAGCATTGATAGCCAATACCTTCCTCGTACTAATACCTCCAATCTATATCTTCTTTTCAGGTCCGATAGGCCTACACACGTACGCAGCATTACTGCTGCTGTTTTTCTCCGTTGTATCACTCTTGCTGGTATACTATTTACGCAGAGCAATTGAAGACTATTCTTTGAGCTCGGCCAGATCCATACTGCCTATAACTGTTCCATTCGCGTTGATCGGCGGGTTCGTAATAGTCGGATTATTAGTCTATAAGGCTAAACAACTCCTAGACACGGTCTAGGTCACTAATAAGGAAACATTTTTATTAAAGATATATTGTGAAACTCCGGGTTAAAATGTCGGGAAAAACTCCTGTGCCTCTGCCTCCACAACCACAAGTAAGTCCAGTTCCCCTGAAGCGATATGGTGGAATAGTTGCAAAATCGGCTAGGACAGGCAGAGGATTTAGTCTTGGAGAAATAAAAGCTATTAATCTAAGCGAGAGAGAAGCCCGACTCCTAGGCATAAGAGTCGACACCAGGCGCAAAACTGTACATGAGGAAAACATCAAGACCCTAAAAGAATACCTCTCAAACCTTAAAAAACAGCTTGAGGAGGGCGCAAATCTCCCGAAACCGGCATTACCGACCTTCGTGGTCTCCAAGTCCGACCCATCACGTGTTTTCAAAGGAAAGACTTCTGCAGGCAGAAGAGGTCGCGGTCTACAATCTCTGAAATACAGGTACACGCACCATTATAAATGGAAAAAGAAGAAAAGAGAACGATTACTGAAGAAGAGGCATGAGGCTGCTAGAACTAAGGGAGGAGATTAAGGCTTAAGGAATTTTTTCTCGTAGTTCTCTACAATAACCCTTGAATGATCTAACACAAGCTGCATACCGCACACGGCACAGTAGTATTCTCCCTCTATCTTCGCTACAACATTCTCGCTCCCGCAGATTTTACACCTAGGCTTCCCGGTAGACATCTAGTCCGCTCCAATTAAAACCAAGCCATTACTATATGTTTTTACACCATCCACTCCAATTCCAAACAACTCATGAGATTCTCGGCTTGTTTTCCTTTCAATATCCCTAGTATGTCTTCTCTGTCTCCTATTCATCGAGGAGGCCTTCAATCCTGCTTCGGAGTTCTTCCAGCTCTCTGAGCATCGCATCGATGCTGTCAAGCGTCTTCCTGTATTCTGGGAGGATGTCCGCGTATGCTCTAAGGGAGGCTATGCGTGTCCGTCGAAGGCTTACCTCCTCGACCGCCTCCGTCAGGGCGTACCACGCCCTCCTCGCGTGGTCCACCTGAAAAGCCTGTATAGCCCCTACATCCTTTTCCAGAAAAAAGGAGTAGAGGGGGCTGAGCCCCGGCGATGAAGCCCGTGATGAAACCATCCTCCCGATGAGGCCCGAGGGCAACCCGCTCAGGGCCTATGATTAAGATATGAACCACTGATATAAACCTTACCACCTATATAAGCCTTACCGCAGAGCCGGAGCCCAGCCCTCTCCCAGGGGGGTTGCTTTGGGGAGAGGTGGATCGCGGAGAAGGCACAGGAGTACGGCGTCAAGATCCACCGCGGCATACACGTGTGCAAGAACTGCGGCCTCGAGATCAACGCGGACATCAACGCATGCTTAAACATCGCCAGGAAAGCAGTAGATGTTCTCATGCGAGGGAGAAACAAATAGTATTTATAGTATCTTTGCATGGGAGTCATCGTGACCCAGCCAATGAAATCCCAATCGAAGACAATGCTTCCTCTTGAATATCTGAAGCACCATAATGGGAAAAACGTCTTTGTAAAGTTGAAAGACGGCTCTGAATACATGGGCAAGCTCATGATTGCCGACCCCTCTATGAATGTGGTGCTCACAGATGCCAAGGAGGTTACAGAGACAAACAAGATTCTTGCCATTTTCGGCAACGTATTCATACGGGGAAGCAACCTCCTCTTCATCTCGATCGAGCCTGAAAAAGTAAGGTTCCTAGAGCCAGAGCAGCCTAAACCTGAGGAGCAACAGGAACAGAAGAAGGAAGAGGAGGATTAGCTTATTACCACGAGTAATTATTGAAAAATCATATAAACAAATGTGACATAGCCTAGACTCTTGATGATGCAGAAAAACACCGTAATCGAGAAATCGACGTATGTTCCACCCGAACAGTTGCCTGTCGAAATAGTTGAAAGAAAGGGCACCGGGCATCCGGACTACATCGCTGATTCTATCTCTGAGGCAGCTAGTAGGGAGCTTTCAAAATACTACTATGACAGGTTTAAACGTATCCTACACCACAACCTGGACAAGGTTCTGATAGTCGGAGGCCAGTCGGCTCCTAGGTTTGGCGGAGGCGAGCTACTACAGCCAATATACATTTTAATCTCTGGAAGAGCCACAACTGAAGTTATTGACACTGATGGTTCCAGAATATCTATTCCTGTAGGACCACTACTACTTAGGGCAACAAGACAGTGGATTAAACAAAACTTCAGGTATCTTGATCCAGACGAGCACGTCATAGTTGATTATAGGATCGGCAAAGGTTCTAGTGACCTCGTAGACATATATCAGCGTAAACAAGACTATCCGGGCTCTAATGATACATCTATGGGCGTAGGATATGCACCGTTGTCTGAAACTGAGAGGCTTGTCTTTGAGGTTGAGAGACTGTTAAATTCTCCCAAGGTTAAAAGGGAGCTGCCCGCTGTGGGCGAGGATATAAAAGTTATGGGTGTTAGAAAAGGCGATGTAATATACCTGACTATTGCCGCTGCTATTATTTCGAGACATGTTTCTTCTACTGACGAATATCTTGCAGTCAAGGAACAGATCAAGAAGCTCGTTATTGAGAAAGCCACAGATATCACAAAGAGAAAAGTAGAGGTCTACATTAATACAGGAGATAATCCAGCGAAAGGTGACAAGGGGGGTCTCTACCTCGTTGTAACAGGAACCTCCGCCGAACACGGAGACGACGGAGCTACTGGAAGAGGCAACCGTACAAACGGTCTTATAACACCCTTTAGGCCCATGTCCCTAGAGGCAACAGCCGGTAAAAACCCGGTAAGCCATATCGGCAAGCTCTACAACGTAGTAGCCTTCAATGCTGCGCAAGAAATCATCCAGCTTGACAACATAAAGGAAGCTTATGTCAAGCTAATAAGCCAGATAGGTAAACCTATAAACGAGCCACTATTAGCTTATGTAGCTATAAACGCGGATGACGCCACCCTCTCAAGAGTCAAACACAAGGCAGAGGAAATTCTCGAAAATCACCTTGATGGCATAAACAGGCTCTGGGAAAGGTTCCTACGAGGCGAGCTCATGCTCTTTTAGCGCTGCAACCCCTCAAAGGAACGTATTCTTTCTCTCTTATATTCCTCAAAGATGTCCCTTATCTTAGAGCCCTCATCTGACTCAGCCATCACCAGGGCCCTACTGAGACTATCACTTCTTACGAGCAACATTTCCTCAAGCTGTATACATTCATCAATGTACTCCAGGGAAGTAGCACGTGAACCAATTGGAAGAATCTTCCTGATGGTTTGCAGTTCCTTACCGCTACGTGTTATAACGATAACTTGTCGTCCGGATTCTGCCAGGTCATCTAGTAACGCCTTGAGCGTGCTCACAGGGTAATTCTTGTCAATAAATATCACGGGCTGTACCTGTTTCTCCAGATGACCCAGATTTTCCAATAATAGTGAAATGTTTAACACAGGTATATAGCGGCCGAGAGCCACATTCCTTAAAACCCCCCTTAGTACATTAATCTCGTTCCTACTCTCATCTAATTGCAGCCGAATCTTGTTTAGCTCTGTGTTAAGTGACTCGATTTTCAACTCTAGCTTGGAGTAATCCATACTCTGTCTACGAAGCTCAACTCGTGTTTCGAGAATATTTTTGAGGATTGCCTCTAGGTTGTTGACCTTTTCTCGCATATCTCGCAGTTCAACTTGAAGTGCGCGGTTCTCGTTAGCCATCTTTTCAACTAATCTCTGGTAGAACTTAAGGAGCTCCTCAGGTCCCTGCTCTAATGCTTCATTTAACGACTTCTCTTCTTTAGATGTCAGGTGTAAGTACTCCTTTATAGCATCCTGTATAGCGTTGGAGACAGGAACACCTCTAATTACAAGATATTTTGCATAATCCATCGGGAAAGGCACGTTGTATTTTACTGCTTCCCTTTCTACCTCGTCAAACTTACCCCGGTACTCCCTCAACGCCCTCATAGCCGCGGCTAGTGCATCCCGCTGATGCGTGTTTTCAACACCCATATAACCTTCGGCTAATCTTCTCTTTTCCTCAACACTGAGTGACCGCGGAGGGACGTATAGAGTAGCCCCGACCTGTGCTGCGATCTTTCTCACATAAGAGGGGGGAGGATTTACATCGGTTGCAACAATTACTGGTCGACCGTATTGGAGGATTATCCTTAAGAGTTGACTCCTGCTCAACCAGCGCCGTGAAAAAACGCTGATTATTTCTCCTGAGAGCCCCAGGACTGCTACACCAGTACTTATCCCAGGGTCCAAGCCTACGATCAGGTACCTGTCACTCTTCTTGGAGGCTCTGTTTTCGACCTTTCCAAGAGGTCTATAGCTTATGCTTTCACGTTTTATCGGCTGAATCTCGACAAAGAGGTCATGTCCTGATTCCTGTTTAACAATTCCGTTGAGTTTATCTCTAGGAGCATAAACTATGAAGGTCGCTCCTACGAGCCCGACACCGCTCTTCCTGATGAAAAGGTCGTAGTCAATGCCTGTCCTGTTAAGATGCTCCCTTATCTCTGCCACCTTACGCTTGATAAGCAACTCTATGTTTCTCCTGTAACGCTCGCGGCTCATTCCTCCGGATCCCGGAACTCTTCCTCTGCCAACTTGTATTCTCGTCTCTTCCTCGAAGAGAAGAACCTCGGAACCGATGCCCTTGTAGGCTAGAAGAGCAACAGCTTCGGCTGTCTCGATGGGGTTGGGCTTTCCCTTGCAAAGACCGACTAGCGCACATATCGTTTCAATCTTTACGTTTTCATCACCTATCCTCGTTACCTCTATTAGTCGAAAACCCGAACCTGAATACTTCCCGAAGATCCTCGTCAACTCGTTAAAGTCGCTGGCTATTTCGAACACGTTGTCAGTTGCAAGTGCATCAACCCGCCTCTCCTCGATAATTTTCAAAACCTCTGACAGCGAAGTCTCTTCAAGTCTTAGTACAACCTTCCCATCCTCAACTAAGGCCGCTGCAAAAACTGGCTCTCCGGCTTGAGGCGAGTGCCCTGGGAGTATATCAATGCCTAGCACTCTACGCAGTCCCTAACCCCTAAGTGGAAACTCTATTCTGAGCTTTAAACTTGTCCTTTTCTTCTCAAGGCGAGATGTCAACTCTGGTTCTCATCGCTCTTGGTTATCATCTTCATGTATTCAATTAGCAACAGCTCCTTATCAGCGCGAAGCCTGTATTTCCTGATGAAGAAGTCGATAATATTCTCAAGATCCCTTTGAAGATAAAAGAGGGCATTTGGATGGGAGCTTGGCACCCATTGTGGCCAGTCTAAGAGGATGACCTTGTTTTCCGGGGTAATAAGGACGTTGAACTCGTTTAGATCCCCGTGAACGACTCCAGCTTTATACACCTTCTTAATCTCCTCGATTATGAGTTGCAAGACTGTAAAAGGGTCTTCTAAGGGAGGAACCTCGGAAAGTTCAACTCCTTCTACGAAACTTGTAACTACGACATGCCGGTTCCAGTCAATAGGCTCTGGAACGGCAACCTTGTTCTTCCATAAGATTCGTAAGACTTCGAACTCGTTCTGTGCAGCGAGCCTCGACAAGTAGAGCCATGAGAAGTGTTTCCTCTCGCCAACATAGCCTCTCACCCTCTTAGCCCCCTTAAAACTCGTCCGACCCGCCCTGTGGACCTTAACCGCTACAATGCGTTCACCTGGAGTCTTACCCATATAAACCTCGCTCTCCTTCCCCTCGCCCATAGGCGTCTCAGAGACCGCTGCAAGAACCCCCCGCTTAACTAGTACGTTTAAAGCCAGAACGTCATACCCTCTACTAGTCAAAACATAACCAGTATAGCTACCACGATATCTTTGAACCAGTCCTAGCTTGTTTAGCTTCTTCAGTATGCTTTCGACCAGCTCTGAATCCAATCGAGAAATAGACGAGATAAGTTCAACGTCTACGTACTCGTGATTTATCATTCCTCGCTCTATTGAGACTAGAACTCGCAAATCTCTTTGTGTAAGTTCACGTAGGCTCCAAACGGAAAACCTAACACTCACGAGAAAAATAGTTTTCACGTAGAGATATTCTTTTCCCATTAAGGCTAATACACATCCTACCAAACTGACATCTCAATAGGAGAGCCACTGGGTTAGCCCCGTGGGTTTGAGATCTATTATCGACACATTTCTGGTTGCAGGCAACGCTACATTATAGACTGGCACAGAACCTATCACGTCCCTGTGCACCACACTGTAGTGTAGGTGCCCGTGCACCACCACGTCTACGGGTCTATGAATCAAGACTTCCGTAAGCCGACGGCTAGACATTTCATCCCAGGCCTCGGGCGGCTCCCCGGTCAACGTCTTGGATCTAGGTGGATAATGTGTTAAAAGTAAAGTTAATTTGCCTTGAGGAAGACTTTCAAGCAGCCTTGAGAGCCAGATAATTCTCTCATTATAAATTTTCACTATCTCCGGGACGTTTTTCAGCTGCCATCTCGTAGGCCTATCCAGAACACCAGTCGTACCCAAGACTATTGTCTCTAATATAAGAGAGAGCCTAACATAGTCATCGTCAAGCCATCTTATCTCTGTGCATTCATCCCTCATCTTATCGCGTACTTCTGGGTAATCCTCGTTCCCGAAAACAGCAACTATCTCCACATTGGGCAAGTAATTTCGCAGAGTTTTTTCAACAGGAACACACATCCTATAATCCCCCCTCTTAACGACATCACCCGCAATGAGCACGAGCTGAACTGAATCGAGCTTTGTTCTCTTCAACGATGACGTTAAGATAGGAAGGTATTCGGGCGAGTGAACATCACCGAATGCGAGCAGCTTCATGGTCTCAGCCTATCTTTTTATTGTAACGGTTGTTATAACGTTAGTTTTAGGGATGGGGTGACAGCTTTCCCCAAGACTGGAGAGTAAAAGATTTCTAGCCCTCAAGAATGCCTTCAATCCTGCTTTGGAGTTCTTCTAGCCCCCTGAACATTGTATTGATGCTGTCTAACGCTACCCTGTAGTCTGGCAGGGTGACAGCTTATACTCTAAGCGGGGTTATGCGTGTTCGAGAACTTCGGCCTAGAGAGCAACGCGGACATCAACGCATGCTTAAACATCGCCAGGAAGGCCGGCTACACCCCGCCAACACCGACCAGAATCGAGACCTACACCCCAACACACCAAGGCGTCACACCACTCACCGAGAAGAAAAAGACAACCACCGGGAGCAAAACAATAACCCCTAGAAGGGGTAACCCGGGAGCCGCCCCCTAGTGGCGCAGGGCGGCTTTATTTCATAGAGAGAAATATTGCAGTAAAGCCTAAAATCAAAGCTAACGCAATAGCATCTCTCTTCGCAAATTTCAATGTTACCATTCGAGAAGGTTTCACTCTCGCACCAAACCCTCGCGCCTCTAAAGCTTCAGCTATCATTAGGCTTCGACGAACCTCGAACACCACCAAGGGTACCATAAGGTAAACATAATTTTTCACCCTGTCTCTCAGTTTACCTTTCTCGACCTCCAGCCCCCGACTCCTGAGAGCGTCCAAAACAAGTTGGACATCTTGTGCTAGAGTCGGAACAAACCTGAAGGACATCGTTACAAGGAGAGAATAATCACGTGGAACATGCATCTGTTCTAGGGCGAGAGCTAGATCATCGGGAGGAGTTGTTAGGAAAAAGAGGGAAAATGAGGATGTAAGCACTAGGAAACGAAGAGTCATAGCTAAGGGTGTGGCAAAGCCTTGAGATAGTTCTGTTATCCAGTTTAGCAGAAAGATAAGAACGGCAATAGGAACGACGCCTTTAAGCCCCTTTATAAGCAGGGAGAATCTTTTTGCAATAATTGAAATTATGAAGACCAGTACTAAGAGTAGTAGTTGACGCTTCACCTCAAGCGTTAAGAGCGAAAGCGCTGCTAACAGGAGAGTCACGAAGAACCTTGTCCTGGGATCTAATTTATCAACAACACTGTTCTTTCGGGTAAACTTAAACGCCTTAAGAGCCTCCACGCAAACCACCTAGAAGCTCTTGCACACATGCATCGATGTTAAAACAGTCTTTGATTAGCACTCCTCTACTCGTCAAAAACCTTGAAAATCTCACAGCCTGTGGAGGGAGCAGGCGGGCCTCTCTCAGCAGCGCTGGATTCCTAAATAATTCTAAAGGGGGGCCCGATGCTATAATACGACCCGAAGACATCAGAACGATGCGGTTAACATGCTCGACAACAAACTCGACATCATGGGTAACGATGACTATGGTTTTTCCTAAGGTTCTCAGGAGGTTTAGAGTCTCGGATATCTTCTCTTTTTGCACATAGTCCTGTCCAGCAGTCGGCTCGTCTAGAACCAATACTTCGGGATCATAAGCCAGAACCGCTGCAATCGCTAGACGTTTTCGCTCGCCAACGCTCAGCGTATAGGGTGACCTGTCCTTGTACTTATAAAGCTCCATCAGTTTCAAAGCCCATTCGACACGCCGCTCAATTATATCCTCTGGATATCCAAAGTTTCTAAGCGCAAACGCAACCTCATCGTAAACAGTCTCGTTGAAAAGCTGGTGATCCGGGTTTTGGAACACTAAGCCTACTATCTTTGAAGCCTCGGCTACCGAGAGGTGACGCGTATCCTTGCCTTTAAGGAGTACCCTTCCTCTTATAGGCTTCAAGACACCGTTAAAGTGTTTTATCAGCGTGGTTTTACCTGCACCGTTTTCTCCCATGATGGCTATGAATTCCCCGGCACGTATCGAGAGATTAATACCTTTTAAAACCTGTACCCCCTCAGTATACTCAAAATATAGATCTTCTACTCTAATTACCTCCGACACGCGTCACACCCCTCTCTAGAATATCTAACAGACTAGCGGCAACATCCTCAGGGGACAGGGACTTGGCCTTAAGTTGTATTCCTTCCTTTTCCAATCTCTCGATAAGCCTTATGATGAAAGGTTTACCCGTGAGGTAACCATACCTTTCTAGAGCTCCTAGAGGATCCCCATCGTAGACGATTTCACCCTCAGCCATTACCACAACTCTCTCTGCAAAAGGAAGAACTATCTCAAGCCGATGCTCGATGACAAGTGTTGCTAGCTTCGACTCTAGGGTTTTTTTCTTGACTAGGCCCAGAACCTTCAACGCACTCAGCGGGTCGAGGTTCGCCGTAGGCTCATCGAGAATTAATACGCGAGGCTCAAGGGCCATCACCGAAGCCAGTGCAACCTTTTGTTGCTGTCCACCGCTCAGCTCAAAGGGAGACTTTTCCCTGAGTTCCAAGAGATCATATTCCTCCAACACTTTTACGACTTTTCTGCGAATCTCGTCAGGAGGATATCCGAGGTTCTCCAGGCCAAATGCCACCTCGCGTTCGACGTTTGTGAAGAACAGCTGGTTCTCGGGGTTCTGAAAGACAAAACCAACATGCCTGGACATTTCATAGGTTGGAACTTTCCTGGGATCATTCCCGACTATATTGATCTTGCCATCTAAAAGACCACCGTAAAAGTTAGGTATTAACCCGTTGAGGACTCTCGCCAGCGTGCTCTTCCCGCAACCGCTGGGCCCTAGAATAAGTATGAACTCGCCCTCTCCCGCCTTGAAGTTTATGTTTTTTAATACCCAGTCACTACTATCAGGATACCTGTAGTAGACACCTTCTAGCTCGACAAGCACAGGAATCCCCAGACTAGGCACGAGCTATTATCTTGATAACCATTCGATGAGAGAGTTTCTCATCAGCGCCGATACGCCTACCGGTCCTCGCATCTACCGCCGATACAAACCTCTCGCCAAGATCTGTGTGAATCAGGAAGGCAAAGCCTCTAGCAGTCGTGTCCCTGGGAACAAGGAATACGTCAGGAAGTACATTGCCTAGACTGTCCGTGAACTTTTTCTCGTTTTCAACGGGGAAAACGGCTATCATCCCTAGAACATCGAAAACAGCCGTGTCTATAGCGGCTTGAACTCCGGTACTACCCCAGCGCTTGAGAACCTTTTCGCGAATATACTCTAAGGCCTTCTCCTGCTCAGGCTTTAGAGGCCCTTTTACATGGAAATCACTCTCACCGGGAATATACTCGATGAGTCCTGCCTTTGCCGCCTTCTTGAGAGCCAGTTCCGCTTCAGCACTGGCCGGTACTATCCTGTATTTATTCCCAAGCTCTTCTTTCATCCTTTTAATATTGTCTTCAGCCGTATCAAGGTCTGCCTTGTTTGCCACGATGACCATAGGTTTAGCTTTTTCTCGAACTAGAGCAACTAAAGCCTGAAGATCCTCCTGGGTCCATGCCGTGGCCTTTTTAGAGTGGAGACCGAGCTCTTCTAAGACCCCGTATACTAGCTCTGGTTTGATTCCCAGTCCGCTAAAGCGGGTGTACAACTCGTCGTACTTCTTCTGTAACTCTATAAGCTTGGAAATCCTCTCCCAGTCCTTACTGATTATCTGGAACATCCACATTGATATCTCTTTCTCGAGAAAAGCAACATCCTCGACTGGATCGCGAGTCCCCGGCTTAACCGGCCTCCCCTCTTCATCCGTAGTCCCTGCCGAATCCACAATATGCAACAAGACGGGGGCCCGCCTAAGATGGTCAAGAAACATGTTTCCCAGACCTCGACCCTGCCATGCTCCTGGGACAAGGCCAGCTACGTCTATCAGCTCAATGGGGGCAAAGCGCCAGCCGTTAATGCATATAGAATTCCTAGGATTATCCTTTACTCCAAGCTCCGTACATACACATTTCAGCTTCGCGTATCCCACCCCTATGTTCGGGTTTATAGTTGTGAAAGGATAAGGAGCTCTCTTAACGTCTAAAAGCGTCGCTGCCGCGAAAAAAGTAGATTTCCCGGTGTTGGGTTTCCCTACTACGCCAACCTGAATAGGCACGTTTTGACTCACAACAGGCTAAGAAATATCCTTTTTCATACATCATAGGGAAAAGCTAATATCCAAGCAAGCTGGAAAACAAGCGATGATGAAGCAGCTCGAGCCTGAAAAGTGATAGAGCCATCGATTTCTGATTTGTGGCTTCCTATAATAATTCTACATTTAGCTCCAATATCTTTTCCTTCTCATTCCTCGAGGAGGCCTTCAATCCTGCTTCGGAGTTCTTCCAGCTCACTGAGCATCGCGTCCATGCTGTCGAGTGTCTTCCTGTATTCTGGGAGGATGTCCGCGTATGCTCTAAGGGAGGCTATGCGTGTGCGTCGAATGCTTACCTCCTCGACCGCCTCCATCAGGGCGTGGTACGCCCTCCCCGCATGGTCAACCTGAAAAGCCTGCATAGCCCTGGACTCCCCCCGGGTGTAGGTTGAGGCCCCCGGCAAGGGACAACGCCCGGCTGTAAGCCTCCAAGGCCTCCCTGTACTCCCTCTCGACCACCCTCGACGCGTAGGCAGCCAGCCTCCCGGCGGCCTCGACGCTAGGAGGGTTGGAGACAGCCGTCCACAGGAGACTCTCAGCCTCCAGCCTAGCACCCTCCTCGCCCTCCACCGCAGAGACGAGAAGCACGAGCTCGGCGAAATCCACCTCGAAATCCTCCCGTACCTCCAAAACCCTCCTCCTCGCCTGCTCCACCGCGGCGTCGAGGCCCCTTCTAGGGCCCATGACGTGTGAGCGTGGGCGGCCTACATGAGCCACCGGAAAATGAAATACCTTATGTTACCGTCTACAGGATCCCGATAGGCTAGGAGGAACTTCTTCCTGACTGAATGCGAGAGCCTACCTGCTCTGATTATCTCGAGCGGGTCAAGCTTACTATCATAAGCTAGGACGTGAACCAGGAAGGGGGCATGGTCGAAGCCTGGTCCCACCTTGTACACAGCAAAAGTAGAACCGAACTTTAGCCCGGACTTCACGACGTACCCCTTGCCTCGAAGATCCTTGTAGACAGCATAGGCATCATCAAAGTTTTCATAGGACTTCCTTGCGAGGTCCTTGAACCTCTCAATAGATATGACTTCGTGTTTCTCGTCGTATAACTCTAGGACCCCATTCTCGAGCAGGTACAGCGCGTCAAACGGGGAGAGCTCTAGCTCTTTTTTAACATCCGGCGTTTTGGGCTTTGGGACAGTAAAAAAACGGCCGTAGAACCCCTCCCGGAAATAAAGAGTGTTTGCCCTTTCACGGTCAAGTACGATGATCCGACCACCAACCAGGAAAGCTTTTATCCTTTCACCCATCCTTTCCTCCCGCAACCAATTCGCCACAAAGAATATTTATCAAGGCATATAAATTAAAACTAATTGTGCCCAAGGTTAACACAAAGCTTGTATCCTGGGATGAGATAGTCAACTGGACCTACAGTTTGTCGAAGAAGATTGAGGAAAGCGGCTGGCGCCCGGATATAGTTGTTTCGATTGCTCGCGGGGGGTACATCCCAGCCAGACTGGTATGCGATTTCCTCGACATAAATGATCTTGTAAGCATACAGGTCCTCCACTGGGGTAAGGCCGCGGAAATCACTGCCACCGCGCACGTGAGGTATGGCTTTCAGGCCGACCTCAAAGGTAAAAAGGTTCTCATAGTCGACGATATCTGCGACACGGGAGACTCGATTATCGTGGCAAAAGAGTATATTGAGAAGAATTATTCGCCTGGAGAGATAAAAGTTGCTGTGATGCAGTGGATAAGCAGCGTTGCAAAGATAAAGCCAGACTTCTACGTTGACGAGGTCAAGGAATGGGTCTGGTACCAGTACCCGTGGACCCGTGCCGAGGACACGACAAACTTCATAGAGAAAATTTTAGTCGAGTACTCCAAGAGCGGGAGGAACGAGTTGACGCTTAAGGAACTCATAGAGACATTCCGGGAGTGGTATGGGATAGACGTGGGGGATCGCTATTATAAACTGGCAATAGACAAGTTGGCACGACAGGGTAAAATCCGTATAGTGGGAGAAGAAAAAATCATCGTACAGCAGCGTTAGATCATGCGACAATTCAGGATACACATTTCCAAGGGTGTTTTTCTGGAAGGAGACGCAACAAACATACTAATCGACCCGCTAGTCCTACCTAGTAAGAGGCCAGACCTCGTACTAGTCTCGCATGCTCACAGCGACCACTACACGCCCGGAGTTCTCAGGCGGATATCCTCCACCGGTGTCAGAATATTCATGAGCACGGCTAGCAGGATGATCATAGACCCTAAAAAACGGTTGAAAAACGTGGTTGAAATTAATCCAGGAGAGAAAATTGAGTCCGAGAAGTTCACGGTTGAGGCCTTTGATGCTGGACACATAATCGGTAGTCTCCAGTTTCGGATAGAGCTAGCTGATGTGACATTCGTGTATACGGGAGACTTCAATTTAGAGAAGAGAATTATCCTCGAACCCGCCAAGCCGTTGAGCTCGGATGTACTCTTGATCGATGCTACATATGGACTCCCCGTCTACGTCTTTCCTAAACGCCAGGAAATATATTCTCAGCTGCTCTCTTTAGTAAGAGAAAAGGGTAGCGATAGAGAAATAGCTTTAAAGGCTAGAAAACTGGGGGTGGCCCAAGAAGTAACAGCCTTGCTCAGCATGGCCACAGATCTTCCTGTTCTCGTGGAGCCTGAAATAGCAGTCTACAATGAAATATATGAGAAGTTTGGGGAAATTCTAGGGAGATATGCTATCAATAATAACCCGTCCCGTGGCGCCCCCTTCGTTGCTCGTCTTTCTCGAAAGTTCCCAAGAGGGATTCAGAGCATCCCCTTAACGGGTTGGGCTATGAAGAACGGAATCCCATTGAGCAGTCATGGAGATTTCAAGCAGATCATCGATTACGTTCGTCGAAGCAGCCCGGACATTGTTATACCTGTATGTGGCTTCAGAGAAGAGTTGTCTTCCTATCTATTAGGAGAACACGGTTTTTCCACAGCGAATGGAGAGGAAATTATACTAAACTTGTAAATCTTCCAACGGTAAAATTTTATTAATTTAGGTGATTCGTTTCTATTAATGAGCAAAGAAATACCTAGGGTCAAGATAGGAATAATCGGGGGCTCCGGGCTCTATTCTCCAGACTTCCTAGAAGACGTCCAGGAAATAAAGGTCTACACCCCTTACGGTCCGCCTTCATCGGATATAATGATCGGACACATAAGAGGGGTAAAAGTAGCATTTCTACCACGGCACGGTAAGAAGCATTCTATACCGCCACACAAAATAAACTATCGTGCAAACATTTGGGCGCTGAGAGAACTAGGTGTTGAGAGGCTAATCTCTGTATCGGCGGTAGGAAGCCTACGAGAGGAATATAAGCCCGGCGACTTCGTCTGCACTGATCAGTTCATCGATATGACTAAAAATCGAGTTTACACATTCTATGATGGGCCGGTAGTCGCCCATGTATCCATGGCTGACCCGTTCTGTCCCGAGCTTCGCAGATTCTGTCTAGACGCTGCGCGAGAATTAAATATCAAGGTACATGAGAAGGGAACCTATGTGTGCATCGAAGGGCCGAGGTTCTCTACTAGGGCTGAGTCGAAGCTATGGAGACAGTTCGGAGCAGACATAGTAGGTATGACGCTAGTGCCTGAGGTGAACCTGGCCAGGGAAGCCCGCATGTGTTTCCTGAACATAGCCATGGTGACGGACTACGATGTCTGGGCGGAGAAACCCGTTACAGCAATGGAAGTCGCAAGGGTAATGTCCGAAAACACGGAAAAAGTTCGCAGACTCCTAGTTGCACTGGTACCGAGAATACCCGAGAAGCGTGGATGCCAGTGCGCACACTACCTTGATGAAGCTCTTCTCTAAGCCTTGTATTCCTCCGTATTCATTCGTTCTTTTCTATTCATAGTCCAATCATGGTTGGCGGGATCCTCCAGAGCGGTGGTGGTCCCGGGATCAAGTCCCGACCCCCACACTAGCCCATCTCTATAATATTGGAGAGATCCCAGTATGTCTTCTCCGCTTCCTATTCCTCGAGGAGGCCGTCGAGCATGCTCCTGTGCTCTTCTAGCTCCTCGAGTATTGCATCGATGCTGTCGAGTGTCTTCCTGTGGTCTGGGAGGATGTCAGCATACACCCTGAAGGCTTCGATGCATGTGCAGGAACTGCGGCCTAGAGATCGACGCTGATATAAACACATGCTTGAACATCGCCCACAAAGCAGGATACAGCCCGCCCACACAGACGAGAATCGAAGCCTACACCCCGATGTGCCAAGGCATCATAGACCTCACCAAGAAGAAAGACAAGATACGACAACCAGGAGCAAAAACAATGACCCCTAGAAGGGTAACCGGGAGCACGCCTCAGTGACGCAGGGCAGGAGGGGTGGCTAATCTTAGGCTAGCGACAATAAACTAGTTAAAGCCGTGCCTGTTTGAATTAACACGAGGAAACAAAAATGCCTGAAAAATATAAGGTTAAAGACATCTCACTCGCTGACCGAGGCAAACTGGCAGTCGAGTGGGCAGAGCAGAACATGCCGGTGCTTCGACTAATCCGCGAAAGATTCCAAAAAGAGAAACCCTTGAAAGGCGTGAGGATAGCTGCATGTATGCATGTAACGAAGGAGACCGCTGTACTAATGCTCACCTTGCGAGACGGCGGAGCCGAGATCGCTCTAGCGGCTTCAAACCCACTATCGACTCAGGACCATGTCGCAGCATACCTGGCTAAGGAGGGAATACATGTCTACGCCTGGAGGGGGATGAGCGAGAAAGACTACTTCGCCGCGATCGCGTCTGCAGCCTCGATGGGACCAGACGTTACGATGGATGATGGAGCAGACTTAACAGTCATGTTGCACAAGGTAGCGTTAGGTGAAGCGCGTGGGATAGACTACGAGATAGGGTCTAAGGTTCTCTCCTCTTCCATCGTGGAGAAGATAAGAGGGGGGACTGAGGAGACAACCACAGGTGTCATCAGACTTAAAGCTCTCCAAAAGGAGGGAAAGCTCCTTTACCCTGTTTTTGCAGTAAACGACTCCTTGACCAAGTTCATGTTTGATAATAGGTTTGGCACAGGGCAGTCGTCTATTGACGGAATATTGAGAGCTACTAACATTCTTCTCGCGGGTAAAAACGTCGTAGTTGCTGGTTACGGGTGGGTTGGAAGGGGAATAGCCTGGAGGGCAAGAGGGATGGGTGCACGCGTGACTGTTGTAGAGGTCGATCCTGTCCGGGCCCTCGAAGCATACTATGAGGGCTTCTACGTCACTGACATGTCCTCTGCTGCCGAGACCGGCGACGTGTTCATAACAGCGACTGGTAATACCGATGTTATCCGTGCGGAACATTTGCTAAAGATGAGGGATGGGGCTATACTTGCAAATGCTGGGCATTTTAACGTCGAAATATCTGTTCGCGATCTCGAAAGGATAGCCGTAGGCTCAAGAGATATAAACGAGAATGTCCGGGAATACAGGCTCCCTAACGGGAGGAAAGTTTATCTTATAGGTGAGGGAAGGCTTGTAAACCTTGCCGCAGCTGAGGGGCACCCAAGTGAAGTGATGGACTTGTCGTTCGCGAACCAGGCGCTCGCTGTTGAGACAATAGTGAAAAAGTGGGAAAAGCTGGACAAAAAGGTGTATAAGCTCCCGCGCAGCATAGACAACCGCGTAGCTCTGCTAAAGCTCAAGGCGTTAGGTGTCCGCCTAGAGAGGCTTACAGAGGAGCAGAAGAAGTACCTAGAGAGCTGGAGTGGCTAGTCTACAACCTCGCCTACGAGATGTAAGGGTGAAGCATCTACTATTCTCGCTTTTACAAAGGCACCTAGTTCGAGGTCATAGTCTTTGAATACCACCGGTTTGTATTCTGGTGTTCGCCCGGTAAAATCGCCTCTCATTGAAACTGAGTTTATTAGAACCTCTTTTGTCATTCCAAGGTATTTCCTGTTAATCTCATAGGCTATTCTGAACGAGAGTTCTGTAGCGATTTTGCTTCTAAGCTTCTTGAGGGGCTCTGGGGGTCCTTTCATAAGATAGCCTTTCGTGAAGGGCCTCAAAGTGTATCTCGCTATGTGAACCTTATCGAACATCAGCTCGCCTAGCAGCCTGAGAGTGTTGTTGAAAGCATTTTCGTCCTCGCCGGGGAAGCCTACTATTATGTCGGTAGCTATGCTTGAGGATAAGCCCTGGGACCGGATCCGACCTACTAGATCCCTGTACTCGGAAACCGTGTACTTTCGGTTCATCAGCTTTAAGACGTTGTCGTCTCCTGATTGTACAGGTATGTGGAAGTATTTATAGAGCCTCTCATCTCTCGCAAGGGTTAGAAGTCCATCTATCTGCGACCTGAGGAGCATGGGTTCCATCATTCCTATTCTTATTCTGTATTCTCCTTTCACTGTTTGGAGAATCTCCTCGATCAGGGCCGTGAGGTTTGTTCCAAGGTCGTAGCCGTAAGTGGCGAGATCTTGACCGACGAGGTATACCTCCTTTGCCCCTTTTTTCACTGCATTTTCTACGGCCTTGACAATGCTGTCCAAGGGGTAACTCTTTACTCCTAAGCCACGGGTAACCCACTCGATGCAAAAGGAGCACGCTCCGAGACAACCCGACTGGACTGGGAGGATATATGTCACGCCTCCTTCAAACTCCGGCAGAACGTTTCTCATGCGAGGATAGCTGCGTAGAAGAAGCAACTGTTTTTCGGATTCGACAACCTCTACTATTCTCTCAAGGGAGTCGGGCTCCACTAGGCTGGCTTCGGGAGCAATCTCAAGGATAGACTTGGGTCGAACGTTTGTGAGGCAGCCCGTCACGACTAGTCGGAAGCCGGTCTTTTTCCTCAGGGCTTCGAGCCTCGTTAGTTCCCTAAAGATCTTCGTCTCAGTGTCCCCTCTCACAGCGCATGTGTTGACAATCACGGTGTCAGCTTTTTCTGGTGTGTCTACAACCTCGTGTCCTCTTTCTCTTAAGAGAGTCTTCATTATGTCGCTTTCTCCCTTGTTCAGCCAGCAGCCAAACGTCTCGATGAAAACCTTCACTTAATATTCCCTTGAACCTACAAGAAGTAGAAATTAAAAAACTAGTGGCTCTGGAAAAAGAATTATAACTGCGATGATTAAGCAAGAGGGGATTAAATGGACCGCAAAACTCTGAGCCAGATACTAGCAATCCTATTATGGATGCCCCTATTTCTAGCACCGTTGCTGACGGCTCAGCCCTCAATTCCGGCCAAGGCCACTGTTAGTGCGCGCATCGAGTATGGTTATGGACTAGTATTTTATCATATAGAGCTTCCCGAGCCCACGACCTCACTTTCTTTTAATGTCTCAGGCTATACTGGGAAACTTGTACTAGCTGTAGCTCAGACGGAGAGGCAGAGGAATGTGTTAGCCGTCGTGGATAAGAGTCAGATGAAGTTTGCATTTAGTGATCCCGCCAGGCAGGTCAACATTACTTTTGTCTTTGACATAGTAACGAGTAATCTCACCACGATCGAGATAAGGTTCCCGATCCCTCTAAGCCCGTTCGGCTACGCTACAAACGTTAGTGGCACTGCATCGTTTTCCACGGGGATAAATGTCAACAGCACCTTTGGAAAAGTAATGGGTTCACAGGTAAGCTATAATGCAACCTTACCCCCTGCTTCCTATGACGTAATACGTGGCTCTACATCCTCTGGTCAAGTCCCAGTCGGGAAAATAGCCAGGATAAACCGAACAATAATCTTGGAGGCAGACAAAATAGTTTACGAGGACACAGTTGAGATACTTCAACTGTCAAACTATCCAATAACGTCCCTAGCGATAGCTCTTCCAGTAAGTTATGTCTTTGATGGAGCCGAGGGGCTTCTGGGCCCCTATCCCAGGAACTATTGGCACAGCTACAACGCTTCAAATTCTACTCTGATATTAATCACACTCATGTCATCCGTTCAGCTTGTGGGACAGAGAACCGTCCTGACACTAAGGTATCATACGAACCGTAGCAACATGATCAACGCATACATGGGGCTTGGCTTTGTCGTAACGGACTACAGTGTTAAGCTGTGTATAAGAGGGTCGCTGACAGTCCCGCAGGAATTTACCACAGGTGAGACAGTAACTGGAAGCCTTCAATGCTACGTCTTAAAGCCTGTAGGACCCCTCTTCCAGGCTGACCTCTATCCGAGAGTACCTGTTTCGAACATTGTTTTTAAGCCTTCAACAGGTCTGAGCTTGGCCGAGACGGTAATGATTCTACTTGTTTTAATCCTCTTATTAGCTACAGGTGTATTCGCAGTTGCGAGAATTAGACGTAACAAGGTCGAGAAGGCAAAGGAAAAGGTATTAACCGCTACAACTGTTCCGAGAGAGGTTTCAGAAGCAATATATAAAATACTCCTACGCCGCGAAGAACTTCTGATCACAGCCATCGAGAACCTGAACAGCCTACGTGCCAGAAAAGCCGGAACCACGAAGATCGTATCCGTGATCCGGGAATACGAGAAAAGAGACACCGCACTCGAGACAGAGGTCTCGAAGCTTTTAGGGCAGCTAGGCGATGCTGGGCGTGAAATAACCAATGAGATGGTGAGAATAAAGGAGGGAATACATCAGAGGATGAACGAGATTGAAAAAATAGAGCGAAACTACCGCGTGGGTAGACTTGATAAAAAGGAATACAATGTGAGAATTGAATCATTGGAAACCGAGCTGCGAAATCTTGCGCAAAAGTTCCGTGAACTTGCGGAGAAAAACATTTAAAAATTTATTTAGGCAGATCCTCTACTTCACAGGTAAGCTATAATGCAACCTTACCCCCTGCTTCCTATGACGTAATACGTGGCTCTACATCCTCTGGTCAAGTCCCAGTCGGGAAAATAGCCAGGATAAACCGAACAATAATCTTGCGGGATCACTAATATGTCTTCTCTGTCTCCTATTCCTCGAGGAGTCCTTCGATCCTGCTTTGATGTTCTTCTAGATCCCTGAGCAATGCATCGATGCCGTCGAACGCTACCATGTAGTCTGGGAGGACGACAGCGTAGCGAAGCATGTGCAAGACTGGGGGCCTCGAGGTAAACGCAGACATCAACGAATGCTTAAACATCGCCCACAAAACAGGATGCAGCCCGCCCACACAGACGAGAATCGAAGCCTACACCCCGACATGCCAAGGCATCATAGACCTCACCAAGAAGAAAGACAACACCGCCAGGAGCAAATCATAACCCTCCAGAGGGGTGAAGGGGGCAGGCCCTCAGTGGCGCAGGCGGCTTAACCAAAACAGTATAAGTAGGCGGGCTCTACGAGAACCCCGACAAGATTTATAAAAGGTTAGCCGTTTTTCGTTAGCGAAATGGGTGTGAAGGATGGTCCGCTATAAACAGGTCTCCGATATCGTCAAAATAATGAGGAACGTCGAGCAAGTGAGGAATATAGGTACTCTAGCCCACGTGGATCATGGGAAGACTACGACTTCTGACTCCCTCCTGATGGGGGCAGGCATCCTGAGTCCTAAGGTGGCTGGACAGGCACTAGCGCTAGACTACGTCGAGATCGAGCAGCTGAGACAGATGACGGTGAAAGCGGCCAACGTTTCACTCTACCACGAGTGGCATGGCAAGCCCTATGTGATCAACCTTGTGGACACTCCTGGACACGTTGACTTTACTGGACATGTAACAAGAAGCCTTAGAATGATGGACGGCGGTATTGTCGTAGTAGATGCTGTTGAGGGAGTAATGACTCAGACCGAAACCGTGGTAAGACAGGCGCTACAGGAGTATGTTAGACCTTTACTTTATATAAACAAGGTTGATAGGCTGATTAAGGAGCTCCGGCTTGAGCCAAAAGAAATCCAGCAGCGTTTTATCGAGATAGTTAAGGAGTTCAATGCTCTAATAGACCTTTACGCGGACAAGGAGTTCAAAGACAAGTGGAAGGTTGATTTTTCGAAAGGACAAGTTGCCTTTGGAAGCGCGCTTCACAAGTGGGGGCTCACCGTCCCTCTCGCGATTGAGAAGGGGGTGAAATTCGACTATATTGTGGACGCTTACCTGCATGATAACAAGGAACAGCTCGCCCAGGAGTTCCCCCTGTACGTTGCGCTTCTGGACATGGTTGTAGAACACATACCGAATCCACGCGAGGCCCAGAGATATAGAGTCCCGAAACTGTGGCGCGGAGATCTTAATAGCGAGATAGGTAAAGCCATGCTCGAATGTGACCCCGACGGGCCAACAGTGGTCGCTGTTAGCAAGATAACTATAGACCCGCACGCAGGTCATGTCGCTACGGGACGTGTTTTCAGCGGAACGGTTACAGAGGGTCAAGAAGTCTACCTGCTCAACGCAAAAGACTCAGCTAGAGTACTCCAGGTGGGCCTTTACATGGGACCCTATAGAGAGAAGACAGAACAAATATCTGCCGGAAACATCGTTGCTATGCTTGGTTTGGAGAAGGCTAGAGCAGGTGAAACTGTTGTTGACACCAAATTCAAGGATTCAATGACTCCCTTTGAACACCTGACATACGTTGCGGAGCCCGTTGTGACAATCGCATTGGAGCCTAAGAAAAGTAGCGACTTACCAAAACTCGTGGACATTTTGAGGAAACTGGCCATAGAGGACCCCACGCTAAAAGTATATATTAACCAGGAGACCGGCGAGTACCTCCTGAGCGGTGTGGGCACGTTGCACCTAGAAATCACACTCTGGGAGCTTAAGCAAAGAACGGGTATTGAAATAGTCACGTCTCCGCCTATCGTGAGATACAGGGAAACTATAAGAGAGAAAGGCCAGGTATTTGAAGGAAAATCACCCAATAAGCACAATAAGCTCTACTTCTATGCAGAGCCACTTAACGAGGAAACAATAAAACTTCTCCAGGAAGGCAAGGTTTTTGCGGACCAAGACTGGCGGGAAAGGGCTCAGATACTAAGAGAATACGCTGGATGGGACACAGACGAGGCTCGCAACATATGGGACATCGATGAGAACTTCAACATAATATTAAACAAGACCTCGGGTATACAGTACCTTCGCGAAGTAAAGGACACAATAGTTCAGGGCTTCAGGTGGACAATGGAGGCTGGACCTCTTGCCCAGGAACCAGTCAGAGGCGTTAAAGTTGTTCTGGTAGATGCCGTGCTACACGAGGATCCTGCCCATAGAGGCCCCGCCCAGATAATGCCGGCGACAAAGAACAGTATAATGGCAACCCTTCTCTCGGGTAAGCCAACACTTCTCGAACCAATCCTGAAGGTAGACGTTAAGGTCCCTACAGCTCAGGTAAGCGGCGTACTTAATGTCCTTAACAGGCACAGAGGGAAAATCATGGGTATGGAGGAGAAGGGCATGGTGATGCGTGTCTTGGCAGAGCTGCCCGTTGCCGAAAGCTTTAACATCGCAGACGAGTTAAGAGAGGCTACACAGGGGAGGGCTTTCTTTGCATACGAATTCTACAGATGGGCTCCCGTCCCATCCTCACAGCTAGAAGAGATAGCCCTCGCTATTAGGGAACGTAAGGGTCTACCAAAGAAGCTTCCAAGAATAGAGGACTTCCTTGGCCCATAACCCCCGGAAAACCATCCACATTATAGTCTTCATATTTCTTCTTGTTTCCCTGGATTCAGACTAATCATTCTTGAAGCAAAGACGCCTTTGCTAAGCAGAATTCCTAGAGGCTCCGGTGCTAATCCTACAATCTCTCTTGGCCTAGTCAAGTGACGATACGCTCTCATGCTGGGGACGTATAGTCCCGGCTCTAAGATGCGGGGCCGCTCTTCTATAGATTTCTCGAGTGTTTTTGCCCTGTAACCACATTTTAGACACTTGTAACCTTTTCCTTTACCAGCCGACTTCATCCGTGCTCCACATCTGGGACAAATAGGGTTTCGGATGATAACGTCCATCTGAAGTGATATAATGCGCACGTACTCTCCGTTCAAGGTTAAGCCTTTTCTAGGAATAATTCCACCTCCAACCTCGATCCTATCGCTTGGCCTAAGAAGCCTCGCAACTCTGTTAAGCCTGCCTGTCTCGCGATAAAACATTACTTCAACACAACCCTCACCGTCACAGAGCTCGACAACAACATGACCCGACTCGATTATCTTGGGGTATCCCTTAACGACTCCCTCAACTACCACGGAGTCATATGGCCGTACCTGGCCCACCTCTTTTTTAAGATGCAGATGACTGTTCGTAGCCTGGTTTGTCTTATAGATGATGTAGCCAACCGGCTTGCTCTTTAAAGCCCTTGAGGCATAAACCTCGAGAAACTCTAAGAGAGGTCTAGGGCTTAGTGAACGAACTCCAAGCAGCACGGGATCTGCTCCGCGTGGTACCGCGAGCAGCCGTTTTTCTACGTAGTCATATGTAGCGAATACCAGCGGTCTGTGCTTCCTGTCGAACTCTATGAGTATTTCTTCGTCAACCAACTTACTTGTTTCTCTTTCCATGTGATCCCTGTAAAGGAGCAACTCATACGTGTAATCCTCGAGGGGATAAGCCCCCACAGCTGCTAGAGCCCCTACGACGCCTCTACCCCTACCTATACCTCCTACCACGACCTCACCGTAGGCACCTTTTTTGATCTGTTCCTTGACGTATGATAGCGGGACGACTTCCCTCAAAGTTCTGGAGTAGAGCTTCCTTAACTCCTCGTTGACTTCTCCAACAACAACTACAAAGCCGGGAGAAGTCTTTCCATGTTTCTCTGAATACTTTGATATTAGATTCGAGAGTAGTTTCACCACTTCTTCTATGGTCAAATTGGGTGCTTCTAGGTGAAGTGATATAGCCGCATTGCCGCGCGTTTTGAATGGAACATTAGGGTTTAGCCTGACCAGATATGGCAAATCCAGGAATGTGAGGCCAAGCCTCTTAAACTCGAGAGTAAGTAGAAAACCAAGGAATGTCGTGCAAAACCCTTGTGGAGAATCTGTGTCGTCGACTCCTATGTGAACCTGCATGAGGTTTAAGCCTTCATGTGTTCTACAGCGTATAGGTAGATCCCGTCGAGCACGCCAGGACCTGTTCCTTCGCGTCCATGAGGACTTGGCCTCCTATCGCCCCTCAACTGAGTTGCTTGATGAATCCTAGCGGCTGTCTGGGCGACAGCCTCCTTGTCGATGCCCTCTATTATAATGTCTTCCTTTTCGACCTTCACTTTAACTCCTGGGAGAATCTCAGCATATCTCTTACCTCTTTCCCCGAGAAAGTTCTCGATGATCACTTTATCCTTGTCGACCTTTATGTTCATCGGGAAGTGTGCGTACACTATTTTCATCTTGTAGCGGAATCCCTTAGTCACCCCTACAATCATATTATTGATGTGCGCAGCGATTGTCTTGACAAGAGAGTATTCCCTCTTGTTGGCGAGAAAAGCCTCTATTTTCACTTGATTGTCTTCATATGTGATCTCTATTTTCTTAGCAAAGCTAAAGTCCTTTTCAGTCCTTCCGAGTGGCCCCTCGACTACAACTCTCTTGTTATTGATGGAAACTTTTACGTTCTCTGGTACTGGAACTCTTTCCTCGACTTGAAATACCTTGACCATTGAAACCCTCTCAGCATAAAGAAAAAACAATTTATATATGTTTTCCCGCCTTCACGGAAGAAAAATATTTTACTTTTCACTCAGTTATGATCACTAGCGGGGGTGCCCGAGCTAGGTCAAAGGGGGCGGTCCCTATGAGGGGCCCACACTCAGGCTCCGCTGGCGTCGGCCTGCCCGGGTTCGAATCCCGGCCCCCGCACTAGCCCATCTCTATAATCTTGGAGAGATCCTAGTATGTCTTCTCCGCTTCCCATTCCTCGAGGAAGCCTTCAATCCTGCTCCTATACTCTTCTAGCTCCCTCAGCATTGCATCCATGCTGTCGAACGCCACCCTGTAGTCTGGGAGGATGCCGGTGTACGCCCTGAAAGCTCCGATGCATGTGCAGGAACTGCAGCCTAGAGATCGACGCTGACATAAACACATGCTTGAACACCACCAGAAAGGCGGGATACAACCCGCCAATACCAAGCAAGATCGAAGCCTACGCCCCCATACAGCAAAGCCACAGCAAAAGACTAGAAGCAAAAGCTACAACCACCAGGAGAAAAACTCTTTAGAGAGATGACCGGGAGCCGGCTCCCAGTGACGCAGGGCGGCAGCAGTGTTTATCGTCTTGATGCTGCTATCACGGAGACTTCTATGAGAGCCCCTCGAGGGAGGTCGGCTACCTGGACTGTCACCCTAGACGGGGGGTCTTTCTGAAAGTAATAGGAGTATACCTCGTTAAACTCTTTGAACATCCCTAGATCCTTAAGGTACACAGTGACGTAAACAACGTCCTCGAGACTGGCGCCCACTGCTTCAAGGATCGCCTTTATGTTTTCAAATACGCGCTTCGTCTGCTCCCTTATACCCCCCGTCACTAGTTCCCCCGTTTTAGGATCTATCGGAATCTGTCCAGCTACAAAAATGAATCCTCCCGCCTTGACTGCCTGGCTGTAAGGTCCTATAGGCTTTGGAGCCTTATCAGTAAAAATTACCTCCTTTGACATTCAAACCACCTCAAAGCTGAGACCTTGCTCCTTTAATCTTACAATTAGCAGGTTAATAACTTCACGTGAGGGGACCTCAATACCAAGAGTTACCTCTGCGAGGCCGGGAGCCACAAGAGGATTCACACGTTCATGCTCTATAGATATGATATTTAATCCCAGGTCAGCGACTACGTCAATAACTCTCTTCAACTGTCCTGGCCTGTCGGGAAGCATTCCCCGAATCTTGACCTGTCTACCCTCGACGAACAGCGTTTGTGTGATTATCCGTGACAATAGGGAGGGTTCAACATTACCGCCCGAGACCACAGCAACAGCCCGCTTACCTTTAACGTCGATGGCCCCTGAAAGAAGTGCTGCCACAGATAGTGCACCCGCGGGCTCGGCGACGGTCTTAGCTCTCTCCAATAGGACGAACACCGCTCTCGCAGTGTCCTTGTCGTCCACTAGAACCATGTCGTCAACGACCTCCTCCATTATCTTCAGCGTCAGTTCCCCAGGCTTTTTAACAATGACGCCGTCGGCTATGCTGAACACGTTAGGTGTCTCCACAAGCTTACCCTGCTTATAAGAGAGATACATTGCTGGCGCACCAGAGGGTTGAACACCAATGATCTTTATCTTATCATTTAGCTTCTTGAGAGCGACAGCAATACCTGAGATTAGCCCTCCACCCCCCACAGGTACGACTACAACGTCGACTCGATGTGCATCCTTGAAAATCTCGACACCAATGGTACCTTGTCCTGCTATGATGTCTGGATCCTCAAACGGATGGATGAAGGGCATCTTCTGGGCGTTAGCAAACTCCAGAGCCTTCCTGTATGATTCGTCGTATGTTTCACCGTGCAGAATCACTTGCGCGCCATAACTTTTAGTGGCGTTGACTTTATAGAAAGGAGTGTAACGCGGCATGAAAATCGTCGCCGCAATGCCTAGCTGTGACGCCGAATAAGCCACGCCTTGAGCATGATTCCCCGAGCTTGCCGCCACCACTCGGGAAACCCCCTCCTTTTGCTTGAGCTTGCTGAGCTTATAGTAGGCGCCGCGAACCTTGAATGCTCCTGTTTTCTGAAAGTTCTCTAGTTTGAGTAAAACTTCGCCTTGAGTCATGTCGCTCAGAGTCTTGCTCGGCATTAAAGGTGTGTGGTGAATTACTGGTGATAGGATGTCATAGGCCTCTCTAATCCTGATGTTTATGTCTTCAACCAGTGAGCTCATATTGCATATATTCATGATAATATTATAAAAAAATTAACGGCGAAGAATTTATAGTTCCTTTATATTCATTAAAACCTTCTCAGCCCTACCGGCTAGTTCCCATCTATTCTTCAAGCCATCTATTCCGGGTTTCTCGACAAGGTAAGAGGTGGCTGCAGACGCATAACTTGCAGCCTCTTTTATGTCGCCCGAGCGCTGATACTCAATAGCAAAGACAGTTGTAAAGACGTCCCCGGCTCCAGTTCTATCGACCACACGGCTGGATTCAGCTGGGGGTACAAAGAAGGTTTTATTAGACGTAGCGATATACGCCCCGATTTCCCCAAGTGTTACAAGGGCTACTCCAGCACCCAGCTCTACGAGCTTTTTGGCAATAATCTCTGGCGGAAGATCGCCGAGGAGTGTTTTACCCTCACTGATCTCTGCATGGACGATATCAGAGAGAGATGCCACAAGAGATGCCTCACGAGATGAGCTTAATATGACTCTTCGATCAGGTGTGACACGCCTTAAATAGCCTTGCAGGTCACTAGCCACTAGTGCGGCTTTCTCAGAAACCTCTTGGACAACTCCCGGCGAGACTTCACCGATGAGTGTCCCTATAATCGCTATATTACCTTTGAGTTTCTCTAGGGGAACATCACTTGACAAGATATCCTCGCAGCGTGAGAGCAGGTAGAGTGTCCGGTCAGAGTCCTCATAAATTAGTTTAAATTTAGTAGTAGGAAGATCTTTTGAGACAGTTATATAGGTGGTATCTACACCGCTTCTCGAGAGGAATAAGAAGTACTCGTCCGGGAAATCTATGCCAATCTTTGAGATAATGTGTGGCCTTGCTCTATGTCTAAGCGCCGCCATGGCGCCATAGGTCACTGTTCCGCCGAGATTTCGCCTCACGTTGCCCTTTCGCACGATTATGTCTACTACTAGGTGTCCAAGAAGAAATACATCCATGCGTAAACCCGTGGTTAGTTATAAAGATAAGTTAGAAATTATTTTCGGTGACACTTTGCAAAACACTTTTGTGATGAATCACCTCTAACCATTATAACGCGGCATATAACGTCATAAATAACCACATAATTGTTAAAAGCTTGAAAGGCCGGATAAGATTGTCATGGTGCCGTGTAAATGAGTGATCCTGTCAGTTTACTTGCAGAATATGGCAAGAAAATAGACCCAATAATGGAGAAATATTTGTTAAAAAATGCTAACCCGGAGTTCCAAGAAGCAGTTCTCTACCCAATTAAGATCGGTGGTAAAAGAGTCAGGCCTGCCCTGACTATTATTTCTGCACTAGCTGTAGGGGGTAAGGCCGAGGAGGCTTACCCGGCAGCTGCAGCCGTCGAGCTGGCTCACAATTACTCGCTTATCCTAGACGACATAATTGATCATAGCGAGGTTAGGAGGGGCTATCCCACTGTTTGGAAAAAGTATGGGCTCAGCACTGCGATCCTTGTAGCAGTTCACTATCGCGAGAGTATAGCTGACGCCTTGTCTGATACACGGGATCCTAAGACATTCCACGACATCATGGCTCGCACCATAAAACTCTTAACAGACGGAGAACGCCTCGACATACTCTTTGAGCAGAGTGGACGCGAGGACGAACCCTACATTGTGGCTAACAGGTACCGAAAAATCTCACTAGAGGATTATCTTAACATGATCGAGAAGAAGACCGGCGTGCTCATCGAGACGTCATGTGTTTTTGGAGGCCTTTCGGTGGGAATAGTCGAAGAGGAAATTATTCAGGCATTAAGAGAATACGGCCGTAATATAGGCATCGCTTTCCAAATCAGCGACGACATAATTGATATTTTTGGGGACGCGAGGAAAACAGGCAAAAAGGTCGGAGGAGATATAAAGGAACATAAGCTGGGAAACGTTGTGGTTCAACTGGCCCTCGAGGAGCTAGGTGAAGATAGCCTTTTGTATAAGACCATTTCGAAGCCCGAGGTTTCCTGGGAAGAGGTTGCGGCAGCCGTCGACGAGATCAAGAAAACTAATGCCTTTAGACGTGCTGAGAAACTACGATCGGAATACACTCTTCATGCGATTTCCGCGTTGCAGAAACTACCTGCTAGTAATTACCGGGAAATGCTGCGTGAGCTTGCAGTGTTTATCGAGAAAAGAGAGTTTTAGTCAAGGAGATTTCGAGGGAGCAGAGGGCATGCTAGCGGTCATCAAGGTAGGAGGCTCGGCCATCACCGATAAAAACAGCCCCTACACACTACGAGAAAATAACCTTAAGACTCTTTCGGAGCGCATAGCCAACTTGTACAGTAAGGGTGTTAGTCTCCTTATTGTCCACGGAGGCGGTTCCTTCGGCCACCCTACAGCTGCTAAGTATGGTCTTTCAGCGGGAGGAATATCACTTGAGAAAGCATTCGGGTTCGCAGAAACGCGGTACTGGATGAGCTATCTCAACCTACAGGTTGTCGAAAAACTCTTAAGTAAGGGGATCCCGGCAGTCGGGATCCAGACATCCGCTATAGCGGTCAGCATGAACGGCATCATGAGAAAACTCGACGTTGAGATTGTGCGAATGTTCCTGGAGAGACTAATAGTTCCTGTACTCTACGGCGACGCCGTCATAGACACTGTTCGCGGCTTGTCGATATTGTCGGGTGACGACATAGCCTCATATCTTGCTGTAGAGCTTAAGGCTGATACACTCGTATTCGTCATGGGTTCTGGAGGAGTGTACGATAGACCTCCAGGTCAGCCGGGGGCTAAGTTATTGCCCGCAATAAGACCAGGCTCAACTTTGCCTGAGAGTACCGAGGCTGGGATAGATGTCACAGGAGGGCTAGCCCATAAGTTGGAGTGTGCGTTTAAAGCCGTTAAGAGCGGGGTACGAGTTGCTATAGGAGGTCTTCAATACTTGGAAGAAATGGTTTATGGTATAGAGGCTCCATACACACGAGTCTTACCGGATTAATCCTGTTATTGATAGTGGAAGCTCTGAGAAGGCGAATTATATAAGCTTATACTCTATACAGCAAATCGATGCATGTCTTCACGAGAATTGTAGAAGTCTCATCGAGTGAGAAGTTCCAGTTGATCAACATAACCGGTTACGTGGAAAAAATAGTCAGAGAGTCGAATGTTAAGAATGGTATTTGCCTAATATTTGTACCTCACGCGACAGCCGCACTCATAGCTAATGAGAACGAGACAGGCCTCATAAGAGATATCCTGAATCAATTAAGGGAGTTGATACCGCCAAATAAGCCCTGGCTTCATAATAGGATAGATGATAATGCACACGCTCACATAGCCTCCGCGATAATAGGGGCTCACCTTGTCTTCCCGATACTTAACGGCCAACTCCTCCGCGGAACTTGGCAGGAAATATTCCTCGTGGAAATGGATGGCCCTAGGTCTAGCCGCAAGGTAGTAGTTCAAGTCTTGGGTGAGTAGAGCGTACAATCTCAAAACTAAAAATACTGGGATAATGATTTAACCTAATCAATAATTTATCTTGGCTTCACCAAGGTAACTTTCACATCTACTGCTAGTGCTCCCCGACCTTGCTCATAAACGAAGAATGGATTGATGTCTATGTCCTCTATTTCGGGAATATCCAGGGCGAGTTGAGAGATCTTCACTAAGGTGTCGATAACTGAGTCTATGTCTGAGGGGGGCTCGCCCCGGTAGCCTTTCAGTATAGTGTAGACCTTGGTCTCTTCAAGCATTTCGGCGGCATCCTCGAGTGCGAGAGGAGCTATTCGGAAGCTTACGTCTTTTATCAGTTCAACTAGTACTCCACCACTCCCAACCATTACGAGTGGCCCGAAGACGGGGTCTCGATGGATACCAATAACGACCTCCTTACCCTTCTCCGCCATCTTTCGTACAATTATGCCTTGCACCCTAGCAGAGGGGGCTTTCTTAGCCACGTTATCCATGATCTTGTTATAAGCCTCTAAAACCGCCTCATCACTATCAATGTTTAGGATTATGCCACCTATGTCACTCTTGTGGAGGATGTCCGGCGACTCCACCTCCATAACCACGGGATAGCCGAGAGCTCTGGCTGTCCTTAAGGCCTCCTCCGGTGACCTTACTAGGATTTTCTGTAGAACGGGTATCCCGTAGAACGACACGAGTCTTGCAGCCTCAGCAGGTGTTAGAACATATCTGCCCTCCCTTAAAACGCTCGAAATTAGTTCACGTGCCTTATCAATATCCGCTTGTACCTTGATGTGTGTTTTCTTCTCGACCCGTTCACGAATCTTAGAATACTTGTAGAGTATGCCGAGAGCCGCAATCGCCTTTTCGGGTGACTCATAGCATGGTATGTTGTTTTCAGTGAGAAAACTACATGCATTGCTTACCTCTTCTCCCCCGATGAAGGAAGCCACGATCGTCTTCTTGCTTCCTGTCTCTCTCACAGCTCTCACTAGGGCCTGTGCTATCTCGAGCGGGTTAGTTATCGCTGTATGACAATACAAAACCGCTACGGCATTCACCCGTGTGTCTAACAGGAGGTCTTTGAGAGCTCCATAGTATTGTTCAGCATCAGCCATGCCTGTCAAATCTATGGGGTTGAAAACACTGCCGAAAGGTGGCATGTGTTTCCTTAGTTTTCCAGCAAGATCCTCAGGTATATCCATCAACTTGACTTTCCAGTTTTCAGCGGCATCGGTAGCCATTATACCGGCTCCGCCACCGTTAGTCAAGATAACGACGTTTGGCCCAGTAGGCAAGTAGCTTTTCGCTAACGCAACAGCCCAGTCGAAGAGGTCGATAAAGCTGTCAGCAAGTAACACTCCGCTTTGCTTGAATGCAGCTTCGAAGGCTGCGAAGCTTCCCGCAAGTGAGCCTGTATGAGACTTTATTGCACCTGCTGTCCTGGCACCCCGTCCGGCTTTCAGGATTATTATTGGCTTCTTCCTGACCACACGTCTGGCAACCTCCATGAAACGGCGTCCATCTTCGATTCCCTCTAGATAAGCTGTTATTACACGGGTGTGATTATCATCCTCGAAAAACTCTAAAAGATCGATCTCATTCACGTCGGCTTTATTCCCCAAGCTTACCAGATCCGATAACCCTATACCCTTAAGCTTAGTCCAGCCTACCAGCGCTATTCCCAAGGCGCCGCTCTGCGTTATAAACGCTATCTCTCCACGGCTCGGAAGCCCCTGGCAAAAGCTTGCATTAACATTTTTGACGGTGTCACATATTCCTACTATATTCGGCCCGAGCAGACGCATATTATACTTACGCGCGACCTCGACGAGTTTTCGCTCAAGCTCGTAGTTACCAATTTCCTTGAACCCGCTAGTTATCACAGCTATGGCCTTCACCCCTTTCTTGCCCGCCTCGTCTATGATGTCGGGAACCGCGGGGGCTGGAACGACGATAACGGCGAGATCAACGTCGTAGGGGATCTCTAGCAGAGACCTATAGCATTTCAGGCCTAGGATTTCATCTGCATGGGGATTCACAGGAAATATCTTCTCCCTTGGAAACCCGGCTTCTAGAAGATTCCGCACAACTTGGTAACCAATTTTTTCAGGACTACGAGAGGCGCCGACAACAGCTATAGATTCGGGTCTGAGTAATAATTCTAGGGAAGACTTGGACAATGATTGCCACCATTCTATTCATGTAATCGTATTAAAAGTCTTTTTATAATTAAAGACTATAATACTTAACAATTTCCTAAAGCTATATTCAACAAATGACGAATTCAGCTAGAGCCTTGTTTTTCGCGCACCTCCAGGGTAGACCCGCTTACTGTTAGGGGAGGTTTCTCAGGTATAAGGCCCTCGGGACGCCACATTATAACCGAGATTAGGAGAACCCCGAACAAGATATACGAGAAATAGTTTATGTCGATGGGTAGGCTTACTTGCTGCTTTAGAAACGTTATGGATCTGTCTAAAGCGATGTATACTCCAGCACCGGCAAGAGGACCCATAGGACTTCCCTTACCCCCGATAACGACCATCAAGACAACAATGAATGTCTTCATAACTGTGAAATCATCGGGATTGACAGACCCTACGTAAAAGGCGTAGAGTACCCCTGCAATGGCAGCCAGCATGGAGCCGATGACAAGTACGATTGCCCTAATCTTAACTATGTCTCTGCCGAGGCTTTGAGCTGCCACCTGGTTATCACGAATAGCGCGCAGCACCCTTCCAAAGGGCGATGTTGTAAGCCTGTAATATAAAGCCCATATCAAGAGCAGAAGACCAATAGCAATGGCAAAGAAAGCAAGACTTCTCAGCTGAACAGGGAGAAAAGCAAGAAAATTGGGTACACCAGCACCAAAGGTTCCGCCCAGCAAGGGCTCGTAGTTTCGAGCAAATACCCGAACCAGCTCACTGAAGGCTATAAGGGTTATGCCTAGGTAATCTTCGCGCAGTCTCAGCGCAGGATAGGATGCGATCAACCCTAGGAACGCTGCAATTGGCAAAGCCACGATAAGTGGAATCACAAAGATGATTATCCCTAGCAAGGGATTTCTCGAAATATTTGAAGAGACTAGAGTCGCATACACCCAGCTTGTATTCTTGAACTCACCTTGCCATGTGACGCCCATCAGCCATACACCTATGCGTGTCGCGAGAGCTCCAACAGAGTAAGCTCCCAGAGCATACATAGCCGATTTGGCAAAGTTTGGTATGCCTAGTTCACCATACTCTATTTCAACAGAGATGGCTAGAATCGCGTAGATGCTGTAGAGAACACCGAGATCCAATAGGAAAAGTAATAGGTCCACAAGTTTTCACCCTTTCCTGTTCCAGAGCGATGATAGTCCTCCTGGGGCTACCAGGAGAGTAAGAATTATAGCTGTAAAGGCAAGTGCCGGGCGGTACGCGGTGCTTAAACCAATGCTTGAGAGTAAGAATGTGAAGACTGTCTCTGAAAAGCCTAGGATATACGCGCCAAGGACACTTCCTGCAAGACTCGTCATGCCTCCGACAGTAGCGGCTGCGAATATGGAAAGTAGGATCGCGAATCCTGTGTCCGGGTTTACTGGCATTCTGAAGGGTAAAAATACCCCGGCAACTGCTGCAAGCCCACCTGACAAGCCCCAGCTTATCGTGAAGACTTTTCTTACATTTATGCCAAGTGTTTCTGCCAGAGAGGGGTTTTCAATTGATGCCCTCATAGCGATACCAAGTTTAGTCTTAAAGAGTAAGACGTATAGTAGAGCAAGCAGGAAAATGGTTGTTACCGTTGAGTATATGAGAACACCGCTAACCCTCGTGCCGGCTACATTATACATTATGTCGTTGAATATGAAGCCTCTCCCAAACACGTGTAGTGATGATTGAAGCAAGTCTGCGTAGATTTGGGTTGAGGCTCTAAGGATGATGTCAATCGCGATCGAGACAATCATCAGTGTTACTAGGTTGGCCTTGCCTCTAAGCTTGTCAAACACGAGCAAGTATACTCCTGCAGCTACAGCAGCTCCGACAAGAAACGCTATTGGAAGAAGCATGTAAGGCGTGACTCGCGTGAGTAGACTTGTTGTATAGGCTGCATATATTCCAACGACTGCGAAATCACCTTGCGCAAAGTTTGAGACCTTTGAGGTTAGCATGGTCAATGACAATCCTATGGAGAGCAGTGCTAGCAGGTTACTGTAAATGAGGCCGTTCAGAAAAATCTCTTCTAACATAATCCAACCCTCATATACGGCTTAGACTCCTAGATAGAGCCTGGCAAGCTCCTCGCTTTTTAATAAATCCTGGGCAGGGCCATAGAACTTTGGCTGTCCGGAGACTAATAGGAGGGCCTTGTCACCAATTTCAAGCGCCTTCAGCGCGTTTTGTTCAACTAATAGTATCGAGAGACCATGATTCTTTCTGAGTTCGAGGACTTGTTGAAAAACTCTCGAGGCTAGCTTAGGTGAAAGGGCTGCTGTAGGCTCATCCATCATAAGTAGGAAGGGATTTCTGAGAAGCCCCATCGCTAGGGCTAACATTTGCCGCTCACCTCCGCTCAGCGTATGAACCTTCCTATTCATGAAGCGTTTAATATCTGGGAGGATTTCTAGGACGTTTTCTAACCTTCCCGTAAACTCGTCTCGGGGCAGGTCATGTGCCGCTAGAACGAGGTTTTCCCAAACGGTAAGGCTTTCAAAGGTGTTTCCGAGTTGTGGCAGGTAGCTTAGACCCAGGAGAGAACGCTTGTAGGGTGGAAGGTGTGTTATGTCGCGACCCCCGAGTATAACTCTCCCCCCAAAAATCCTAACGAGGCCAAACAGGCCTTTTAGCAAGGTGCTTTTTCCACTACCATTAGGTCCCACGATCACAAAGATCTCTTCCTTCTCTACGGTAAAGTTAACACCGGATACAATCTCCATTTTTTCATAGCCAACAGAGAGATTCTCGACAACTAGTAATCCCAACTTAGCCACCCAGGTAGGCTTCTACGACTGCCGGATGCTTCACTATCTCATCCGGTAATCCTTCGGCAATAACTTGCCCTTGATGCATGGCGATCACATGGTCTACATATTTCAGAGCTATGTCTAAACGGTGCTCGATGATTAGGAACGTTGTCCCGAGACCGCTTCGCAGTTTGGTAAGATACCCCATTATTTCATTTGCCAGGGATGGATTTACTCCGGCTAGGGGCTCGTCTAGGATGACTAGCTTAGGGTCGCTCATGAGTACACGAGCAAGTTCTAGGAGTTTCATTTGACCTCCGCTGAGTTCGCGTGCAGATGCATCCCAGAGTCTATCAAGGTTGAGTAAACGGAGAATGCTGAACGCCTTCTCGACATACTCTTTTTCCTTTATCCTCCAAACATTGTTTAAAAGTATCTCTATCACTCTTTCTTCGTAATAGCTTCTATCGGGGACCAGGACGTTCTCAAGCACACTTAGACTGGTGAATAACTGGGGGGTTTGAAAAGTGCGTGCGAGACCAAGCCGAAACCTTTCATGTGGTGAAAGTTTGGTGATGTCTAATCCGGAAAAATACACGTGTCCCTCGTCCGGCTGTAGGATCCCGCCTATGACATTTATCAGCGTCGTTTTCCCGCTACCATTGGGTCCAATTACGAGGGTTAGGGTTTGCGGCCTAACTGAGACGCTAACATTTTTTAGTGCTACAACTCCTCCAAAGCTTTTTGAAACATTCCTAGTCATTAGTAGTCCTTCACTCAGCATCTTAGCTCCCCACAGGTGACCAGGTGTCACTAGCTGTTGTGTATGTTGCCACGGTGACCCACTTGTAACCTTCCTGTGTTTTTACGATTGCCCATGCAGCGTAGTCTCCCGCTGATCTGTCTCCGTTTTGGTCTAGTGCTGTGTTTCCTGTTACTCCGTAGTAGTGTTGTGCTATTGTTGGTAGTGCTTTTGCTATTGTTTCGCCGTTGTATTGTCCTGTCGTCATTACTGCTAGGGCTATTAGCCAGGCAGCATCATAAGCATTCATAGAATAAGCATCCGGATCCTCTCCGTAAATACTCTTGAAGCGGGCCTTAAAGGCTGTCTGAAGCGGGTTTGAAGCCGGCTCCCAGTTGGTGCTTGGAAGACCTCCTAAGGAAACGATAATGTCTCCGATCTGTTGAGCCATCTTAGACGAGCCTGAGGAACCATCTGTTCCGAACCATTTGAGGTGGGCTAGCGTGGGGTTTTGTGCTGCAGCCTGTATCACCCTTATCCCGTCGTCCTCGAAGCTCACGAGCACAACTGCTGTGTCAGGGCCTAGGGCCGCGGCCTGCTGCGCGAGCCTCGCAGCCTCCCCTGAGAGGTCCTGGGCGTTGGGGTCGTAGGGTATGCCTGCAACCCTCCCGCCGAGCTCCTGGAACCTAGCAGTGAAGGAGTCGTAAAGCCCCTTGCCCCAGGCGTCGTTCCTGTATATGACGACCGCAGACTTGAAGCCACTACTCCACACAAGCCTGGCCAGGGCCCTACCCTGATAGTTATCATTGGGAACCACCCTGAAGATATAGTCACCCGGAATAGCTAGAGAGGGGGCCGTTGACGACTGAGAAATTATAACTATCTTGTTGGCGTCTGCGAACTGTTTAACACTGCTCACCTCGCTACTCGCCATGGGGCCAACTATGGCCTGGACGCCTTGAGCAGCTAGAACCTGTATCTTGGCCCTAGCCTGCTCAGGGCTAGTAGCAGTATCCTCGACTAAAAGCTTGAAACGGAAAGGAGACCCAACACTCTCGGCGAAAGCATTAATATCCTGAACCGCAAGCTCGAGGGCGTGCTGGTTTCTCTTACCGAAGGATGAAAGGTCTCCTGTAAGTGGTAGAAGTGCTCCTATAGGAACCGTTATTATCTGAGTGGATGCTGAGGATGATTGTCTAGGGGCTATAAAGTATCCTAGTATGACTCCAAGGAAAAGGGCTACAACTACAAGTGCAGTCGTTCCGACTAGTGCACGTTTGTTTTTAAATCCCTGCTGAGTCATTGTGGTCTCTCTTAGAAGTGATTTTTTAAGCATTCCGCTTCAATTGTTATGTTTGATTCAAGCGATCGTGTCTTGGCTTTTAAAATTTTCTACAGAAAGTTATATTAATACTGGAAGATCTTTCTTGAGAAGATCCGTAAGGGATGTAGCGGAGCCACCTAACAAATCGTTAGGTTCAAAAACCGAGTAGACAAGTATTAATAATAAAACCAAGATTATCAAAAAAGACTCTACTTTAGTTATACCTCTATCATTATTTTAGCTGAACATAACGCTTAAATCTTTTCCCGAATAGTTTCGTAATGGTGTTTGATTGCTTGTCGATAGATTTGGCAGGCCCCTGAATAACCTTAGAATCTCTGTGACAGGTAAATGCAACTACAACTGTATATTCTGTCACCGAGAAGGTGAAGAAAATACCCCGGATGAGCTGACAGCCGACGATATAGAGCTTGTAGCGAGTGCTGCCTATAAGCATTCAATAAAGTCTTTCAAACTTACAGGTGGAGAACCTCTTATTCGACGGGATATCGCAGAGATTGTCTCCCGCATTAAGCAACTTGGAAAAGACGTGGAAGTATCAATGACAACCAACGGGTTCTATCTATCCGAATATGCTGGAAAACTGACTGAGGCAGGTTTAGACAGGATAAATGTGAGCTTCCACGGGGTGAGCGTCGAAAAATACCGTGTCATAACCAGAGTCGATGGACGAGACAGAGTAATAGATGGGTTAAAGGCTTTGAGGGAGCACGGAGTCCCTGTAAAGCTTAACTTTGTACTGACAGCCCTGAACGCCAACGAGGTACGCGACTTACTCGAATTCGCGTCTAGGTTTGAGGCGAATGTCAACATAATAGAGCTTATACCTACTGGTAGGGGAAAGGAACAGTTCGACAAGATCTATTTTCCAGTCGAAAAAATCCTTCCATTAATCGAGAGTATGACGGTTAAAGTTGAAAGGAGAGAACTACATAACAGGCCTGTCTATGTCCTTAATAACGGTGTCAGAGTTGAGATATTGGCCAACTTCTGTAATCCCTTCTTTTGCCAGAAGTGTACGCGGATACGGCTAACACATGATGCAAAGTTAAAGCCTTGTCTCAATAGAAACGACAACACCGTAAATATCCTTCCAATTCTTAGAACTCCGAGCCTCAACGGGGACGAGAAAATAAATGCCCTAATGGAGGCAATAAAAGAGGTAAACTCTAAACGTGAGCCCTATTTCAGGCTGGTTAATGGCAAAGTTGTAACGGCTGATGGCTCCAGCTGTCAGCTGAGGGACATATAATGTTAAATTTTTTAATATTAATTCGAAAATGAACAATGAAGGAGGGTAAAAAATAAAAAATTACTCGAGATTTTCAGCGAGAAACTCAGATAGCATCTTAAGTTTTACGTTTACTCCGTAAGCCTTTGTCGTCATCCCGATAGTATGCATGCAGCCGACGCATGCCGTTACAACTGTTGATGCTCCCGTTTCCTTAATCTCGTCGACCTTCGCCTTACCTGCCACGAGCATGTCCTTGTACAGCTTGTCGAGGAAAGACTTCTCAGAGGCTGTCAATTGAAGGCTCATACCTAGAATCTTTTCCATCATCTCTTGTGTCGGTGGCACGATGCATGCTATCGAACTACCTCCCCCGCAACACTTGTTGAATATACCGTGACTCCCAAGCTTCACGAAGCCGCTGGAAACCTGGCTTAAAACCTTCACGGGCTCCTCGATAAGCCCTCCGAAACGGCCCATTTTGCACGGACTGTGCCATGTGACGCTCTCGCTGGTCGTCTTAAACTTTATCTTGCCTTCATGCAGTGCCTCCTCAACAAGCTCCACAATGTGAACAACCTTGAAACTCGGCTTCTCTCCGATGATTCTAGGAAGGTCGAACCTGAAGAATGTATAAGGATACCCTCCGTCACTCAAGACAATGTACTCTGGATTCATATCCTTAATGTAGTCATAGATGCGCCTCGCCACTACACGTGTCGCCTCATCGTCCCCGGCCAAAGACCCTATAGGAGCCCTCATCGAGAGCGGCTGGTCAGACATCGTCCAGTCTATCCCAAGTTTTTTGAAGAGCTTAACTGCGCCTATAACGGAGCCCGGTGTCATCATGGCCTCAGCCAGTGATGTTACATAGAGGTATTTGGCGTTCTTCTTGTTGAACTCCACACCCTCCTCCCTTAACTTGTCGAGCATATTACTCCAAATCTCTTTTAGGCCTTTGTTCTCTAGAAGGGTGTTCGAGGCTTCAGCATCTATCATGGCTTTAAGCAGGGTGGGAACCCTTCCAACCCTCGCCAAGTACCCTCTAAGTACCTTTATCATTTCTCCGCTGTGGATTCCGAAGGGACATGTAACGTAGCATAGCCCACAGTTTGTGCACCTGTAGGCCTTCTCGACCCACTCATCGACCTCCTCCTTGGTTTTAGGCGGTCCTGCTCCAAAGAGCCAAGGAAATATCCTTGGGAGAATTTGTACCTGGGCTCTGTAAAGCTTCCTAAGTAGTTCAGCCTTTTCTACTGGACCGTACTCTTCACCGGCCGCGGTGTATGGACAGTTGACCTCGCATAACCCACAGTTCACGCAGTTCTCGAAAAAGTGTAGCATAACTGGGTCAAGGTGTTTTAGAGCAGAGCCCATCGCGACTTTAGCCTCCTCAGGGTTGAAGTTTTCCCAGCCACTCATAGTGCTCCCCTATTAAATTTAAGGTCGTACCACTCGTGAAGCTTACCGTACCAGTAACCGAAGACGAAGTGCCAGAACTTGGTGAAGGGTAGTGTCGCGACCAGGAGTTCTGCAAGGAGTATATGAGTCCCGAGGACAAAACGATAAGTCCCTATCTCACCTGAAGGCAGATGATGAGTAGCCATGAAGCCCGTCACGAGTATGGCTAGTAGTAGGATTAAAGCATACCAGTCACCTATACGGGTGTTTCCTAGCCTGTGAAAAGCCCTTACTATCTTGTCACCTATCTTGTACGAGACTCCCAGGATCGCAAGTATTGCCAACAGATCCCCGTTGAGAAGCACTACCAATGGCCCCCAGAGCGTGTTGACGAATGTCCAGGACATGTCCGAGGCGGGTGTTACGTGTGACAAGACGACGAGATCCGATGAGGTGATCGAAGATGGTATAGCTAGGGGCTTGAGAAGCGAGTATGGCGGGAACCAGTATGAAAACATTGCTACGTGCTGTGCTAATAGGAATATTAGGGGGATGACTCCTAGGATATGTAACAGGACTAGCCCGCCGATAAAGTCGCTTTTCCTGCGCTTCAGTCCTTGAATTAGTGGATCCAGGAAAGTGAAAACTAGACCCACTAGCAGGCTAAGGAATGGTCTTTCCCTCCTAGGAGCTGATGGTCTACCCCGCCATAGGAAGACATACTTCCCTAACCGGTAGCCTACTCCCAAAAGGAAGATTGCTATGACTATAGGGGGGGCTTGGTATATCGCGATGTCAAGGAGATCCATTCTTTTTTCACCTCACTATCATCTTCTTTATTGTCTTTATGTTCCCAACCTGTATATGGACTGCACAGGCTATGCAAGGGTCAAAGCTCCTGATCGCCCTTACAAAGTCAAGACCTTCCCACTTCTCGGGAGGCACTTCCTCTGTGATGACACTGTTAGCCACGCTCTGCTCGAAGGGAGACATGCCCCACTTGTCCTTGGGTGAAACGTTGCCGGTTGTCGGCGCGTGTATCTGATAGTTAACGATCTTTCCTCCCTCCTGTATAACCCAGTGTCTGACTGTTCCCCTAGGCGCCTCCGTGAAGCCTACACCAAAGGTTCTTCGGGATGGGGCAACCCATGGCCTAGACGTCTTTGTCTTCCCGCTTCGGACGAGTTCTACAGCTCTCAAGACATTATGCCATGCATCAGCTACGTCCACGACCACATTAAATGCTCGTGCAAGGACTCTTTGAAGCGTAGTGGAGTATTGTGGAGCCTTCCACTCGAGGGTCATCTCTTCCACCACACTTGCCGGTAGGTCGTCAGCGCCGCCGCTTCTAGGCAGGGTAACCTTCAATACGCCGTTCCCGCTGCCGAAATCGTTTGGCTGGTAGGCCGTTACCGTTAACCTTGCGATTGGCCCAACCTCGAATGGAACCACTGTACCATCTTTCCAGACAAAGCGTACTGTTGCAGCCCAGTTGTACTTTCCGTTCCAGTCCCTGGCGCCCGGTTTAGGAATCGTTATCTTGTTCCAGGGATGGTATGCTGGGTCCTGCTTGCCCCATAGGAGCGGGTTACCTTCGGGATCCTTGTCCGTATATAATGGGAACTTTCCTGCCCAGTCTTCATAGAAGGATCTATCTACTTGTTCCATGATACTCAGGTTTATCTCCTTGTAGCTCTTTGTGACTAGCTCGCCGTTCACGAATGCCCCCGGCTTAATGGTACGCTTTGAGGCGGCTTTGTCGATGTTCTTGTAAATGTCCTCAGGCGTCTCGCCGAGAGAAGAATAAACCTCCGGATCGTCGAAGACACCACCGCTAACCATGTTGTGTCTTCTATAGGTTAGCCCTTGATCCTTGTAGTTCTCATACTCTTCGTAGAACCAGGTTATGTCCTGCCAGATAGCGTATAGGAATTTCGCCCACGCTGTTAACTTTGTCAAACGATATGTGTAGCCTATAAGCAGGTATTCTGCGTTCGTGAGATCAGTAGAAATACCGCCCGGAATTATAGTGCTCGGGTGGCTGTGCCTGCCGTATATTAAGACACCTCCCTCCCTAGCTATGCGCTGATATTTAACGGTCAGCTGCCATATCTTGCCCTCAATGGGGTTTAAAGCACGCATTATATCGGATATCTTTGAGAACCCGTGAATATCCCTGTGAGGAGCATCAGTCCTCTCAGCGTCAGCCCATACCCTGGGTGTCAGCTTCTTCACTATGAGCTCGCTATAGTCGGGCCCGCCGAGCATATTCAAGATCAAGGGGTGGTCGTATAGGGGATCAGTCATAGCGAAAGCCATGTTTCTTAGCACCACGCCTAGAGGCTCTGGAACAACACCGTAAGCCATATCGACGGCATGCATCGACGCGTTCGCGTGGCTTGCTCCACACACTCCACAAATCCTCGAGGTTATGTGGATCGCGTCCTCTGGCGGTCTACCCCTGAGAAAAACTTCGAAACCGCGGAACATTGTGGCGTATACCCATACCTCACTAGGCTTCCTTGTAGTCGTATCCACAAGAGCCCGCAGCGCAAGGTGGCCTTCAATCCTCGTAATAGGGTCTATAAAAACCTCCCTAACACTCATTAAGCCTCACCCCCCACCTCCTTTAATGAACTTGCCTTCTTACTTTCAATATCCTTAGATATACCATAGGCTAGCCCGATACCCGCGAGCAGTGCGGCAACCGCAGCTACGCTTTCCAGGCCGCTGGGAACACGTGGAGCCTGGAGAGGCTTGTAGAACGGCTCGTACGCGTCAGTAAAACCGGGCATAGTACACCCGATACAGACACCACCCGTCCTCGTAGGGCCTCCAACGCCGTTAACCCAGCCCAGCTTGTTCCACGGGCAGTTGGAGATAGGCCCCTTACAGCCTACCGCATAGAGACATCTGTAGCTGTTCTCGCCCGGGTATGCCCTGAAGTCCCCTGCTGCGTATGAACCCGCCCTGGGACACTGCTCGTGAACAGTTTGCCCGTAGATAAATTTAGGCCTCCAGTATCTGTCCAGCTCCGGCAGGGGTAGCAACCCTTTGGCCCATAACACCAGAGCCGCAAGAGACCTCAGTTGCCCGTCACCGTTAGCTGGGCATCCAGGCACAGCCATCGCTGGCCTACAATCCTGGCGTATCTCTCCGGGACCGAGGCTACACTGCCCTGATATGAATTTTCTGAATGGCTCCGCCTCTGGGAGAAGGTTTACAAGTCCCTTGATCCCCCGGATGGGGTCATCGAAGAAGCCCACAGCTCCCGTGGGGCTGTCGCCCCAACTTGAGGAGGGTAGCCCTGGAACCCTGTCAAGAACCTTGTTTGCGACAAGGCCGCCATAAGAGGCACAATTGCCAATGGACACGACGGCAACAGCTCTGGGTAGGAGCCTCCTCATCCACTCTACACAGCTAATTGGCTTACCGTTCTCTTCCCCTATAAAACAGTAGTAGTCGCTTCCGGGAGGCCCTCCGGCCTTCTCATCCTGTGGGAAGCTCCCTTCCAGCACCAGGACGAACGGGTCAAGCTTTCCTTCGGCCGCCGCCTTAGCGATGTCAAGGGCACTCTCACCCCACTGAGGCATCACGGTCTCGTGGAAAACCAGCTTCACGTTACCGGGTCCCACGAGGTAGAAAGAGCCGCCGAGAACATCTATAAGGTCAGGCTCAGTTGCCTGTATCAGAGCCGTAGTGTTGCCTGCGCAGTCTTGAGCCTCAAACCATACAATGTTGATCGACCCACTTTGAGCCTGAGCCGCGGCAAGCTTTACGAGCTCACGCCAGTTGAGCGAAGCTAGAAAAGCAGTAGTCCCTGCCATTTTGAGAAAATCGCGACGGTTCAAGCCCAAGCCTGATAAGACCATTTTACCACCTTGTCGTTAACTTAACAATATTAGTTTATAATAAAGCTTTCATATATAATTAGCGATAATTTGAAAAGACTAAGTAAAAAATAAAATTTCAAATCTACTTTTATCAATTCTTTATAATAGATTCGTTTTATTTAATACTATTTCTTACATATTAAAATATAAATATATTTATAATTATCAAAACATAAGCTTTATCATAGAAGATTCATCAGATTTATAGCAGGGGTTAAACTCCTTGAGTCAACAAGACGAGCTAGTCAAATTTATAGTAGCATTAATGAAGACTTACAAGGCACTCGAGCAGGGAACCAAGTCGCTAATCCCCGATGTCAAAGCCACCGATGCAACAAAACCTCTATACAACCGCATCACAAGCTTCAAGCCGCGCGAGGAAAACATAGACGAGATGAAGAGAACCCTCGTTGAGAGCGGCCATGCCGAGATCCTCGAGAAGCTTGAAAAAACACAGATAAAGATACTGATAGGATTCCTCTCTTATTACGGGGAAGAAGGGGAAGTCGTCTACAAAGCCTTCGAGCATGCCCAAACCCTTCCTGAGTGCAGCCACGTAGTGTTTGAAGATTTCTCGACAGACAGCCTCACGGTAAAATACCTCATAGATAAATACAATCCAACCAAGACAAAGATAATAACCCTCAAAAGGCGCGGACGCCAGCCAGGCCTCTACACTTATACTGTTCAGCTGGCCCCTGAGCCTCAAGAAAAGGCAACCGACGCGCTCAGAGCTACGCTAGAAGGATCCCTAGACATTGACGACCTCCTCTCTGGCCTCCGCGTATTCACTCCTGGCCTCGAGCTAGAAGTCGTCGAGTGTGATCCGGGTAGCGGGGACCCATCCTACTGCTCAGACAAGCTCACATCCGTGATCGAGGCTATACACAGGGAACACTGTCAATGAAAGCCGAGAAAAAATACCTAATAGTCGGTGTAGGCAACTTACTCTATGGTGATGACGCACTAGGCCCTCTACTTGCCGAGTCGCTCGCGGAGTGCGGAGCTAACAGCATCAACGCCGAGACAGATGCCTTCACATCTGCCTCATACATAGAGGGGTCTCGATCGGTGATATTCTTAGATGTATTTGACCCGTCATATGGCCCTGAGGGAGAAGTAGTAAGAGTTAGGATAGATCCCAGGAAACTATCCCGAGAGGAGTTATCCCTACTCATTAGCCGTGAAACAGGTGCGCATGATGTCACACCTGCACATATTGTCGCGCTGGCATATGCCTCGGGTACATTCAATGGCGAGGCCTGGGTTATAGGACCCGTGGTCAAAGAAACAATGTTTGGCCAACCCCCAAGCAACATTGTAATCAACTCCATCGAAAAGATACTAGGAGTTTTAGAGGAAACACTACACGAGAAACTAGACAAAGACTGTGTAAGGAAAAGATTCAGTGAAAAAATTGAAGAGTTGAAGAAGAAGTTATTCTAGCTCGTCCACTCTTCTTGCAAACCTTGGAAGCTTCGGCTTCTCGCGTCTTACAGGCCAGCCAAGATCCTCTTCGACTCTCTCGATTCCCAGTGTCTTCTCCAATAGTATCCTGTGCTCTATCTGGGCCACAAGCTCCCTCGTCTGCATCACGACGTCGGGGTTAACGCTTATACTGTCTATACCATGTCTAACCAGGAACTCGCTAAATTCCGGATAAACGCTGGGGGCCTGACCGCATATGGACACGGTCCTGTACCCATATGGACTTTTGTGAGCCTTCTCGATAAGCATCGCTATTGCAGTCCTCACCGCGGGATCCCTCTCGTCAAAGTATCTAGGATCTATCTTGGGCAAGATGGCGGAGTCCCTGTCCGTACCCAGCGTCAATTGGGTGAGGTCGTTGCTGCCGATGCTGAAGCCGTCAAAGTACCTTGAGAACTCCTCGGCGAGGAAGATTATGCTTGGAACTTCGGCCATAGCCCATACCTTGAAGTCCCTATTACTCTCAAGCCCCTCCTCTGCCAAGAGCTTTACAAACCTCTCTGCCTCCCAGAGCGTCCTCACGAAGGGCGCCATCACCCATACGTTGCCGAGGCCCATCTCCTCTCTAACCTTCTTGATGGCGCGCACCTCAAGCCTGAAGGCCTTCTCGTATTGCGGACTGATGTACCTGCTTACACCACGCCAGCCGAGCATAGGGTTGTCTTCCTGTGGCTCGTATTTCTCTCCTCCCTTAAGCTGCCTGTACTCGTTGGTCTTGAAGTCACTGAATCTAACGACTACTGGTCGCGGATAGATTTCACGGGCTACCAGAGCTATGCCCTCAGCCATCTTGTTAACGAGGACGTCGCCTCTCCCGCTTTCAAGGAGGTATAGCGGGTGCTCGCCCACATAGCTCGCCATTATGAACTCGACGCGCATCAGGCCGATGCCATCGAAGGGTAGGTTCTTATATTCCTTAATCTTCTCAGGAACACCGAGATTCATGTATATCTTTGTTCCCGTGATAGGCTTGTAGATGATCTCGATCGGAGCGGCAGCAGCGGCAGCCGCCTTCTCCTCCTTCTTCCCGAGGAGCTCCTCGACACGCCCCTCATAGACCACCCCGGTCTTCGCGTCAACAGTGTACTCTTTCCCGTCAACCATTACCTTAGTCGCCTCTCTCGTGCCCACTATCGCCGGAATACCCAGCTCCCTGCTAACAATGGCGGCATGCGCCGTCATTCCACCCTCATCGGTAACGATGGCCGCCGCAATCTTCATATACGGGACCCAGTCGGGATCGGTCATCTTTGTGACGAGGATGTCGCCGGGCTGCATCTTGGTTTTGGCGTCTTCAAGTGTGAGACAGATCTTGGCCTTGCCGAAAGCTACTCCAGGGCTGGCTGCAAGACCCTTAACAACTGGTTTGGCTTCCGTGACGCTTTTAACTGAGGTTGTCTCGGCACCCGTTTGCTGTCTGGTGCTCCATACCGTCTCGGGTCTGGCCTGGACAATGAAGACGCTTTCGGGGAACTTGAGGTCTCTGTCAACCGCCCACTCGATGTCCATTGGCCTCCCGTAGTGCTGCTCTATCTTTACTGCTAGCTCCGCTAGTCTCAGCACTTCCTCATCTGTGAGAGAGGGAGCATTCCGCCTCTCGGGTTCTATTTCGCGCTCAATGTTTTTGCCTGTCTTGGGGTCTCGCACAAGCTCCACCCTCTTCTCTACGATATTCCTCTCGACTATCTGCATGGACTTCTTGTCTACTACCCACTCGTCGGGGGTTACTTTACCGCTTACAACCGACTCGCCGAGTCCCCAGTGTCCCTCAATGACTATCTTGTTTCTGTCTCCAGTTACTGGATGGAGTGTGAACATTACTCCTGCAGACCTAGAGTTGACCATCTTTTGCACCGCAACGCTGATGAGGACTCTCTCGTGCTCGAATCCCTTAGATTCCCTGTAAAATATTGCTCTGGGAGTGAAAAGGCTCGACCAGCACTTCCTGACTTTTTCGACGACATCGTCTTCGCCTTTGACGTTAAGATATGTTTCCTGCTGTCCAGCGAAGCTTGCGTCAGGGAGGTCTTCAGCGGTGGCGCTGCTACGTACGGCAACGAATTCCTCTGTCTTGCCGACGCGTTTGCTAAGCTCGCGGTAGGCTTTCCTTATTTCTTCTTCGATGTCTTTAGGCATTGGAGTGCTCTCAATGAGCTTCCTAATCTCCTGGGATGCCTCCATGTAGTCTTCAGGCTTGGCTGCACCTTGAGGTACGTGTTTACGAATAATCTCGTATATCTTGTCCTTAATCCCTTTCTCCTCTATGAACCTTTTATAGGCATAGGCTGTTACAGCAAAGCCGGGGGGGACTGGGATGCCTGCTCTTATCATCTCGCCGAGGTTGGCGTTTTTGCCACCAACTATTGGCACATCCTCTTTTGTAAGCTCTTCAAACCAGAGAATGAGTCTGGTATTCTTACCGCTCATGTTTGTCAGGGTTAAAAGCCCTGCGTGGTTTAAAACTTTTCATCCTTAAGATCTTGTATTAATATATTAGGCTAGAATAAGGATATATGTTTGAGGGTGTTGAGGTTAGTTATACCTTTACTCGACCTGTGCAAAAGAAGGCGTCTCGGCCTGTACTATGTTTCGTGGACACAAAATTAAATAATTACGTTGGAGATATATGGGATGCCCTCTATGACCGAAAGGCTCCCGAAAGGGGGCGTGGGGAGAGGGCTTCACCGTTATGGATAGATAGAATTCTAGGCGTGCCCTTTTGAACCACCGACCTCGGGGTTATGAGCCCCGCGGGATACCTGGCTTCCCCACCCCGCTGCTGGTAGCGGGGGGTGGAATTTCAGGGCACGCCCTCACATATTAAATAATAAGTTATTTTTAAAGTTTTTTGACCCGATACTTGAATGCGAGCAACGATACACACTGCAGTATTATGACGATTAATAAAAAGGGGATTAGTCAAGCTACAGATAAGAGAAAGTTAGGAATAAGTAAATGTTCTTTTGAACGTGGAGCGGAACGTAAAATATTAAATATGACTTTTAGGGGATTATCTATCGTAATCTAATGCCCAAGAGAAAGCCAAAGAAAGCCACGGGTAAGGGGAAGAAGGAGGAGAAGCCTGAGGAGACAGTAGTTCATCTACCGGTTCGAGAGGACTACAAAGTCGTCACAGAGTACTGGGTTGTGGAGCCCTACGCTAAGGTCAAGATAGTTGAGATACCTGAGGCTGGCAATCAGAGGGCGTATTTTGTGGAGGAGGTTCAGCTTACGGAGGAGGAGAGGAAGGCGGTGGACAAGCTCATCGATATTTTGAGCGTGGAGCTTGAGCCGCCAGCCTCTTTTGACGTTGATTTGAGGCAACACGTGATAGATGAGGCTAGACGTCTCGCTGAGAAATATAAGGGGTCTCTTCGTGGAATCGGGGAGGAGAGCTGGGGGAAGGTGATATATTATATTGAGCGTGACCTTGTCGGCTATGGACCAATCGAGGTCTTGATGCGAGACTACAGGCTCGAGGACATCAGCTGTGATGGTGTCGACAGGGCTATACACGTATGGCACAGGGAATATGAGAGTATACCGACAAACATCGTATTTAGGAGCCGTGATTATCTGAGGGAGTTTATCGTCAAGCTCGCTCACATGTCAGGTAAGCATATCTCTGCAGCTTTCCCGATAGTCGACGCGATGCTTCCTGGGAGACACCGACTCGCGGCGACTTACGGTGAAGAGGTTTCTCCAAGGGGTAGCACCTTTACTATACGCAAGTTCCGTGAGAAGCCACTCTCAATAGTCGAGATGGTAGAAGGTGGGAACCTTGATGACTGGACCGCTGCATACCTCTGGCTGATGATTGAGAACAGGATGACGGCGATGGTGATAGGTGCTACCGCCGCAGGCAAAACCACGCTTTTGAACGCCATTGCGAACTTCTTTAAGCCGGGCTTCAAGATAGTAACTATAGAGGAGACGCCTGAACTAAACCTTCCGCACGAGAACTGGGTTCAACTGGTCAGCAGGGAGAGCTATGGTCTAGGTGAGAGCAAGGTTGGACAGATAACCCTCTACGATCTCGTTAAGGTGTCCTTGAGGTATCGTCCTGATTACATTATAGTCGGAGAGGTTAGGGGTGAGGAGGCTTTCGTACTCTTCCAGGCCATGAGTACGGGCCACGGAGGAATGTCGACAATGCACGCTGACTCCCTTGATCGTGCTGTTAAGAGGCTCACAAGCCCCCCTATGAACGTCTCACCCGCTTATATCCCCTCTCTCAACATAGCTCTGTTATCTGAGAGAACAGTTCTTCCTTCAGGCGGGTTTGCGCGTAGGGTAAAGCATGTTTGGGAAGTTGAAGACTTCGAAAAATATAGAGAGGTTGTCAGATGGGACCCGGTAAAGGATACTCATAGGGTTATCTCTGAAAGCTATCATATAAAACACATCGCGGAAAGGACTGGAAAAACCCCCGAGGATATGTACAAGGAGATAGAGCGTAGAAGAGTGGTGCTGAAGTGGATGCAGATGAAAGGCATCAAGGAGACTAAAGACGTCTTCACAGTGATCAACAGGTACTATATGTATCCGGATGAGGTTTATGCGACGGCCTACGCCGAGCTGAAGGAGGCCAACGCGCTCCCACAACCCTTAAAGATAACGCCGAAGGCCGTGGTTGAAGTCATTCCACAGGCCCGACCCGTCGTAGCCAAGCCTGCTATCCAGCCCGCCGCCCAAGTTGCCGCACAGACATCAACAACGGTGAAAATACCAGAGGAGAATAATAGCACGCCAATAGCAGAACCCGTTCCATCCTTACCGCCTGAGGGGACGGCCGTCCTTAAAGCCCTTGCCGTGCTGGGCGGTGAGGGTGACCATGCCTCTGTCTTCTCGCTAACAGCACTTTCACGTGAGCAGTTCGTGAAAGCCGTGGGCGATCTGAGTGGAAAGCGTCTGGTTATTCCAACCCTTATATATGTTGAGGGCAGACCCACCGTGGGCTACAGGCTGACGAGCGAGGGCGAGGCTCTTGTAAAGAAACTTGGGCTGAAATAGTCTTTCAAAGCTTATAATAGTTAGTTTTTTATCGAGTTATGAAAAGTAGTTTCGAGTAAAAAATGGAGTCCCTCATAGCCTTCGTCACAGGTGTTAGTGGTGCTGGTCGATTACCCCTCTTAAGAGAAATCCAAGCAATCAACCCCTCCTTTAGGATTATAGACATAGGGTCGAGAATGTACAAGAAGTCAGACGACCTCGGGATTTCAATCCCTGACGGGAAGATCCTCGACATGGACCCTCTAGCCCTTGACTATCTCAGGGCTGCAACCTTTGAAGATGTCCTGCGGGAAGCAGAGTTAATAAGGACTCAAAGAGATGTGGGAGCAATCAGCACTCATGTATGTTTTCGTTGGAAAAAACATCTCATAAGCGCCTTTAATTTCCACTATGTAAACACCCTTAACCCGGACGTCTATATAAACGTCCTGGACAACGTTCACAACATCTACGTGAACCTACAACACGACAAGGCTTGGCGCGACAGACTGACGTTAAAGGAGATCCTTATATGGAGGGACGAGGAAGCCTTCATCACAAGGATGCTTGCAGAATACCAGAAGAAGCCATTCTACCTCTTCCCGCGCCGCGAAGATCCACACATGCTGGAACGAATTCTATTCAAAGTTGAGAGAGCAAAAAGGGCAGGCGAGAAGCCTATGCCTAAAGCTTACCTCAGCTATCCAATCACTCACGTGAAGGGTAGCCCTGAGGTAATGAAGGCTAAAGACGAGACTAAGCAGAAGCTGAAGGATGCCGGGATAGTCGTCTTCGACCCTATATCTATCGAGGACTCGATATTGATTGACATGGCGCACGATGCCGCGTCTAAGGGAAAGGACAAGGTTGAAGTTGAGGTGGACGGAAAGAGAGGAGAGATAAACATCCACGAGATTATGAGTGCGGTGGGAGACATCAAGGATCAGATCGTGGTGCGTGATTACCAGCTGATAAACCAAAGCGACATTATTGTCGTATTCTACCCTACCAGGATGCTTTCACCTGGTGTTCTAAGCGAGATAAAGTACGGATATACACATAACAAGGAAGTGTACGCAATATTCCCCTTTGAAGAGGCTAGCCCCTTCTTTGAGTATTATACAACAAAGCTTTTCAAAGACGTTGACAGTTTATTAGATTACTTGCAGGAAGCTGAGAAGCTATGACCGATTCGATAGACATTAGGGCAGCTGTATTACACGTAAATAATGAAACCATTGAGGATCGTAAAAAGCTTAGCAATTCCATATCCCGGTTCCTTGAAGGATTAGACAACTTCACGAGAACCACTAGTCTCAAGGTGGTGAGCAAGAGAATAGTGGCCGCGCCGATACACACATATGAGAGTGCTAGGTTAGCCATAGGTCTTTATGAGGAAGCTGAGGCAAACGGTATAAACTACGTAGGCCTCCCGATTCTGAAAACAGACCCCGAGAAAACTTCTGAACTCTTAGAAAATTATCCTAGGCTCTTTATCTCCACAGAATACAAGCCTGAGGATGAGGGAAAGATCGTTGAAACACTTAGAAGAATAACGGAGAAATCTCATCTACAGGCTACCCGCTACGCCGTGAGCTTTGGCCCCCTGTTGCAGACACCGTATTTCCCGGCAACTCGAACAATTAAAGAAGGCGTAACACTGAGCCTGCTCTACGTTGAGGCCTATGCTCAGAGCAGACTACCTGAGCTCAAGCGCTTGTTAGAGAATCTCCAGGCTAACGCGGCTTCAAGCTGGCCAAACTTTATCGGAACAGACTTCTCCTTGAGCCCATGGATGGAGCGCAGCGTTGCTAGCCTTGTTGAACGCATATCTGGCGTCATGTTCACTCTCCCAGGAACGATAGCCGCTATAAGAAGAATTAACAGGGATCTAGAAGACTTGAGTCGGAGCCTGAGAAGTACAGGCTTTAACGAATTAATGCTCCCATTGGCAGAAGATAACAGACTTAAAGAACTTGCACGCTTAGGACAGCTGAGACTTAGCCACTTGATAAACTATGCCTCATACTGTGTAGCCGGGCTAGACATGGTAGTTATCCCAGACTCAACAGAAAACACCGTGTTAGAAGGCATTTTAAGAGATCTGTGGGAGATACATCTTCTCAAGAAAAAAACTATAGGTATGAGGATCATCCTAGCACCGAATCAAGAGGGAGAAGAAATAGACCTTGGAATGTTCGGTAAGACCCCTGTCATATCCCCGTTGACCTAAACCCGTAAATAATAAAAACCCATAACCCTTACTCTAGTAGGCCGGGGTGGCCGAGCGGCCCAAGGCGACGGATTGCTAATCCGTTTCCCGAAAGGGAACCCGGGTTCAAATCCCGGCCCCGGCGCCATTCTCGGCCCTGTTTTACTTTCAATATCCCCAATATGTCTTCCCCGCTTCCCATTCCTCGAGGAGGCCTTCAAGCATGCCCCCCGTACCCCCCGAGCCCCCTAAGCATTGCATCGATGCTGTCGATTGCCTTCCTGTGGTCTGGGAGGACGTCAGCGTAGCGAAGCATGTGCAAGACTGAGGCCTCGAGGTAAACGCAGACATCAACGAATGCTTGGACATCGCCCACAAAACAGGATACAGCCCGCCCACACAGACGAGAATCGAAGCCTACACCCCAATATGCCAAGGCATCATAGACCTCACCAAGAAGAAAAAGATACAACCACCAGGCGAGAAACATAACCCTCAAGAAGAGCAACCCCGGGAGCCCGCCCCTAGTGGCGCAGGGTAGCATTTGTGTTGACTCACGGCAAAAAATTAATTTGTCAAAACTCCTAGCTTTGTTTACGAAAGGCATGTCCTCTCTTGATGGTATTGCTTACAGCTTGTTCGGCTGGGCCGGCGAGGCAATTATACGGCTTTACCCACCGCTCAAGGACGACATAGCCTCAGCCGACATGAAGGTATATCCACCTGCGTATGCTGCGAGGGTTGTCATGTTGTCTCTGATAGCCCTTGCACTGGGCTTTGCCTTCGACGCTCCTCTCGTCATGATAATGAGTCGTCTAGGCGCGGGGCTCTTACAGATAGTCTCCCTTTCAATTCTCGCTCCGATAATTCTGGCATCTTTGACGTTTATTCTTGCTCTTTTCTATCCTAGGTTAAAAGTGTCGTCCCGTGTATCTAGGTTTGACCTGGAGATACCCTACCTATCCGTATACATAACAGTTATGGCTACTGGTGGAATCTCTCCCTATACAAGCTTTGAACGCCTCGCAAAGGCACCCAAGGTATTGTTCCAGGAAATCAGGAAGGAGGCTACACGCTTCTTCATAAGCGTAAAGGCTATTGGTATGGATCCGCTTTCCGCCATAGAGGAGAGCGCCAAAAGAGTCCCTCACAATGGCTACAAGCAGCTCATGCTAGGCTATGCAGCAACGTTGAGAGCTGGAGGGGACGTTGTACACTATCTCCAGAGACAGACGGAAGTCATGCTACGTGAACGAGTATCACAAGTAAAGACCGTTGGAGAGAGAATAGGTGCACTGATGGAATCATACATGGCAATTGTTTTGCTCACATCGATGACTTTATATGTGCTTTACGTCGTGAACATGGCTCTAGCACAGGCGGGTCTCGGGCTCCAGCAGGGTGCGTTCCAGTTCGTGATAGTATCTTACATAGTGATGCCCATGCTTTCAGGGCTCTTCATTTACTTGGCTGACCTTATGCAACCAAAGTACCCCGTCTACGATAGCACCCCATACATAATATACTTCGCACTAGGGCTTCCACTAACAATATTTCTTTTCATTGCAACAACACTACCCTTCCTCGTGCCTCCACCACTCTCCACAGCACTGCGCACGGTATTCTATCCGTTTGTCACACTTGTAGAGTCAATTACAAAGGCCCTGGGAATGCAGCGTGGATATGAGAGCGGCGTCGGCATGATTATCTCCACAAGCATAGGCCTGATTCCACCCATGATAGCCGAAAACTATTCTACCCTAAAGTTCGGGGGCATACAGTACGGCTTAACCCGGTTCTTGAGAGACCTCGTAGAGGTGAGGAAGACAGGCATGGCTCCCGAAAAATGCATCACGAACCTCAAAGATCGAGACTACGGTCGATTCACTCCATATCTTCAAGAAATGGCTACACAGGTTGGATGGGGTGTATCCCTCGGCAAGATCTTTCAAAGATTTTCACGTGGTATGAAAAACTGGTTCGCGTTAATCTCCATGTTCCTCCTCGTTGAGAGTATCGAGGTGGGGGGTGGGACGCCACAGACACTGGAGGCCCTCGCGAGTTACGCCGAGACACTTGAACAGGTAGAGAAGGAGAAGAAGGCTGCTCTGAGGCCTTTAATGCTGATGCCCTACGTGGGTGCCCTCATCATAACAATCGTCGTTTTGATCCTGGTTAGTTTCATGGGCTCTATGCTTAAGTTTGCCGGGCAAAGCATCTCCACCGAGCAGTTGACTAGTACATTCCTCCCACCAGTTATAATTAACAGTTACATGATGGGTTTAGCAGCGGGTAAGATTGGTTCTGAGAGAGTTTCAGCCGGCTTCCTGCACGCGTTTTTACTCATGTTGGCAAACCTTGTCTCAATGATAATAGCTCCGCAGATAACAGCGGGTATGATGCCAAGGTTATAGAACGGGAAACAGATGTCAATACTAATCACGGGCACCCCTGGAGTGGGTAAAACAACTGTTGCACACCAACTCGCCTCGAAGCTTGGCTTAAAATATCTTAACCTCGGAGACATCGTTAAAGATAAAGGACTCTATACTCAATACGATGCGCGTACAGACTCTTATATCGTGGATTTGAAAAAAACACGCCGTTATCTTGAGCAGATTCTGACGTGTAAGGAGATCTTGGACACTCACCTTGTAGAGGCTGTACCTCCTAAAAAAATTTCTAAAGCTATTGTGCTAAGGCTAGACCCTCTTGTACTACGTGACCGGCTAAAAGAGAGGGGGTATGTTTATGAAAAGATTGAAGAAAACCTGGAGGCAGAAATTCTAGATTACGTGCTTATTAAAGCTGTGAAGAGGATTCAAAGAGATAGATTATATGAAGTAGACACTACGGGAAAAACTATAGGTGAAATTGTTGAAATTATTACGAAAATTATCCAAGAAAACAGTAAGGAATACCGTCCTGGATCAGTTGATTGGCTAACAAAATACTATTTTCTCATTGAGAAGAAAGGGGGAATTATTTAAATTTGAAGTTCATTACACCTTAATGTAGAAAAATGGCTGGCAAAACTCGTGGGGTGAGAGGAGGAGGCGTAGGACGCCACCTCATAGTAGAAATGTTCGAGTGCGACCCTACGGTACTTGACAGTGTAGACATTGTTCGCTCTGCCCTCATAGACGCTGCAGTTGCTTCAAACAGCACTGTAGTGAGCTATGACTTCTACCGGTTCAAGCCTCATGGAGTTAGCGGATATGTATTGGTAGCTGAATCTCACATATCAATTCATACCTGGCCTGAGTATGGCTACGCAGCGATAGACGTTTTCACATGTGGAGAGCATACCGATCCCTGGAAGGGGCTTGACATGCTAAGGGACCGGTTACGGGCTAAAAAGATGACTGTCCTAGAGATTGTCCGTGGTGTAGGAATTGAAAACTACGAAGGCTACTGGATTCCACCCGAGAAGAAGAAGGCCGAGGCCCTTGTCACCTCAAAATAATTCTTCTTTACTTTCCTTATTATCTTTTCACAGGTTAGCCGTCTAGAATCCTGCGCAACGAAAGTTTTTAAATACTGGAAATCAATTAACCAGGGGTCTTCATGCGAAAATCGAAGGAAAAAGGCCGCTCGGGCTCAAAGAGACCGCATGAGTTGAAGAAGCCGGAATGGGTTACAATGCGTAAAGAAGAAGTCGAAGAACTTGTAGTTTCCCTTTACAGGAAAGGCTACCCCCCTTCGATGATTGGACTTATTCTCCGCGACCAGTATGGTATCCCATTGGTTAAAGCTGTAACCGGTAAGAGTATTTTGAAAATTTTGAGAGAAAGAGGGTTTACACCTGAGATACCTGAAGATCTGATGAACCTCATAAAGAGAGCATTGCGAATAAGAAGACACCTAGAGGAACACCCAAAGGATTATCATTCAAAGAGGGGCCTGCAACTAACTGAGAGTAAAATCCACAGATTGTCCAAGTACTATAAACGTGAAGGAGTGTTACCTCCCGACTGGAAGTACGAGCCAGAAAAAATGGCCCTGTACACGTAAAGGTTTTAGGGTTAGATCTGCCCGATTCATTAAGGAAGCTTTATGATGGCTGGTATACAGGACCTTCTCTCGCATGCTTTGCCCTTCTTTGAAGGTATAAAACGAGAAAAAAGCCCTGTGCTCGTTGTCTCACATTATGATGCCGACGGCCTGTCCTCAGCATCCATCCTTTCGTGGATGCTTACAAGACTCGATGTCCCCTTCCAGCTAGTCTTTGTGGAACAAACATATCCTGATACTCTAGAGGAGCTCCCCTTCTCTAACTACAAACACGTTATTTTCCTCGACCTTGGGAGCGGATACAAAGACTTTATAAAAACGTTCGCGAGTAACAAGCAAGTATTAATAGTTGACCACCACGTCCCTGCAAAAAGTGATGGCTGGGAAGGCCTAATCGAGATAAATCCTTACCTAGTAGGTGTTGATGCCTCAACTCAAACAAGTTCATCCTCCCTGTCTTACAGTATTGTATCGCGGGTGTTGGGAGACTCAGTTAGTCTCCTCCCGGTGGCCGTTGCAGGGGCTTTGGGGGACAGGCTCGATGTTGGTGAGAAATTCTCACTTACAGGTTTAAACAAGGAAATTGTCGAGAAGGGAAAAAAGCTAGGAGTAATAGAGGAGTTTGTTTCACTCAGGCTTTTCGGCATCAAGAAGAAAACCATAGTTGAAGCCATAGCTTCCACCCTGGATCCATTTATACCGGGGTTAAGCGGGAATCCCTCAGCATGTATAAAGTTTCTTGAGTCGATAGGTATCCAGCCTCGAAGTGGCGACAGCGCGCGATTAGCGTCTTCTCTATCCCAGGAAGAGATAAAACTCTTGGCTTCTGAGCTTATAAAATACATGATTAGTAACGGCGTAAACGTAAAGGAAGCCGAAAAAATCTTTGGATATAACTATTATCTTGTTCCAGAGCCTGACGCTAGCCCATTAAAAGATCTTCGAGAATATGCTTTTGTTCTAAACGCGCTAGGCCGGCTTGACCACTATGGAACAGCCATGGCGCTCAACCTTGGCTTCAGGGGGAAATACATAGTTAGGGTCGAGGAAAGCATAAAGGAATATAGGAGACTTCTTGCTAAGCAGCTATCCAGGATCTTCGAGAAAGGTGAAGAAATAGCACGACATGGTAAACAGTGTGTAATCTATTTTCTCGATGAAAATCTCCCAAAACTTACGGGTCCCTTGAGCTCAATTATTGCAAATGATTTTTCTCAGAAATTCAAGGCGTCGCATATTAAAATTATTGGAATAGCTGCACCGACAACCGGGGAAAAGTACAAGATCTCCTTTAGAAGGATTGATGAATCTATAGACCTAGGAAATATTTTACAAAAACTGTCTCGAGAACTTGGATTCATGGGTGGTGGCCATCCAGCAGCTGGAGGAGCACTTATCGATGAAAAAATATTGGATAAATTACTCGAAAAAATATAGTAGGGTTGAAAGTCTTGATAAGGGAAATTTCTATAAAAATTGAGCTTCCCGGATCAAGAGAGTTTCATGAAGCCCTCAGTGTCGATGATTACAGTACCCGTGAAGTGTCCTTATCCTCTGACTGGAAAGAAGAAAGAGTACTCTACACTATAAGACTTAGACCTGAAAGATTAGGCGAGGCGAAAGGTATAATCAACGAGATACTCAGATTATTACAAATGTTAGAGCTTCTCGAGAAGTAGAACTCGTCTCGAAGCGGGCCCGCCGGGATTTGAACCCGGGACCTACGGCTATCTCCAAGCAATTCTCACCGGAGTGCGGCGCTAGTAGAGCGTGGCCGCCACGCTTCCTGGCTACGCCACGGGCCCCGCTTTCCAAAACAGGGAATTACCAGAAAAATGTTTTGCAACTAGTATAATGATTCAATTTGACGTTAGGCTACCGTAACGATAGATTACGATGTTAGCTAAAATTTTTTTAACCAGTGATTCGCTAGTATATTGGTGAAAATTATGAGTGAGCAGATTGCTGAGGGAAAAATCGACCACATTGACAAAAAAATCCTAGAGATTATGCAGGACAACGCTAAAACGCCTTATTCCCAGATTGCAAGCCAGCTTGGAATATCTGAGGCTACAGTTCATCTACGGATCCGAAAGCTGGTTAATGCTGGCATAATTAAGAGATTCCAGGCTGTCGTGGATCCTGAAAAGGTGGGTAAGAGAGTAACCGCGATAATAGCTGTTGTAGCTATACCTCAAAAGTACAGTCAAGTATTGAAACAACTTGAGAAAATGCCTGAGGTCTACGAAATATTTGACGTTACGGGAGAATACTCCACCATCCTGAAGGTTAGAGTTAAAAACAAGGAGGAGCTTGCAAAGCTTATCGACGAGATTGGAAACATTGATGGTGTTGAAAATACGAAAACCATGTACGTGTTGAGAGTCATTAAGGAGGATACAAGGATCAAGATTGAGTAACCTGTTATACGAAAAAGCTTTTTCTATAAGTACCATTATCACTGTGTGGCAGAGGACGTAAAGAAAGCCATGAATAGCATAGCTGAGTTCATAATTAAAGCATCTCAACAAATAGACAATGAAACCACGACGCGTTTCCTAAAGATACTCACCTCCGCCCTCGCAAATAAAAACAAGATACTCGTACTCGGCGCAGGGCGTAGCGGGCTTGTCGCGAAGGCCTTCGCTATGAGGTTAATGCATCTCGGATTTGACGTTTATGTGGTTGGGGAGACAATTACCCCCTCTGTTCACGAAAACGATGTTTTAATAGCTGTTTCAGGCTCCGGGAGTACACAGATAGTTCTCTCTGTAGCATCGGCCGCAAAGAGGGCTAAGGCTACTGTAGTAGCAGTTACCTCATTCGAAGACTCGCCCTTGGGCAAGATGAGTGATTTTATCGTAAAAATCCCTGGAAGAACAAAGGTCGCTACAGAGACAGACTACTTTGCAAGACAAGTCATGGGTCTCTACGAGCCGTTAGCCCCTCTAGGGACACTATTCGAAGATACCGTTATGATATTCTTTGACGGCGTAGTATATGCACTTATGAATCTCCTAGGCATCGCAGAGGAAGACATGAAGAAGAGGCATGCCAATATAGAGGGTATATAATAGAAAATCGAAAATCAATACTATATCTATTTAACCTGTTGTTGTTAACTAAAAAGGTAATGCTTCTTAAAAGCTAGGAAAGATTTCTAGCCCGAGAAGGACTTCAATCCTGCTTTTGAGTTCTTCTAGCTCCCTGAGCATAGCGTCAATATCGTTGAGCGTCTTCCTGTAGTCTGGGAGGATGTCAGCGTAGATCATTAGAGGGGGTGATGCGTGTGCGTCGAATGTTTACCTCCTCGACTGCCTCGCTTAGGGCGTGGTACGCCCTCCCCGCGTGGTCAACCTGCCAGGCCTGCATAGCCCTGGACTCCCCCGGGTGTAGGTTGAGGCCACCGGCAAGGGACAACGCCCGGCTGTAAGCCTCCAAGGCCTCTACAAGTGCCCCCGGTGCGGCCTCGAGATCAACGCGGACATAAACGCATGCTTGAACATCGCCAGGAAGGCGGGATACACTCCGCCAACACCAAGCAAGATCGAGACCTACATCCCGACACACCAAGGCGTCACACCACTCACCGAGAAGAAAGACAAGATACGGCCACCAGGCCAGAGAATAACCCCTAGGAGGAGTAACCGGGAGCCGGCCCCTAATGGCGCAGGCCGGTTGCTAGACCAAAGGAAGGTACTCGACAACATGAATGCGAGGCTCGGGACGCTCGAGGAGTACAGGAGCAGGATTGAAGGTCCATCCAGAGGGCTAGAAATCCTCCCCTAACCTTGAGGGAGCATCGTCGCCAGCGATAAGGATTTTAGCTTTGTAAGCTAGTGTTAGTGGTGATACTATGAGTTATGAGGATAGTCCTGAGGAGCTTGAAGAGATAAAGCGGAGAAAACTCTTAGAGTATCAGAGACAGGCTCAGGAGGCTCAGAGAGCTGAGGCCCAGCGGGCCGCCGAGGAGGCAAGGCGCCAGGAAATACTAAGGAAGATACTGACTCCAGAGGCACGCGCCAGGTTGTCGAATCTAAAACTTGTGAAACCCGAACTCGTCGAGGCACTCGAGATCCAGCTCATACAACTCGCCTCTACCGGGTCTATAAGAGTTCCCATAGACGATGACACTCTGAAAGAGATCTTGGCGAGGTTCTCGTCATCAAGGAAAGAGTTCAAAGTTAAGTTCAGCTTTAGTTAACATAACTCCGAGAAAAATTTTTTATAATCTGCCCCGTTTGGTGGAGGGGTGGCTTGCATAAATGGCTCGCAACAAACCCTTCGGTAAGAAAATAAGGCTCATTGCGGCTGTCAGAGAAAACCATCAAATTCCTATATGGGTTATCTCAAAGACTCTTGGCGAGGTTCGTAGAAAGCCGAGAAGAAACTGGCGCAGAAGCAGAATGCAACTCTAAGGATAAGGTGATTAAGCATGCCTAAGCTCCAGGAGGGAGAAAATGTCTTTGACATTGTTATACCATTACGTGACGCGCGCCGCGCTCCCAGGAAGAAGAGGGCGAAAGTTGCAATCCGTATAGTCAGGGAATGGGTTTCAAGGCATTTTCACCTCACGGGTGGAGTCAAGATAGGAGGTTTACTGAACGAGTATATCTGGTCAAGAAGCATCGAGAAGCCGCCTAGGAAGGTTAAAGTTACCGTTAAAATAAACGTCGAGGAGGGTGAAGCAGTGGAAGCCTTGGTGGATCTGCACTCAGGAGAAAAAAAGGATTAGTGCACTTGTATGTTTTCAGTTGAGCTCGTCGAGATTTACGGAACCCCCCAGGTTGGTATATTCATCTTCGCCAATGATAAGTACGCTCTAGTACCACCCGACATCCCTGAGAAGCTTGAAGCTAAGGTTAGGGAAGCATTAGAAGTAGAGATTTTAAAAGTCTCAGTGGCTGGGTCTAGGCTAATCGGGTCCCTAGCATGTGGTAATAACTCTGGGATAGTTTTGCCACGCAACGTCCTAGATTCAGAGCTTGAAATCATAAAAAACAACCTAAAGCTCAACGTGACTGTGCTCGAGGGAGTAAAAGAAACCGGACTCGGGAATCTAGTACTCGCCAACGACAATGCTTGCCTGGTTAGTCCTCTACTACCTAAAAACGCCTCAAAGTTGATCTCTGATACTCTGGGAGTCGAATGCGTTGTAGCGGATCTCGGTGGAAGCCCCTTTGTTGGCTCGCTCGCAGTAGTCACCAATAGGGGCCTGGCACTCCCTCCCTTCGTCTCGGACGATGAATTGAAGAGACTTGAGAAGATCTTTAAGGTTCAAGGCGGGCTCTTAACAATCAACAAGGGCAGAATGTTTCTCAGATCGGGACTAGTCGCAAACACTAAGGGTGCTCTTGCCGGTTCAGAGACGACTGGTCATGAGCTAATGCAGATACAGAGGATATTCTCCCAGTCATGACGCCCAGGTATTTGAGAACACACGATGGGAGGTCGCTAACTCGTTCACTTCTCACCTTCTCGTAATACTCCTTTCCACGACTTCCGAAAACCCGGAGAAATGTTTTTTCGCTTATATCCAAGGGAAATTTTACCCCTAGTAGACTTCTAGCCTTGTGGCCGTAAACTATACAGTCAATCCTGCTACCGACACGAGCATCGTCAAGGAAGACTGTAGGGGGATAACTCCCTGTTGGGCGAGCAGCATATCTTCCATCTACCAGGGCTTCAACATAACAGCGTCTGATGATCAGGCCGCGAGGAAATACTCTCTCGATCATTTTCTCATCGAAAACCTCGCGGACCCACCTCTTAAAGCCTGTAATATACTTTGTATGTCTTCTTGCGATGCTATTGCCCACCTCCCACATCGGCGTGCCAGGCAGGGGGAGGACTTCTCGTAAGTTAATCCTTCTAACAAGTAGATTCCTTTCTAACAATTCCTCCAAAAAAGCCTTATTAAGCACAAATGTTTCACGTGTTTCACCTTTCAAGCCAAGCACGAAATTTAGGCCTGGTAGCATCTCCGGCAAACCGTTCCACCCCCTCCTAGCTCCAACCTCGTTTACAACCTCGATAGCCCTAATAACGCTTTCAGGATCATTTCCCAGATTGTTTTCGCGGGCGACACGGGGGTCCGCACTTTCTAGACCAAAAGCAGCAACATCGCCTGGTGTGTGATACTTTACTATAATCTTTAAGGCCTCTCGTGATTTTTCTTCGTGTAAGGCGATAGTCATAGGGTTAACATTGTCGATGTGTAGTGTTTCAAGGCTTGGTGCAGCTGCCCTTATCATTTGGAAGAGTTTCCTCAGCTCCACAGGATTGGGCTCCGGATACTCCACCTCGTTCATCCCATTAGCCTTGTATGCGAGAAAGTCACTCTGTCTGCCCAGCCTGAAAGACCTTACGCCTAGTTCATATAGTAGAGAGATCTCACGAGCTATATCCTCCTGGTCACGCACAATAACTCTTCCAAAACGCGGTTCAATACAAAAGGAGCAGCCACCAGTAAGCCATCGGGAACAGCCTCTGAAAGTCTCTATTTCTGCTGTTAAGTTGAAACCATGGTTTGGGTGCTGTGTAACTATTCGGGCACCAATAGTAGCGAAAACGTTGATTAGATTGTAATTTCCAGCTATTCGAAATGGGTTCACCTTCTCTAGGCTCTTCGTAGACACTAGGTCGTGTACAACCAGGGCGGGATCTCCTCTAATTACAACGTCGTATGCATCTTCCAGTTGTCTGGGGGTAACCGCTCTCTCTCCCCCTTTCTCGCCTGTACCAAAGCGCGCTATCGGACCCGCGAGAACTTTGATAGGTTTTTCATACTTTTTTGGAAGAGTAATTACCTCGCGGGACGTGATAGGCTTTCCGCCAAGATATCGTCCCGGAACAACAACACCACCAATCACGATTAGGAGATCGGCTCGTGAGATAAGCTTGGAAATCTCCTCCTCGTGTAGTCTGTAGGTATCTATCGTAAAGTAGTGTATTTGGGCAGATTTATCCGCATGCCAAATAGCGCCTGCGATGTAACGCGGATAAACGTCGATATATGGAGGCACGCCTAAACCTGCCGGCTCGTCGGTATAACCGTCAATAATAACGGCAAGCGTCATCTTGAGCCTCGGGCGTATCCGAGCCCACTGATCCATCCCGATTTCTGTATTGGGCCGTATCCTTTCAGAAAGACGCCACTTCCCGTCGTGACTCGGCCGAGTATTCTGGCGTTGAGCTCATCCAGTAATGCTTCGTGCTTAGGGTGAATTGTAAAGATAAAGTTGTATTCTTCGCCGCTCAAGTAGAGAGCTCGCTCCAGTGCCTCCTTCTCCGTATAGTGCTCGAGTAGAGGAGGATAAATAGGTATCTCATCTAATTCAATTCGCACGTTTGAATTCTCTGAAAGATAATGGAGTGAGAGTGCGAGACCATCACTGTTATCAATGGATGCGGTAACATAAGCGGTGTTTTCCAGCCATTTGTTTACAGGAGGCCATTTAGGCTTGAGCCACGTCCTTATAACTTCTCTAAGCGGTAAAGGTGGAGTATTACCCTGAATAGCATCGTAGAGTAGACTTGAAACCCCGAAATCGCCAACTGCCACTACGAGATCTCCGGGTCTGGCACCTCCTCTTGTAAGAGGTTCGCCATGAAGAGCTCCGATGCTGACCACTTCAGCTCTAAAAGAGTCTGTTTCAACGATGTCCGTGTCTCCCCCCAAGTAGACCGCATCAAACTCCTGTGCAGCATCTGAAATACCCTTTACGAAGTCCTTTAGTGTCTCAAAGGGGAAGTTGCGCGGAACGCGTAAAGCTACGAGAACGGCAAGGGGTTTTGCTCCGCGCACAATTATATCACTGGTCGAGCCACGATACGCCCGTAGTCCTGCCGAGTACGCGTCTAAGAATGAGGGCCAGTGTAATTCCCCGTCGAAGGCATCAACGTTTACTGCTATTCTCTTATGACTGTTAATCTGTATGACTGTAGCGTCCCCCCATGTTATGCCTAGAGTTGAGGTGATCCATTCAACTACTAAGTTTTCACTGAGCACGATTTTCCCTTCTCCTAAATGTCTCATAGAATATGAAAGCCGAGGTGAGAAGGAAAAGCATGTAGATCAGGTAGCGCATGTACTCGCTGTAGGTCTGAGAGGAGCCGGTTTCCCAGTTCATTATATAAGCGAACACCTTATATGAATAGTAGGCGCTAATAACCAGAACCACGATCGTGATCAATCCCAGGATCTGACGGAAGTAGCGCAGTTGCTTTTGCTCCAAACCCGTCACCAGACAAGTGGAACAAAATAAGTATTTAGGTGTTGTGTTAGGATACTTGACCTGGTAATGGAGAGGCTTACCTCAAGGATAAAAGAGTTTTTTCCCTATGAACACCCGAGGCCGGGTCAGTTAGAGCTAGCTAGGAAGGTATACGAGAGTGTAGTCAATTCTAAAATACTCCTTGCTCGCTACCCGGTAGGGTTTGGTAAAACTGCAGCTGTTTTCGCGGGATTATTAGCTGCCGATGTACCCCGGATAATTTATCTGGCTCATACAAAGTCTCAGTTCCAGGCACCGATAAGAGAGGTTGTTAGACTAGAAAAAACCGGGGTTAAATTATCCCTTGTAACCCTCGCGAGCCGTTTTGATATGTGTCTGCTTCCTCGCTCCCTGACATCGGGTATGGACTTTCACCGATTTCTCAGGTTCTGTGCAAGGAAAAAGCTGAGCGGTGAATGTCCATATATCAAAAAGAGATACAAAGGCGAGTTACCAAGCTTGCTTACGCTAAACACCTTAAGAAGAATTGGAAGAGAGGCTGGGATATGTCCCTATGAGATTGCATGGGAGGCTGTTAGGACTGCAAGAATAATAGTTGCCTCATACTCTTATTTGTTTGATCCACGCCTATCTATTATATTACTCCGTAAAGGTGGGATAAACTTATCCGAAAGCGTGATCGTGGTTGATGAAGCGCATAATCTTCCCAGGTTTATAACAGATAGCCTTAGCAGTGAACTACATGCAAGCTCTATAAGGGCAGCCCTGAGGGAGATTCAAAGGGCTAGATTCGCTGAGGATTCAAATATTGCAGAGTCATTGAGAAAGCTGCTCGCCTATCTTCATAAGACGGCAACAGAAAATGGAAGTGAAGTTCCGGTGGAAACCTTTCTCGAGATTGCCCCTAACTCCAGGATTCTTGCTAGAGTTGCGACATCCTATGAAGGAAAGACTGGCGTTTTCTCAAGTCTTTGGCATATAGTATACTTCCTAGAGGAGGTTGAAAAAATGCCTAGTGACTCTATATTAATAGCCCTTAGGGAGGATGTTAGCCTCGCGTATAAGATCTTCTTCTATAACATTCCTAGAGTTGCCCGAAGAGTGTTTGATGATTCTAGATCTGCAATACTTACTTCAGCGACATTGCCCCCCGCAGACTACTATACAGCTATTCTAGGCGTAAAGAGAGAAAGACTACAAGAAATATCTTATCCTTTCACATGGGGAGAAAATGTCACACTAGTTATTCAGAGAGGTATTTCATCGAGATATGTCGAGCGAACCCAGGAGTTATTCAAATTCTATGCACATCTTATTGATTCGGTATACAAGGATCCGGAAAGTCGACATGTGTTAGCGGTCTTTCCATCCTACTCCTTCATGTTGAATACGTATCCATTTATAGAATCTACACCGCGCTTATTAGAAAAGCACGACACGCACTTGGATGATATTCTCGAGTTTTTGATGCGTCATGAGAAATGTCTTGTGATAATAACAGCATGGGGAAAGTTTTCGGAAGGAGTAGAATTTAAGGCTATGAGAAGCAACCTCATTGATACCATAGTAATAGCGGGGCTACCTGTACCAACCCCCTCTCCCGTAAATAAGAAGCTTGAAGAGCACTTAGAGACGTTCTCATCCGACAAGGAATGGGCGTGGAGACAGGTATATCTTTACCCAGCACTTAATAAGGTATTGCAAATCATTGGGAGAGGACTTAGATCAGAAAACGACAGGGTGAGAGTTTATCTCTTAGATGAGCGGGTGATAGACGAGAAAGCCCTGGAGTATTTAAAGGATTATGGGCTGAGTTTTTCTATAATATCTTCATTAAGCAAGAATTAGAGTATTCGTTGCATTTCCTATCATTCTGCTAATACTACCGCCAGCGTCACCGGGGCGGCTCCCCGAGAAGAAAAAGATACAACCCCCAGGATCCAGATAATAGCCCCTCAAGACGGGTAACCGGGAGCCGGCACCCAGCGGTGCAGGCAGTGGTAAACTTACTCTATATACTTCTTTAGCTCGGGTCTCTGCTCTGCCATTTTCTTGAACAACGAGATAGATATCTTGTCTACAAGCGCTCTGCCCTGATCGGAGACAACCCGCCCCTTGCTCGTCTTCACGATAAGACCGGCAGCTTCTAACTGTTGAAGCGCTTTACGGACCGCTGCCCCGCCACCCTTCTTGAAATGTTTCCGCTTGACAGTATTCTTGGTTCTACCACCATACGCTGTGCGCAGCCTCTCTATACCTACTGGCCCGTAGAGGTATACCTTCCTGAGAAGAGCTGCACACCTCTTATACCACCAGTCAGGATCACTTGGTATGCGTTCCCGGGTGGGTCCCGTTTTCGCAAAATATGACCACTCGGGTGGCTGGACTTCCTTTACATTCTCTTTTAGATATTTAGCCAATTCTTCAATCAGTATGTTTGGGGGAACGAAACGTGCATCTACCAAACAGTTCACCTTCCCTACACACTTCGACACAACTTATAAAATTTATGTCTCTTAGAAGAAAAGGATTTGTTTATGTCCAATGTGAAAGAAGGAGACTGGGTACTGTTGTATTACAATGAAAGAAAAAACTATGTCGTACGCGTTGAAAAAGGAAAGACGTTTCACTCAACACATGGCTCAATAGACCTCTCATCACTAATTGGTGTACCATACGGCAGTTACGTGGAGACGAATATAGGTGAAAAACTACTAGTGACAAAAACGAGCTTCATGGAGAGGCTTGAAGGGCTGCAAAGAACAACTCAGGTAATTTATCCAAAAGACCTGGGTTACATATTACTTGCTTCAGGCGTAGGACCTGGAAGTGTTGTAGTTGAAGCTGGAACGGGGACTGGTTTCCTAACTGCTACTCTGGCCTGGTACGTGCGACCGAGTGGACGCGTATACACATATGAGATACGTAAGGATTTCTACCAGCAGGCCCTAAAGAACTTCGAGCTTCTTGGAGTCCTACCATATATAACCGCGAAAAACAGGGACATCCGAGACGGTATTGAAGAGGAAGATGTGGATGCGGTTCTTTTAGATCTTCCATCCCCGTGGGAAATTATTCATGAGGCTTACGCTAAGCTAACACATGGAGGCTCCCTGACAGTGTTTGTACCAACTCTCACGCAGGTTGAAAAAACGCTTCGCAGTCTTCGATCATCTGATTTTAAACTCATAGAGGTTTCCGAGAGCATTCAGAGAAAATACCAAGTCACTCCTGGCGAGCTACGCCCACTAACGCTTGGAGTCATGCATACCGGCTACATAATCAGGGCTCGGAAACCATAGTGTAATGCTTTTAACCCCATCTGAATTATAGAAAACAAGCGGGGGTGCCCGAGCTAGGTCAAAGGGGGCGGTCCCTATGAGGGCCCACACTCAAGATCCGCTGGCGTCGGCCTACCCGGGTTCAAATCCCGGCCCCCGCACCTCTCCTGGAATAATACTCATTTTCTAGCGTTTTTAAGGAATAAAAGTGGAAGACTAATTGGGTTTACTCTTCCGTAGAGCTATAACCTTGAATTCTCTCAGCCGCCATATCCAAAAGGAACTCGCTTTTCCAGCCTGCATTCCGAAATCTACTGCTAAGAATTATTAGTACGCCAGGTGTGAAGGACGCCAGGACGGCGTAAATAACGCGTCCCTTATGCGACAAGGTCACAGCAAGCACTAAAGCGTTTCTTGGCGGATCACCCTGTAATTGATAACGCAAAACGTGCTCGGACACAACGTATCTTTCTGGATTCAATCCATACTCCACAAGCCACTCAATAATCTTCTTAAAGTACATCGCGTACCTTTCACTACTCCTAGTCTTTTTAAGGCCTAGAACCCCTAAATCAAGCCAAAAAACTTCTGCATCTCTGTTCACATAGAATGCGGCTATACTTTTAAGACCACGCATCCGCACAAGACCTCCCAGACCCCGAAAAACCCCCCACTAAATAAGCTCTTCGTTGTGCCCGCTGTAGACCTTCAATGTATATGAGTCTGAACACATAATACTTTTACAAACTCTAATCTTACGTCTCTTGACACCAGTAGAGCTAGATTTAAATCCTTCAACTAAATAAAGAAGTAGAGCCCGGTGGTGTAGCGGTCAAGCATGGCGGGCTCTGGCCCCGCAGATCCGGGGTTCGAATCCCCGCCGGGCTACTTCGTGTTTCTTAAAGTAATGTTCCTACATAGGAACATTACTTACTGTATTAATCGAAGAGCGAAATCCATTTATTTCCCCAATAAACCACAACTTTAGGGTCAGCCGGGGTAGCTCAGCTGGGAGAGCGCTCGGCTGAAGTCTCCCAGTAGAAACCGAGAGGTCCCGGGTTCAAATCCCGGCCCCGGCACCATTCTCGGCCCCGTTTTACTTTCAATATCCCTAGTATGTCTTCCCCACTTCCCATTCCTCGAGGAGACTTTCAAGCATGCCCCTGTACTCCTCGAGTCCCCTGAGCATTGCCTCCATGCTTTGGAGTGCCCTCCCTTGGTCTAAGAGGATGCCAGCGTAGGCCCTCAGCGAGGCGTGTGCGGGGTTTGGGCCTCAAAATAAACGCTGACATAAACGCGTGCTTAAACATAACCAGAAGAGTGGGATAAAATCCGCCCACAGCAGCGAAGCCACACCAAAAGACAAGGGATAAAAAGATAAGACCACAGGAGCCAGAGAATAACTTCAAGAGAGGGGTGACCCGGGAGCCCGCCCCAGTGGCGCAGGACGGTTTACATTCAATAAAGGGTTCTGAAAGAATTATGCTTCGGGTTTCTCTTGATTAAGAGGAGTCTCCTCTAGGCTCATCCAATTTAACAATGGGCTTCTTTCGACTATTTTTCCCTGCTTAACTGCATCCATTAGAAAGAAGTGGATTTGCGAGCTCCTGTAGTACTCTGCAATATGCTTCTTCTCCTGTTTTAGTTCCGTGTAAGTAACCTCTAAGGTGGTACCATCGTCTGTTACCAACTGGTAGGGACGAGCGAGGAGATTAGCTGCACGATAGTATCGTAGACCTGTTTGCTGGTAGTCTTTCACCCTAACCGGGCAGAAGTGAATTGTAAGATTAAGGCCCTTCTCCTCAGCCCTTCGAATGACGTCTAATGCAGTCTCCTTACTGCCCATAGCACTCCTGTAATCCTTCCGCATCTTATACCCACGGAGCAGAAGCGAGGAACTGTTCGTCTCTGTAAACTCAAGCTCGTTTAGATTCATAAATGCTGCTTCGTACTTTTCAGCTGTCTCGGCTAGTTCGAACAATCTCTCAGAATTCCCCGGGAGAGCGGGATATTCGAGTCCTATCAGAAGCTTATCCTTGTACTCGGAGGCTATCCTAAGTTTTTCCTCTAAAATGTCTCGAGGCGCATGTATCCTCAACTCGTCGAGTCCAGAGTCGACCAGTTTCTCAACCGAGCGGCTTGTGAGTGGAACCGCACTGGTATACAGGTGTATGTGAAACTTCTCCCCAAAAGTGTCCTTTAAGCTCCGGATAATCCTTGAGGCCGTTTCAACCTTGATGAGTGGCTCGCCGCCCGTTAAGCTTGCTCCCCTTGAAGCGGATCTCAACACTTCCAATACAGCTGTTCTGTCCAAGTTTGACTCATCCACCTGAACCTCGTTTACAAAGGTCACATCCCGGTTTTTTCTGAAAGTGCTTAGAGGACAATAAAAACAGCTGAGAGGACACAAACCAGTGAGAAAAATGATGGTTTTAAGTCCCTCCTGACACAGTTTGCAGCCAGGGGGTAGTCTACCGTAGACTATACTGCCCGTGGGAAGACTACGTGTATTCATTAATCTTTGACCTGCTCTAGTAGAGAGGTTACCTGCCAGATCTTGGTGCGTGCAAACAGAGGCATGTTGGGGTCTGTAGATACCTCGTCTAGCTTTGAGATGACTGTAGCTGCTCTCAGGCCGGTAGACATCTTGTTATCCATCAGTATCTCGATAGCCTCCGTGGCGACGCGGCGAATATTCCTGGGCACCCCCCGGTCATCAGCAATTTGCTTTAAAATCTCTATGGCAGTTCTAACCTGAGGAGCCATCTCCTGGGCCATACCCTAACACCATTTTGAAGCTAAAAGCTGGGCCAGATATAATGTTTATGTAGCCCTTAGATTAAGTTCTTCTTATGAGTGAACACATTCACGTGGACAAGGTTACACAGGATCTATATGTTCTACGCGTGGACGACACCCGTGTCAACTACTTTGAAGCCTTATGGGAGATACCTGAAAGAATATCCTATAACGCATATCTCCTTACACGCGGAAACCACGTGGTGCTTTTCGACGGCTGGAAGGCCAGATACTCCGACGAGTTTATCGAGACTATCAAGAGAGTTGTTGATCCTAGAGACATAACAGAGGTCATAGTCCACCATATGGAGCCCGACCACAGCGGAAGCATTTCAAAGCTAGCCAGTGTCAATTCAAAAGCCACCTTCTACGGTCATCCACTCGCGGGTAAAATGCTTGCTAGCTTCTACAAGGTGACGCGATTCAAGCCCCTCAGTGATGGCGCGGTTCTGGATGTTGGCACTCCTCTACGCTTCATACACACGCCATGGCTCCACTGGCCAGAAACAGCTATGAGTTATCTTGAGGAGGAGGAGGTTCTGCTCACTTGTGATGCTTTCGGAAGCTATGGCCTAATGCCCCTATACGACGACTCTATAGATGGCAAACTCTTGGAGAAGGAGATAAGAAGGTACTTTGTAACGGTGATAGGACACTACACCGCTTTTGTCCCCAAAGCCATATCGAAGCTGAATACTCTTGGGGTGAGACCTAAGATTATAGCTCCGGGACACGGAACAATCATCCGAAGTCACATAGACCGAGTTATATCTATTTACAGTGAGATAGCAGAGGGCAAGTACAAGGACAAGGCCACGATAGTTTACGTCTCGATGTATGGGAATGTGGAAAACGTAATCACCGGGGTCAAGGAAAATCTCGAAAAACACGGCCTACAAGTCGAAGCTTACGGCTTCACTGATGAGAAACGGGCTAAAATCTCCGACGTCCTAGAGAGCCTCACTGACTCCAAGATTGCTGTGATAGGCGGCGCTACCTACGAGGCAGACGTTCAGCCTCTCATGAAATGGATAGTAGACGTTATAGTAGAGAAACTCTCCTATAGGAAGAACTTGAAGTTCCTCATACTATCTCCATACGCATGGAGCGGTGTGGCTGGTAAAAAACTCGCCGAGATCCTTAAAAGTGCTGGGTTCACGATTGTTGAAACGGTGGAATGGGAGGGTGCAGCCGGTGCAGAACTATTCGAAAGGCTACAGAATATTATTGGGCGATTAGCTATATAATATCGTTTAATTGTTTCTCCTGGAGGTCTGTTCATGGAGAGTTTGCGGGCAAGCCTCTTGGGCGTTGTTGAAAAGATTAGAAACTCCGTACTTCTCGACACAAGGGATGTAGACGCTATTATACGAGATCTTCAACGTGTATTGTTAAAGGCCGATGTAGACGTTAAGCTGGTCTTTGACCTATCCGAGAGGATTAAAAAGAGGTTCTTCTCACAGGAGATCCCCTCGGGGTTCTCTAAGAGGGATGTTTTAATAAAAATCCTCTACGAAGAACTTGTAACCTTACTTGGAGGGGAAAACACTACACCCTACGTTGTGCCTAAAACTCCATACACAATCATGCTTGTCGGAATCGAGGGTTCAGGAAAGACTACAACGGCAGCTAAGCTTGCCAAGTATTTCAAGGAGCAAGGTTACAGGGTAGGCTTGATCGCAGCTGACACGTACAGGCCAGGAGCCCATGACCAGTTAAAACAGCTTGCCGAAAAAATAGGCGTTTATTTCTATGGGAACCCGCACTCGAAGACCCCCCTCGCGATAGTCGAGGAAGGAGTTAAGGAGTTGACCTCGAAGAATGTTCAGATCCTCATAATCGACACGGCTGGCAGGCATAAAGACGAAGAAGCCCTAATGAGGGAAGTTGTTGAAATCCATGAGTCATTAAAACCCGACGATGTCATGTTGATTATCGATGCTACTCTTGGGAAGGAGGTCTCGCGTCAGGCTGCAGCCTTTCACGAGCGTATACCTCTTGGACACGTCATTATTACAAAACTGGACGGCTCTGCCCGTGGTGGTGGAGCTCTTTCAGCCGTAGCGGCAACGGGTGCGAGGATAGCCTTTATTGGAACAGGCGAGAAGCTTGAAGATCTCGAACCGTTTGTGCCCCAGAAGTTTGTTGCACGTCTCCTAGGAATGCCTGACCTGGAGGCCCTAATCAAGAGGTTTCAGGCAGTTGAAGCTGTGGAGAGGGAGAGAGCAAAACTAATAGCCTCAGGAAAAATTACTCTATTAGATCTTAAAGAACAACTTTTAGAGGTCAGGAAGCTTGGCCCTCTATCGAAAGTTTTAGAGATGTTAGGAGGTTCATCATTACCCTTAAAGGGGTCGATCGAGGGTAGTGAGGAAGAATTCGATAAGTGGATAGCGATCATGAATTCTATGACGCAAGAAGAGCTCTTGAAGCCCGAGATAATAGATAGGTCCCGTATGATGCGAATCGCTAGAGGGTCTGGGACAAGCGTTAGGGATGTCAGGAAGCTTCTTGACTCGTATCACCAGATGAGGAAGCTAGTCAGACAGCTCTACCGCTCTAGAAGACGTATCCCTGGGTTGAACCTTTGAAACGCAGGTTTATAGTAGTAATGGGTTCACAAGACCTCTCATCACGAAGACCACTTCTTACAAGGATAATCTCATCGTCTTTTTATCTCTCTCACGGTATAAGACGCGATGTAACCCTCGAGTTCTACTTGTGGGACGCGAAGCGGAGAATTGTGTTTCAAGGGGGCAGCCTCAAACATGTGCACGTGGACGAGGCTTCCCTTATTGGAATCATAAGAAAAATCGAGGCCAGGATCCCCGTAGCTTCAAGGAAAATAAAAATTCATGACGGTATAACTCTCGAAGGCAGTGTAGAGTTTGGCGACGAGCCTGGCTTTATTATTGATGAGCATGGAACCCCGCTGGAACTGGTAATATCAAAAATTACGGGAAGCCCTGTCTTTATTATACCGCTGCATAATACGCTTCCTAACGATGTAAGAGAAAACCAGAGGGTTAAAGTTACTTCTAAGCCTAAACAACCAGATGTAGTGATAGCAATACTAAATATGAAGCTTGATCGCTTATACCTGTAGAACACCCGATATTCAATGCCAGGGTCAAAACATTGATTAAAAGTCTCAGAGTCTTCCTTTCCGTGAAGTCTAAGAATATAAGTAATAAAGCTTCTAAGAAAATATCCAAAAGAGCGAGTGCGGTCTCATTTCCATGCCTTAGGATAAGTGCCAGGATCCATAACTACATGCTTTACATCGATCGCAATCCCACTCTTCGCAGACATCATCTGTTCAGTCGTCATTCTACTTCTGCCAACAGCTACAAGCTCGTTTTTCAATGTAAGAATAGCTACCTCGTCTCCTACACGTATATTATTCTCGAGTTTAACTATTCCAGGCACGGCTAATGGAGCTCCATGACAGACAGCATCAACAGCTGTATCACGAATCCAGACCTTCGGCAAGTTTTGTATCGATTCCTCTACGGGTAGAAAGACTCGTCTCAAGTATTCTTCTATGCCGTGAGACTTCCATATTAAGTATGAGTCCACCACGTCATGCAGAGTAGCGAGCCCGCTCTCCTCTGTAAGAGAACCGGATCTTATGCGTCTTAGTTCCTGCATATGTGCACCAACACCTAGAACCTCTCCTATATCATGGCAGAGCTTGCGCATATAAGTTCCAGCTTCGCACCACACATGAAGAAGCACGTTCCGGCCCTGGATTTCAAGAAGTCTTATCCCGAAGATTTTTCTGACCCGTAGATTTCTCTTCACCGCTGATCTAAGCGGCGGTCTCTGATAGATCGACCCGGTAAACATGGATACAGTTCTCTCGACCTTCTCACGGTCAACGTCCCCGTGGAGTCTCATCACACAGATATACTCTTTATCCTCGTGTAACAGAACTGGGAGCACCCTAACAGCGTTGTTAAGCGTTATAGGCAAAATACCTGAGACTTTGGGATCGAGCGTCCCAGCATGTGCAACTCGATCAATCCCGAGGACACGTCTAAGCCATGCAACAATCTCATGGCTGTTTGGACCCACAGGCTTGTCGAGATTTATGACAGAGTATTTGAGAAGAACCTCTACTGGACGCTTGTCAGGCGGAAAACCATAGCTTGGATCCGTCTCAGAGTCAGCCCTGATAAGGACTTCGCGTCGCGGTGACCCTCGTAAATATTTGGGGTGCAGGCTCTGCAAGTCCACCTAGCCTCTGTTTATACAAGAGAGAGTGAGGGTTTAAAAAGGGTTAGCTATGAGAAAACAGGAGCAATCACTGGCTGTACTTTCTCACGCATAAACTCTATCAGTCCAGCCTTCTCAAGAGCCGTGAGAACCTCCTCGTCACTAGCTCCCTTGTTTATGATTATCTTGTTTTGGAGGGGCTCTAGATGCTTCACGTTTACACGTCTTCTCTTAACGCCTGTAATATTCTTTGGACCTGTAACTACTACGAAGTTCTCGTCGATTATGTCCACGACTACGCACTTTCTTCCCGCCTCACGTCCAGCTGTCTTCACGCATATCCTACCGACGTCGAAAACCTTCGGCATATCGATTCCTCACCCCTTCACTAAAACCAAGACTTTAAAAATTTTCGCCTCTACAAGCCAGGCTAGACAACCCACCCCTGAGGTTTACAGAGTAATCATTATTTATCTTCGCTATTTATTGAATAATTATTAGACGTTGGTTTGAGGGTTAATGTGGTAGCTTCCCAAGCCAAGGCTAGGGAGTGGGAGAATGATCTTCCTATTCCTCGAGGAAGTATTCAACCCTGCTCCTGTGCTCTTTTAACCCCCTGAGCACTGCATCCACGCTGTCAAGCGCTACCCTGTCGTATGGCAGAATGCCAGCATACCCCCTGAAAGCTTCGATGCGTGTGCAAGACTTGGGGCCTAGAGATAAACGCTGACATCAATGCCTGCTTGAACATAACCAGAAGAGTGGGATACAACTCGCTCAAACCAACGTGAATCGGGACCTACATCCCACACAGCGGAGTCGTATCACCCGTCAAGAAAAAAGCAAAATACAGCCACCAGGAGCCAGAGAATAACCTCAAGAGAGTGTTGACCCGGGAGCCGGTCCCAGTGCCGCGGGACGGGTGGCTATTCCAGCTTGACTTCTACTTCGCGCTCCGCTCCGCTCTTAGGCAGTATAACTACTAGGACTCCGTCTTCCAGCCTTGCTCGTGCCTGTTCAGGCCTTACCTTTACGGGTAGGATTATCTTCTTGTATATTTGCTTGTATAGCCTTTGCCTTTGGACATACTTCCTTTCGCCTTCTTCCTTTACTCTTTCCTCGGCTTTCTCAGCTATCACCTCAAGGGAGTCTTCAGTTACCCTTATCCGTATCTCATTCCTCTTGAAGCCTGGCACGTCCAAGTAGACTGCAATGCTCTCACCTCTGTCCTCTATATCGTAGAGGGGGTCATACACTCGAAGCTTTTCTGGGTACAGTGAAGAATATTTCGCCCAGATATTTCGAAGTGTCTCGTTGAGCTCTTTCTGAACCTTAGCCATAGCCTCGGCTAGCTCCTCGGCAATACGTGTGGGATCACTCACAGTTTATAGATTTGTTGAACATGTATAAATAGATTAGTTGAATTACCGCGACCATTTTTAGTTATATAGGTCATTGGAAAACAATTAAGTTGAGAATGTGTAAGAGCAGTGAAAAAGAAAAATAAAATGTTCAAAAGAAACTACTCGACTAAAATGTTGCTTTCAGGGAAGCCGTGAGCTATCAGGTACTCTTTAACTTTGTCTCTGTGATCGCCTTGTAGCTCCACGTGGTCGTCCTTTATGGTGCCGCCGCATGCAAGCTTTGATTTTAGCTCTGATACCATTTTCCTCAACTCTGGATCCTTTGTGTCAAGCCCTGTTATAATGGTCACATCTCTGTGACCCTTCCTTTTCTCAACCCTTATCTTTATTACTTGTTGCTCCTTGAAGACGCCCTTTAATATATTATCAAGTATCTCGGCGCTCATTTCGACCCTGTTTGCACTAACTCCTTAGATTTTCACCCTTTTATTTTTTATGGTGGAAAACCAGCTTTTATTAAACGATCCTTCTTATAGTGTAATGTATCCACGCCGCCCTGTGCCACTAGGGCGGGCTCCCGGTTACCCCTCTTAGGGGTTATATCGCCTTGACGCGTTTAGGTATTGGAGGCCGCGTCTTCTCCACTATTCTAAACCCGCAGTAAGGGCATCTGAAGCCAGGCAGCATCAAGACTTCTTCACGTGTAAATTCTCTCCCACATTGTAGACACTTGTAGGGTTTCTCGCCAGAACTCATAGCTTTAGAGAAGGGAAAGACAAACCTATATAGTTTTCTACGCCGGTCTGCGTCACTGTTTTACTAGAGAGGCTATCTCTTCCCAGCGTTGATCGACGCTAGACTGTATTGCCTCTATATCCTCCTTACTTAGGTGTGAAAACCGACCCTGGAGCTTTAGATACTCTTCTACGGGCCGTCTATTCCTCTTCTCTATTAATCTTACACTTGGACCAGTGAGTCGAAAAACGCCGTTCTCCACCTCGTATAAAATCCAAATTCCGGTTTCTACAGCTAACCTCGCGATCTTCACTGTTAGAGCCGGGTCATACCTCCACCCAGGAGGGCATGGTGAGAAGGCGTGGATGTATTTAAGGCCATGCATATTGGACGCTTTCTTCAGCTTTGCCGCAATGTCGTTCGGGTAGGCTGGGTTGATGGTCGCGACATAAGGAATCCCGTGCGCCGCCATTATCGAGGGAACGTCTTTCTTGTGTCCAGGATTGCCCGTTGGGGTCGTGGTGGTCCATGCTTTATACGGGGTAGAACCCGACTTCTGAATCCCCGTATTCATGTATGCCTCGTTATCATAGCATATATAGATGATATTGTTTCCACGCTCTGCTGCACCGCTTAGAGCTTGAAGTCCTATGTCAACAGTCCCGCCGTCACCAGCCCAGACGACCACGTTGCCTTTTTTTCCGAGCTTCTCGAGAGCCTCAGACATCCCCGATGCCGCTGCAGCGCTGGCTGCAAAGGCGATGTGTAGAACAGGCACCTTGAAGGCGCTGCGCGGATGAGGCCCCGCTATCACTGAGGTACAACATGCAGGTATTACTAAGTATGTGTCGGGTCCTAGAGTCTTCAAGACATGTCGTAGCAAAAGGGTAGCTCCACAACCCGGACAGGCCGCGTGTCCCTTCAACAGGTACTCTTCGCGGGGAAAAACCTTATGCGCCATCCTATCTCACCCACCAGAAAGTTCTCTCTCCACCGGACGCCACCATCCTATATATCGATACTATGTCGCTGCTTTTAACGTCAACCCCGCCAACACCGAGCACTACATCAAAGACTTTCTGGTCACCGCCACTGAGATTAATAGCGGACGACACGTCAGCGCCCAGTGGACTGAAGGAGCCAAATACAGAGGATCTAGCTAAGACAATTACTCTCTTTGCCCCTTCAAGGGCCCTTGAGACCGCCTTATAGGGGAAAGGCCTATAGAGCCAGAGCTTCATAACACCTGTCTTAACACCCTCGCTCCGTAGCTCCTCAACCGCTTTAAGAACCTCGCCGTAAATAGAACCTTGAACCACAAAGATTGTATCCGCGTCCTCACAATGTCTGCATTCAAAAAAGGAGTATTGTCGACCCGATACTATAGAAAAGTGTTTGAGTGCTGCCTCGATTACTCCGAGAGCCCGTTCACTTGCCTTCCTCATCTCGTGTCTTATGCGTATATACTCCTCAGGATAAGCTAGGTTTCCGAGACTCGCAGGATCCTGAGCATCCAGCGGTGGCTTCCAGGAGCCCTTGGCGGGGAGGAATCCCTTTACCTTAGATTTTTCTACGAGTTCTACAGGCTCATATGTATGTGAAACCTCAAAGGCATCCCATCCCACCACGGTTGGCAGGAGCACACTCGTATCCTCTGCAACGCGATACGATAGAAGTGTAAAGTCGTATACCTCCTGGGCAGAGGAAGCCACGAGCATGTTCCATCCGCTGTCCCTGAGTGCATAGAAGTCTGTGTGCTCGCTCCATATGCTCCAAGGGGGACCCAACGCACGCATAACAACCCCCATAACAATCGGAAGCCTCGCGCCTGAAGCCCACCATATAACCTCGTACATATAAAAGAGCCCCTGTGAAGAAGTAGCGGTATACGTTCTGGCGCCGACGCCTGCCGCGCCTATAAGTGCTGCCATCGCGCTGTGCTCAGACTCAACACGCACGAATTTGGCGTTGAGCTCCCCACCGTCTATAAAGTCTGCAATCTTCTCTATCACGGGAGTCTGGGGCGTGATAGGATAAGCTGAAATCACATCGGGTTCAGCATCACGAACCGCGTAAGCCGCAGCATAGTTCCCAGTCAAGAGAAGCCTACTCATACCTCCCTCACCATGCTTATTGCCTTCATCGGACACTCAGCTGCACAGACCCCGCACCCCTTACAGTACTCATAGTCTATCTCGACCCCTTTATCGGTGATCTCGATTACCCCGTCAGGGCAGTAGAGCCAGCATATCCCGCAGAGAGTGCACTTTGACTGATCCACGACCGGCCTCTCGGTTCTCCAGGTTCCAGCAGGTACGGCACCCACGACGGGCTTGCTTAGAAGAATTTCAACACGATTTGACATGTTCCCATCCCCTCTTGACAGCCTCAATGTTCTTATCAACATGCGCCTTGATAAGTTGTTTCACCGCTTCCTCTAATTCCGTTTTACCAACGAGCCCGCTAGCCCTGGCTACCGCACCTAGCATTGGCATGTTTACTAGAGCAAACCCCGCAACCTTTAAACCCAGGTCTTCGGCTATCCCGACAGCGTCTAACATATAGGTCTTAAAGTCCCCGGGGATCTCGGGGCACTTGGTCCCGGATGCGATGATAGTGCCTCCCGGCTTAGCGATCTTTTCAAGCTTATAGGACATGAGCAGTGAAGGATCCATAACTGCGACTATATCACCTTGCTCTACTCGTGATCTAGAATAAATAGTACTGCTCGATATCTTATTGTATGCAAATACTGGCGCTCCACGTCTCTCAGCACCGAAGAAGGGTATCGCAAGCGCGTACAACCCCCTGTTGAGAGCGGCCTGGGCCAGCAGCATTGCAGCTGTTACAGCCCCTTGTCCTCCTCTCCCAAGCCATACTACATCAACTGATACATTCATTTCAAATCCATTACTAAATTAATGTGGAAGAGTTTATATTTTATTGTTTATGCTTAAATCTGTGTCAAAGCCTGAAATTAAAACCCTTCCTCCGGGACCAAAATCCAAGTCCATTATCGAGAAAGATCAAGAGCTGATAATGCAGAGCTTCGCACGCTGGTATCCGTTCGTCGCTAAAAGAGGTTATGGTGTCTGGCTTGAAGACCCCGACGGTAACAAATACCTTGACTTTAACTCGGGAATAGGCGTAAACAATACTGGACACGCTCACCCAAAGGTAATAGAGGCTATAAAGCGTCAGGCCGAGCTACTTCTCCACTACTCGCTTACCGACTTCTTATATGAGACGCCTGTGCAACTAGCAGAAAAACTAGTAAAGATCACACCGGGGACCTTCCCGAAAAAAGTCTTCTATACGAACAGCGGAGCCGAGTCAATCGAAGCTGCAATAAAGGTTGCTAGAGGACACTTCAAAGGATCCCGCCCCTACATCATTGCCTTCTCAGGCTCATTCCATGGCAGGACAATGGGGGCACTCTCACTGACCGCCAGCAAGCCAGTACAGAGAAAAGGCTTCAGCCCCCTCGTCCCAAACGTAGTACACGTTCCCTACCCCTACTGCTACAGGTGCCCCTTCAGGCAAAAATATCCCGACTGCAACATGTGGTGCGTAGACTTCATAGAGGAATGGGTTTTGAAGAAATACGTCCCGCCAGAGGAGGTTGCTGCTATAGCTTTCGAGCCGATAGCCGGTGAGGGGGGATACATAGTCCCACCCCCTGACTTCTTCAAGAGGCTTAAAAAACTCGCCGACAAGTACGGGATACTACTCATTGACGACGAGGTTCAGGCAGGCATCGGCCGCACAGGAAAATGGTTTGCGATAGAGCACTGGGGCGTAGAGCCAGACCTCATAGCCATCGCTAAAGGCATAGCATCTGGACTCCCACTAGGCGCCCTCGTAGGCAAACGGGAAATAATGGACCTCCCTCCAGGAACCCATGCCAGTACGTTCGGAGGAAACCCTGTAAGTTGTGCAGCAGCGATAGCCACACTGGAGGTAATCGAGCAGGAACGCCTCCTGGAAAATGCCCAGAAAGTCGGCGAGCACGCTATGAAGAGGCTAAACGAGATGAAAGAAGAGATCCCATCCATAGGCGACGTCAGAGGTAAAGGCTTGATGATAGGCGTTGAGCTCGTTAAGCCGGACGGCTCGCCGAACCCCGAGCTCCTTAAAAACACGCTAGACATCGCCTTCAAGTCAGGGCTACTCGTCATAGGGTCAGGTCTAAGCACGATTAGAATCGCCCCGCCACTCGTAATAACACGTGAGGAAATGGACGTGGGCCTAGAAATCCTGAAGGCCTCCCTGAAAAAAGCACTCGAGCAAACCTAGACCCATTAATACATATCAACAATTCTCGACAATCTAATGGTTGTAACTCCCCGAGCGATCGAGGACACCGTAAAAAATTCACCAGTTTAAGACTCGCTTACTGCTCTCAGTTCCGTCGTATCCGCCCGGAAGTATATCGTGTGCTCGCCAGAGCTAGCAGTATCCAAGATACCAAGAGAAGGTATATAGAGGTATGCGTTAGCGTTGATCGTCACCTTGAAGTATAAGAGGGACTGGGCCTCCATAGTCGTGAGGGCCGCCATATAATATTGCTGTCCTGATCCGTCATAACTCGTAAGCCCCCACTTCCACCACGCTCTACTAGGGACGTACCCGTCATAGAACGCGCTGTAGCTACTTGAAAGATATGACTCGTAGGTTACGTTGGGATTAACATTTTGGGTGTAAGTAATGGCTCCACCCCATGGGTATGAGATCGTCACGCTGATCTGCCCATCCTGCCCAGGCCCCCCTGGCTCCGCACGGTTTATCCTTTGACTGGGCCAGAGATAGGTTTGAGAGTCAAAAGTAACAGTATTCGGAAACCATGCTAGAGGGACCTTGACTGGAGGGCTATATCCGTTCAAGGTCAATTCCCGATGATAATATAACATAAATATCCACTGGTATGTGTGCCATGTCGGGTCGTACGAGTTGCTGCCCCAGCCCGCGTCAATCTCAAAGTCGGTGTATCCCACTGTAGAGCCGGAAGACCTACCGGTGACATCGTAAGATTTGCTCGTATATTTTCCGATGTAGACCCAGGTAGGACTCACCTGTAAGAGCGGGACACTTATACGCGTGACAGCGTTTTCCAGCGACTCCGGTCTCACCCCACGGGGAGGCCCGCCTATATCCTCCATGATTGAAACGAGTGCCCTGGGAAGCATCTCCCTCGAGGGCAGCTCGGCCGCAACATAGTCCACGACAAACTTGCCGCTCGGCGACCTCTTCGCGCCGAGAAAAATCACGCTGCAGCCACAACCAGGGACAAGATAGCCCTCCCTCTCGACCAACGGCAAGAACGCAAACGGGTCGCTAGGCCTCCCCTTCTCTCCGAGCCTCACAGGCTTAACAATGCGCGAGAAGAGGGTCGTCAAAGCGTCTTGCCGGGGCTCGGCTACAGCGAGAACCCTGGACGAGTTTAAAAGAGATAATATGAACCCCGGCTCCTCTGAAATTCTCGGCAGAGCATCCCAGCCGATGATCACCAAGTCATAGCCTCTCGCCTCCCCAGCCCTCGATACTGAAAGGACTGCAAGCGTCTTAGGCTTCAACGCGACGCTAACATAACGGGCAAATTCCTGATCCTCGCTAATCACAGCCACCCTAGCATCCAACTGTACAGGCGACTGAGCTACAGCCTGCCCATACACCGGGGGCTCCTGGAGAATGCTCCGAGAGAAAACAACTACCAGTATTAATACCGCAAGAAAAGAGAAAACAACGGCGAGTTTTTTAAGTGAAAACACAAACACCATTTTCTATTCCATAATACAATACTATCTCCTGATATATATCGTCACCCCAAAAATCGTAACCCTAAAGTGGGCCGGCCGGGACTTGAACCCGGGACCCCCCGGTCTCCAAACAGGCCGATTGAGCCTGTTTATGAGCCGGGTGCTCTACCTGGCTGAGCTACCGGCCCCCTCAAAGCAACTTACAATCTAGACTCATAAACTTTTCTTCGAAGATGCAGCTTCACAGTAAAAGCGATAAAGCGCCCCGGCCGGGACTTGAACCCGGGCAGGCCGACGCCAGCGGATTTCTAATTTTTCATCTCAGGATCTTAAGTCCGCCCCCTTTGTCCTAGCTCGGGCACCCCCGCCAGTGTTGATAATTTAGTAATAAGGGTAAAATATTTTTCTAGGCTATAGACCGCGAGGAGCATAATAATTTTCACTACAAACTCAGAGCACTTTTCTATGAGGCCCCAGGCAGACCGAAGCCATTCCCACCCTCTATAATCTCGGGTAGACCCCTGGTATGTCTTCTCCGCCTCCTATTCCTCGAGGAGGATTTCAATCCTGCTTCGGAGTTCTTCTAGCTCTCTGAGCATCGCGTCCATGCTGTTGAGCGTCTTCCTGTATTCTGGGAGGATGCCCGCGTAGATTCTTAGAGGGGCTATGCGTGTGCGTCGAATGTTTACCTCCTCGACCGCCTCCGTCAGGGCGTACCACGCCCTCCCCGCGTGGTCAACCTGCCAGGCCTGCATAGCCCTGGACTCCCCCGGGTGTAGGTTGAGGCCACCGGCAAGGGACAACGCCCGGCTGTAAGCCTCCAAGGCCTCTACAAGTGCCCCCGGTGCGGCCTCGAGATCAACGCGGACATAAACGCATGCTTGAACATTGCCAGGAAGGCAGGATACACCCCGCCAACACCAAGCAAGATCGAGACCTACATCCCAACACACCAAGGCGTCGCAGCCGCCACCGAGAAGTAAGATACAACAACCAGGAGTAAAACAATAACCCCTCAGAGGGGTAACCGGGAGCCCGCCCTAGTGACGCAGGGTGGGCTTGCAAGAGTATCTTGAATCGGGCAAATAGATTGCTTACGCCGTTAAGGTTTTCTCATGGATGTGAAAGTGGAAGAAAACTCTTTGCTCCCTAAAGCGTAATGCATATCAGTCATTACTTTAATCATTTTTACGGTATGCCCATACCTACACCAGAGGAGCTTCGAATGTTAAGGATTAAAGCGGGCCTAACGCAGAGCGAGGTAGCAAGACGGGCAGGAGTGAGTCAGAGCCTCATCGCTAGGATCGAGGCTGGTAAAGTTAACCCTCGTGTATCAACGTTGATACGGATTTATTCTGCCTTGAAGAGCTTCGTCGAGGACGAATTAACCGCGTGCGACGTCATGAGTTATCCGGTCGTCTTTGTTAAGCCTCAGACGAGCCTCGTAGAGGCGGCAAAGATAATGTGGGAAAAAGGGTTTAGTCAGCTCCCCGTCATGCGGGACGAGAATAGCGAAAACGTCGGGACCTTGTTTGACGATGACATATTGACGGCATTCATGCATGAAGGAGACAGGGCTCCTCAATTGACTGTAGCTGATGTTATGTCGGATCCCCTCCCTATAGTACCTTGCGGGACCAAAGTGAGAATTATTGCGCGTATGCTTGGGAAGGGCATACCGGCGGTTCTTGTAGAGCAAGAGATGCGTGTGGTCGGAATCATTACAAAGAGCGATATAGCTAAGCTCCTATTACCCGAGTACTCCCGGAAGACCTAACACAATGTAATTCAATCAAGGAAGGGGGCTGTACATTCTCATCGCAAAAGGCTTACGATTCCCTCTAAATATTTTCCCGTGATCCAGGTCCCGTAGCGAGCCACTACGGGGACCTTGCGACCTACACATCCCTAACCATCAAGCTCTTTATCCTGTAACGCGTGTTCGGTTTGGTCCCGCGCTTTACAAGCCTACCTTCAGATACCAAACGCGTAACGTATGTGGATACGGCTGTGATTTTAAGATCCGGGATCTGCCGCGAGGCGAGATTATACACGTCTTTAAGCGAAAACCAGGTCCCGTCGCCGAAGTTTTCAACGATGATGCGCCATATCTTATCCTTGATAGACTCCTCGTCAGGATCTGGGGACGCGATCAAGGATGTTTCTTTAAGGGACTTCAACGCGGAGACGAGCTGGAGTATCTTAGCTTCGTCTAGTTCGCCTCCTTCGATAGACAGAGTGACTTTTTCCCCTGAGGGCAGAGTGTCCTCGATTTTGATCTTAGGCGCCATTAATCCCTGTTAAAGTATTTGTTATTGAGCTATATAACTTAAACCCTTACAATTATACGGTACAGGTAGAAGATGTATAAAAACAAAAACGGCTTTTTATCCTTTTTTCATTACTAACTCCAATATTTATGGTAAACAGAAAATATTTCTGTGTTTATAATGTTACTACAGTGATTTAACCAACTCTTCCACTTGCTCCAGTGGAAATCAAGGGGTTATTTAAACCCCCGTTCAACACCCCACCATTAACGTTTATAACTGTATAATATCCTCTGAACTTGTATAACCTTCTCAGACCCCTTGATTTCTTGTGGAACATGTGGAATAAAGCTCAAGCTGTAAACATCTTTATACACAACTTGATTTTCGCCTCATAAAAGCTATTTCCAGTAGAAACTGAGGGGTGGCATTCTTCCTGTAAAAGTCTACGAGAATTGACGGTAGATCATTGACCCTGGATCGAGGTTGTGCGAAACCTTTAAAAATCGATTAGTGTAGCTGGAATCGAGTAAAAGTAATGAGTATAGACGAGAAGATATACATACCTGATACTTCCGCTATATTAAGCGGGGTTCTACGGGAAGCCCTTAAAGAGGGCACGGTAGCTGGGCGTATCATCCTGCATGTAAGCCTCATTAACTATTTTGAGGAGCTTGCGCGGAAGGGTGCGAGTAGTGGACTCTCTGGTTTAAGGGAGCTTAGCCTGCTACGCGAGACTATTGAGTCAATGCAGGAGCTTGTGGAGCTTGAATATGCATACGATATGCCGCAGGCCCTGAGGGGGGTTCGTGAAGCTAACCCTGATATAATTTCGCGTCTTGTAGCGTATGAGCACGGGGGGATCTTGGTAACATGCGATGATGTCTCAGCTAAGGCAGCTAGGGCGCTTGGCATCGAGGTTCTCTACATTCCGACAAGAGGTCGTGACAAGTTCATACTCGAAGAGCTTTTCGACCATGATATAATGTCGGTTCACTTGAAGGAGGGGGCACGACCCTATGCAAAGAAGGGGGTACCTGGCAAGTGGAGCTTTGTTGAGCTACGCGAGGAGCCGCTAACTCGAGAGGAGCTCGAAGACTATGTGAGGCAGATCTTTGAGAGAGTTAGGAATGAGAGCCAGACAGGGTTCATCGAGTATGAAGGCGTCGGTGTCGTGATAATACAGCTGGACACCTATCGAATCGTCATAACAAAGCCACCTTTCTCGGATGGCATAGAGATAACCGCGGTCAGGCCGGTAGCCAAGTTAAGACTTGAAGACTACAACCTTCCGAAAAAACTCATTGACAGACTTGAGAAGCAAGCCGAGGGCATTCTTGTCGCGGGCGCGCCCGGTATGGGTAAAACGACCTTCGCGCAGGCCCTGGCCGAGTACTATCACAGGAAGGGTAAAGTCGTCAAGACCATAGAGTCCCCTAGAGACATGCACCTGCCACCAGAAATCACACAGTACTCGAAGTCACACGCGACATCCGAGGAAATACATGACGTTTTGCTTCTATCGAGGCCCGACTACACTTTCTACGACGAAATGAGGGACACTCGGGACTTTCAGATCTACGCAGATTTAAGGCTTGCAGGCGTAGGTATGGTTGGAGTAGTTCACGCTACGAGTCCAATAGACGCGGTACAGAGGTTCATAGGCAGAGTCGAGCTCGGCATGATACCCTCGATAGTTGACACTGTAATCTACATAAAGAACGGACAGGTCGAGAAAGTCTACTCGCTCGAGACCGTGGTAAAGATACCACATGGCTTAAAGGAAGAGGACCTAGCGCGACCTGTAGTCGTTGTCAGGGACTTTATGACGGGAGACCCCGAGTACGAGCTTTATGTCTTCGGCGAGAGGACCTTCGTGGTTCCCGTCAGGCGGGGACCAGCGAGGGTGAGCGTGGAGGACTATAAGATGAGGTCAGCGCTTGAAAGGACGCTGAGCAAGATGCTTGGAGACGGGGGCTTCGAGGTAACCGTTGATCCCAACACGTCTATGGTTGTGATTCAAGTATCCGCCGAGTACTACAACTACCTCACTGGCAAGCCGCGCAGGAAGCTTGAGAGAATAGTTAGGAGGTACGGCTACGGTCTAGAGCTTAAACCTTCATTTTAGAGCCCCGAGTCTTGGTCCCGTAGGAAGGTCTATCTCACAGGTATGCGTAACCTTTATTAGGCCAACCAATATAATGCGTTTCGCTAAAACGGTGAAATAAATGAGCGCAGCAGAAGGAAGCGTACTGATAGGGAACAAAAACGTAATGAACTACGTCTTAGCAACAGTAATTCAATTCAACCAAGGAGCGAAAAGGGTTTCAATCAAGGCTAGAGGCCGTGCAATCTCCCGCGCAGTAGACGTTGCCGAGATCGTTAAGAGCAGATTCCTCAAGGGCGAAGTCGACGTTGAGACAATCAAGATTGGAAGTGAGCAGGTCGGCGAGGCTGACAAGAAGCGAACAATCTCTACAATAGAGATCGTGCTAGCGAGGAAATAATCGCTAGCCCTGTTTTCTTTTCTTAGACTTTTTCAAGTATTTTCTCAATAAGTCTATCCAACCGTTTACTCTCAGCGAGAACTCTCTGACTCTCCTCCAGGACTCTTGAAAGCATTGAACGGAGCAGGGGGTTTAAGCTTCCAGCTTGAATCTTTCTAAGTTTCTCGACACTCGCCTCGAGATCGGTTACTCGAGCGATATACCCATAAACAACCCTCGTTACCTCGTCACGTTGAAAGAATTGATACAGTTGAAGTTTTGATCCTAGGTCCCGGAGCGAGAATTCAAGCTGTAAAAGTAGGAGGTACGTTGCAGCAGCCCTCTCAGGCGTGGCCTCCTCGCCATCCTCTAAAAGCTTAATACTCGAACTGAAGGCCTTTGCAATACCACTGAATATTAGATATGAGTAGATCAGATTCCCGCTTGGTAAAACGCGGGGCCGACTCTCTTGTTTATCCATCCTTAATTAGATTTTGAGATATTTATAAGACGGATTACCCGAGTAGTGGGATAATTTTCTGCAGTAAGGGAGTGTCAGGCTGAATGTTTATTATGGGAAGCGCCATGAAACCAGGCCGCGTCCCCTTTGACACTTCAACCGTTTCGCCGGCTTCATCGGACTTAAACAATACGTAATTTCCTTGCAGTTCTCTGTCAAACTCAATGTAATAGAACATTGGGAGGCCGTATAGCTTGTAGTAGTCACGGAATACTATGAAGATCCCGTAGTAGTGTTTTGAGGCAGCAGTGAAGTGTACAATATATGTCACGTGGCCAAGTGCGCTTGTACTGCCCGCTAGCCTGGCTAGATCGTTAAGCGTGGAGAGCTTTACAGGTATCATCGTCTCAATATCTTTGTCAGGCATCTAGCCTTCACCGGCCCGAACAGTAATTGAGAGTGTTATCGTGTCGTTTGTTTTAAGCGTTGATAATGCCTCAAGCCCCTCGGTTATCTCGCCAGCCTTATAGAAGCGGAACCTCGCTTCTGGGGGGCGACTCAAGACTATGGCAAGCGAGCCAGCCGCGGGAGCCAGTAGTATATCGCCTGGCTTGAAGTCAGTGTATATGCTGCCCTCGTTTACCAGTTTTAATGGTAGGTTTATTATAAGGTAGCCGCTCATCGCGATAACGCTTGTGAGAGTCTTGCCGAGTTTTTTAATCGCGTCGAAGTTGAGGGGTACAAGTTGTCTACGTATTTCTCCTCTAGCGATGGTTGAGCCGAACTTTTTTATCTCTATCTCTAATACTTCGCTCACGGGCTTTTGTGGAACACGTATTTATTTAAGCGTTTATAGTGGGTAAGGCTAGGGTGACTGTTTTGTCGGTGGCGACGTATAAACAAAGGTATGCTTACGGTGAGGACTACGGTACAAGCCAGTTCAAGTTCGGTCCCATTGGAGAAAAACCGATTGTTATAGAGAACCGTGGGCTCTTCCTAGGCGAATCCAGGACACTATTAAAAATTTATGGAATCGAGAAGGAAGTCGTCGTAGGTCCCGACGTCGTAAAGTATCTTGGAAGCATAGAGGATGTCTCACGCCACCTTGTCTACCCGATGCGCGACGGGCTAATAGACAAGAATGATGGACGCTCTTGGAGAATTATAGAGGAGCTCACGAGGTATGGCTTTCTAGTTTCAAGACCCCAGACACGCGACTTCGACGGCTTTTATGTGACAGCCGCGCTCAGCGCGATTGCGCCGGACTACATGTATGAACGACTATTCGAGATACATGCAAAGATCGATAAGGAGGAGCGCAGCGTAAAAGCTGTAACTGTAATCCCTCAGCCCCTTGCGGTAGCGATCGCAGAGAAGTCTGTCACATGTGTTGTTGTTGAGAGTGGACACGGGAATACTCAAATCACGCCGATATCAGCCTACCCTATTCGAAACGCCATCGTGGCTCTTAACCGTGGCGGAGCCGAGGCCGATGCCATAGCTGCGGAGATATTGAAGGATCTAGGCTTCGGCGACAGGGTTCGTGAAGAAAAATTTGTTCGATTGTTTAAGGAGGCGGTCGGCCTCGTGCCCAGAAACCTTGACGCGGCTATAAAGGCTGCCCGGCAGAACCCCGAGAGATTTGCTGTGGCCTTCAAGATACCCGGGACAACTATTGAGGTAAACCTTGAGAGGAATGGCTGGATGAGATTTCTAATTGGAGAGGTTATCTTCAACCCAGAACACGAGGTCTTTGAAAGCTACTATAAGAGGGGGATGCCCAGGCCAAGGGACACTGTGATGGGAGAATTCGTGGTGCGTGGGACACTCCCATTAGTGAATGCGATACAAGAGGCTTTAAGCAGGGTGTCCATAGAGCTTCTCCCCAGGCTGTACAATGACATCATACTCAGTGGGGGTAATTTCTCATGGAGGGTGCCTAAAGGGCTGGAAGATGTAGCTGTTGACAGTGCTGAGAAAATCAGGCTTGGGCTTGCAGAGCTAGGGATAGACTCAAGGGTTCACATCGTAGCTGACCCGCTGTACTCGGTATGGAAGGGTGCCATAGTTTACAGCATAGCGCTCCCCGAGGACGTTGAGTGGGACTGGAGGAGTCGTGAGGGGTGGTATAAGCGTGGGGTTCACTACTAAAGGGGGTTGTACGAAATTCTTTTAGGTTATATCGTGTTCATGTATTGTAATCGATAATGGGGGTTGAGTCGAAAGAGGCTACTCTTAGCCGTGAAGACTTGATGTATGTTGATTATATTAAAAAGTTCATAGTAGATGTGAAGAGGGGTAGAGTGGACAGGGTTTCTGCACGTGACAATACTATCGAGATAATTGGCGTAGACTCGACGGGGGCTCGCCTCGCCGTACGTCTGATATCTTCTAGAATTCCGATAAGTTACGTAAACACCGAGGTAACACATGAAGCTCATGAAGCAGAGGAGATTGACGCAGACTACGTTTATCTCGCGATACCCTCCAAGAAGCTCATATACATAGCGAAACGCACACGTGAAATTCTCAAGGAGAAAGGCGTTGGGCTTATAGAGGTCTATGCTCATGGAGACACTGTCGAAGTAATGTCTTCAAGCTTGAGAATCCAGAAGCCTGTTCAACCTAAAAGCCCCGTCGTTGAAAGGATCATACAGCCGAGACTCTCAGAGGAGGTGCGGTTACCTGCTAATCCGAGCTCAGAGCGTCCAGAGATGCCTTCAGAGAACATAGCCAGGCCTTCTACGGTTGATTCTGAGGAGAAGATACCGGATTTCGTCAAGGACAATCCGTGGCTGAGTGTTTTGAGTAGGCGTAGAGCAGGCGGTGGTTGAAGCAATGTCTGTCAGGCATATGGGTAAGGGATTAGAGGAGAGCATTCGAGAGGAGTTAAAGGAATTGCTTGGCGACGATCAGGAGGCTTTAAGCATCGCTTTAAGCTTGCTTGAAAGATATGTTCAGGAGGGGTCAAGAGGCGTACGAAGACGAATAGCCGAGCTTTTAGAGGCTGGGAACATTGAAAGCGAAGCTACGGAGGCTTGAAGTCAACTGTTTCAGAGGATTTAGAAGTCAAAGGATGTTTGAATTTCCCGACGGTGTAACCGTTGTCGTAGGTCCCGTGGGATCCGGGAAGTCTAGCATACTTTCCGCAATTCAGTTCGCATTATATGGTTTCGACTTTAACACCGCAATGAATCTCTATCAGCGCGAGAGCCTTATAAACGTTGAATGTGAGAGAGCCGAGGTTCAGCTAACCCTTGAGGTTCCAGGGGATGGATTGTACCAGGTAGGTAGGAGCCTTGATAGAAGCGGGGGCAGGCTACGCGAAACAGTATTTCTAAAAACACCCCAAGGTGATGTTGTAAACGGATCAGTGGAAGTTGAAGCAATAATCGAGGAGCTTCTAGGGCTAGACTTTCAGGAGTTTATACGTTCCGTTTCGCTTGGATATGTTCTCGTGCATATGTTGGCCTATGGGCGTCAGGCCTCAAGGAGTAGGGCCCTCGACATTCTTCTAGGGATTAGATCCATAAGGGCTTTCTACGAGTCCCTCAATCCCAGAAGGATTAAGAAAGAAGTTGATGAGCTACGCAGAAATCTTGAAGACCTGAGAAGAGAGTACAGTGAGACAGAGGAAAATTACTCTCGTGTCAAAACAAGGAAACGAGAGCTTGAATCAAAGAAAAGTGAGCTTCAAAAACGGCTATCCGACATTCAGGGTCAGCTTAAACAACTTGAGGAGCCTGTAAGAAACTATTTAGACCTAAGCCGTAAAATCGAGGACAATAAAAACTACGCTAACAGGCTCAGAGAGAAAATCAAACACTCACCCTCTGAACTAGACCCCTACAGGATAATGGAAGAAGTGGAGTATGTCAAACGTGAGTTGCGGGACGTTTTCGAGAAGCTCGTGGTTTCACAGGATTACTTCAATACTCTCGAAAAAGTACAGGTTTCGAGTGAAAATCTCCACCAAACAGTTGCATTACTGGAAAAGCTGCTGGACGATGCTTGGAGGAGGTATGACAGGGTCTGGGAGGCTTTCCAGAGCTCGGTTAACGAGCTCGAGCAGAGGAGAGGCGAGCTGAGAGGATTGGAAAAACTGCTTGTCGAGCTCGAGCCGATTATATCCGAGTACGAGGAGGCTGAGGAGAGGCTACAAGAGCTGGAAGCTAAGTATGGGACACAAGAAAAGCTGGAGAAAGAGTTTAAGAAAATTGAGGAGGAACTTCGCGAAAATATGAAAAAACTACAACAGCTGAAGAGCATCCAGCAGCTTAAACAGTCCCTGGCCGAGAGTGCCCTACGCCGGACTAGCGTAACCTGTCCAGTTTGTGGCTCCCAAATTGATTCCTCGATTATAGACGAGTTAAGGAGCGAGTTAAGCCAAATCGCAAAACAAGTACTAGATTACGAGAAGAAAATACAGGAAAACGAGAAAAGGCTCAAAGAGCTACGCGCTCTACTTGAGGATATAAGAGGGCTAAAAGTCACACTTGTTAGCCGTGAGCCCGACTATGACAGGTATAGAGATTTTATTCAGAGGAAAGAGGATCTAGAAGAGGAGATAAGAGAGGACGAGTTAGTGATAAAAGGCAAAGAACACGAATATAGGAGTATCTCCGCCGTCCTGACGAGTTTAGATGAAAAGATAGGTGATCTAAAAAGAAAATTAAACGAGTATTCATTAAGCCTCGAGATTCTGAAGACCGAGAAGGAAATTGCTGAGCTTGAAGAACAAAGGAAAGAGTTAGAACCCTACTTTACCCAGTACACGAAACTGAAAGAAGAGGAAAAACAGGCAACCGACGCATTAACAAAAGTCGAGGCAGAGCTCAGCGCGCTGGAAGAATCTTACGTTGAACAGCACCTCGAAGAACTTAGCAGGGAAATCTCCGGACTCGAATCCAAGATATCAAACCTTGAAAACCTTTACGTCAAGCTAGAAAAAGTGAGAAACACTGTTAGACAAATTCTCGATAAGCAACGGCGCGAAAAGATTGAAGCTCTGAACAGGAGAATAAATGAAATTATAAGAAAAGTTTACCCATCGGAGAGTATCCGCTCCGTAGAGCTGGAAATAATTGAAAAATACACTAGAAAGGGGGCTCCACCGGCAAGCTACTATGACATATATGTGAATACAGGTAGTGGTAGATACAAGTTTAACGAGCTGTTAAGCGACGGTCAGAAAACAATAGTAATACTCTCAGTACTCCTCGCTATATACTCGCAGACCAGACACAAAGCTGGATTCATAATGCTAGACGAACCACTACCTAACGTTGACGATGAGATAAAGCTGGCTTTCCTTACAACCCTCGCCGAGAGTGAGGACATACCACAGGTCATAGTTACGACGCAGGCTGAAGAGCTGACAACCAAGGTATCAGGTATAAACATTATAAGGCTTAGATAGCACCCTCAGGTTTTTAAACTCGAATTTAAAGTATGGATGGGATGATGAAGATACTTATTATGCGATGTATGAGCGTGCGAGCAGCCACTGACTCAAACCTCAAATACTCAGAGGTGATTGTTAATGACACGCTGGATTCTGAAGTGTGAAAGCTGCGGGAATGAAAAAATACTGGATGTGGGCTTCAACCTTTACGAGTTTAAAAAGATATACATCTATTGTCCTAAGTGCAAGTCAAACACTTTTCACAGTATAGTGAGACATGATTAACCTTGCAACCAGCGCTTATGTTTCTCAAAATTTATGTTCAAAACACGAAGCTAGAATATGAGCGGGCCCGCCGGGATTTGAACCCGGGACCTGCGGCTGGCTTCGCGCCAGCACATAGAACTGCGGCGCTCCTAGAGCGTGGCCGCCGCGCTTCCTGACTGCGCTACGGGCCCTCGTGAAGCTTAGGTGGGGGGTAAGATAAATTTTTCTCGTTACAAGGAGTATGCTAAGGTTGAAACGAGGGTAGAGTAATGATAAGTACATATAAGGATTTACAAAGAACCTGATTTAGAGTGACTCTTTGTGATTCTAGTTACAACGACTCGACATGCAACTCCACCCGTAAGGAGGCTTGCAAAGGAGCTAGCATGGGTACTAGGATACGCAAGGAGGATAAACAGGGGTAAAATGAGCATGAATGAGGTAGCTCTACTAGCACAAAGCATGAGAGCGTCGCGTGTAATTATTGTAGGTCGCGGGCTTCACGGAAACCCGGCGGGTGTTTCATTCCTTAAGATCAGCGATGACGGGACCAGCGAACAGATTCTAAGTTTAAGACTTAGAGGAGTGGTTTTCTCTCGAGTGAGTAACAGACCTAAAACTCCTGAGACAAAGTTACCAGTGGTTTCCATAGGCTCAAGCGAAGAGTACGGAGAGGACATTGCGTTAGCATTCGACACAGTATACCTGGGCAGATACTCGCTGGAAGACTTGAGGAGCTTCACATCTTACTCGCGTGTAATTGCAGTGGAAAGAGTGGAATCTAAAGGCATTACATTGGTTTTAAAGTTCCTGGAGATGGGGGAGCCTATCGGGCCGAAGCTCCTGGTGAGAAAGATAAAAACTTATTTTTAACGAATTTCGCGAGGATTGGATATGAAGCACCACGCATATAAGGGGTGCATATACGTTTATGGCGATGACTCGCTCGTCAACGTTTTCAAGGCATTACAGCCAGAAACACTTGGGACTAGAAGGTATAAGTCGAAATCTTCTGTAGAATACGAGGGGGAAATGCTTCAGGTGTGTATAGAAGCTGAACGTCTCTCCTCTTTTAGAGCGGCCTTCAACACTTTTCTAAGGCTTTTATCGATGATAGTCGAATTAGAAACGCCAGATTGAAAAACATACATATATATTCTAGGTTTTCTAAAAACTAGAACAGTGATTTAGCGTGGCGAATGGGCTGAGAAAGCCGAGAACATGTAATAATTGCCCGCTATATATAGCCTCAAGGTCATACTGTCTCAAGCTAAAAACACAGGTTCCGGATCCACTACACCCTCCGTGCCTCTTTGGAGACACTCAAGCACCTCAGCCCCCCGTTCCTGAAGCAACGGCTGAACCCACATCGACACCGGTCGCAATTCCGGTTGCTAATTCTCCAGTCGAACAGGTAGCCTATGCCACACCTGTAGCCAGAGCAGAGCCCGAGGAGCCAGTGGAAGACTACTATAATCCCTCTCCGGAATACACAGGATACGAGACAGGATCCCTGGTCTCGAATACAGGGCTCATGACACGCCGACTAGATCTTTTCGCACCGACCGGCGTACCGGGTCTCGACGAGATCCTCGCAGGAGGTTTCCTCCGAGGTAAAACGTACCTCGTAGCTGGTGAAGCAGGCTGTGGAAAAACGATCCTCTCAGTCCAGTTTCTAATACATGGCGCTCTTCAGGGCGAGCCCGGACTATACATAGCTATTGACGAGCCTACAAATCAGCTTTTAAGGGGGCTTAGGCTCTTCGGCTGGGATTTAGGCGACCTGATATCCTCGCGTAAGTTAATGTTCCTAGATATGAGAACACACTTTAGCAAGATATACATGCGTGAAGAAAGGAAACATATTGAACCTCGTTACATAATCGAGCAAATACTCAACGCCGCAAAAAGGATAAATGCGAAGAGGCTCGTTATAGACCCCATTGCGCCCCTAGTATACGGAGGCAGGGAGGAGGACGTTCTCTACGCTAGAGAGTTTCTAAGAGAAATGGTTTTTGCGATCGAGAAGACTGGAGAACTTACAACCGTAATGACGAGTGAAATACCCACCGGCAGCTCCAAGCTGAGCAGATTCGGGGTAGAAGAGTTTCTAGCATCTGGAATAATTGTCCTTGGAATCGAGGAGATATACGGTAACGTTGAGCGTATAATGTATATAAGGAAGGCCAGATGGGCCCCAGTAAAACCAAGCAAGTACGTCTTCGACATTGTATCGGGCAAAGGAATAGTTATAAGAGAACCGCTCAGCGAATATCTCAAAAGAGTCACGAGGGCCCGAGCCTAGTCAAGATTTTTTAAAACAACCAAGAATTTAATTCTAGAGCAGTTATGCGTGTATGGGTAAAGTCGAGCGGTATAGACTCTAATATACTTGACTGGGTGAAAAAGTTGGATTCTTTTCTCGAGAATAACGGAGTCGAGGTTTACGTAGATCCTGTTCTAGGGCACGTGTTAAGGAGGGAGGTTCTTCCTGAGTCAGAAGCTGAGCGTGCGGATTTTGCGATAATTTTGGGAGGTGATGGGGCTCTCTTACGCTCCGTCCAAAAGAGTAATGGCCGACTACCACCTGTAATCGGCTTCACCGTAATTGGTGTGGGTTTCTTCCTTTACTATAAAGTGGAAGACTACCCGAAAGTTCTAGCAAACATTTTTTCAGGAAAGTACGGGGTGGAAAGCGTAAGGCTTGGAGAATACGTCGCCGAGAGATTTAAGGGGGTTTTTCTCAACGAGTTATCTGTCTGGCCGCACACTGGCAGGCTAATCGAGTTCGAGGTTAGTGTGGGGGGTGAAAAACTCTACCATGCTAGATCAGACGGTATAATAGTAGCAACAGCGGCGGGAAGCACTGCGCATGCTCTCTCATATGGCTCACCAATAATAATGCCACCTGACACTCCCGTTCTCGAGGTTGTTTTTCCCGGCGTGCTCTCACCATTGATCAAACCCTTAATAACATATTCCCATGAAATAGAGCTTCAAGTTATGACGTTACCTGCTCTCATGTCAGTTGACGGGCAAAACACTACAAACCTTGAACATGCGAGCATTATACGCGTAAAGCCCTCAGACATGGCGCTTAAACTGGTCAAAGTCAGCGATTACATGAGATCCTTCAACGAAAGGATAAGACTAAGGCTTACAGATAGAGGTCTCTCACGGATAATCTAGGTTTTCTGGAAGATTATTCTTAGCGCCGTCTCATAATTGAGCTTGAGGGATATCCTTCCACGATCCTCCGTCAAGAATCCCTGTTCTGACAGCTGTCTGATCGCCTCCTCCGTAGGGAGGTTTTTTGTCAGCGAGTACAACGCTATTAGGCGGCGGGCTTGAGCAGTTGCCTTTATCTCGAGAAGCTCACCGTAAAGTTTTGAAAGCTTTTCAACCATTTTCGTGAGCTGGTCCAGAGGGGCATTGGTACGCAGCTTATCTCTAACCGCCTCTGCCTTGTACCCCTGTATCCTCAGGGTAGTTATGAGAAGCGAAAGAGGAATAGGCTGCTCAAGTCTTGACAAGGAAAAAACGGTGGAAATATCATAGTCTTTCACAAGGCCATAAGCGTAAGGCCTTCTCTTCTGATTATACAGCTCTCTGATTTTACGAATAACCTGCTCAGAGTTCTCCGACTCAGGGACAAAAACTTTAACCTTGTTAGTCTTGAGCTCGCCTAGAAAACTCTTCCCAGGCAGAATTCTCTCAAGCATCTCGAGAAACTCCAATGCTTCCTCGGGAGACGAGAAGACAAGCGTAAAGGTAGTCCCCCTCAAAAACTAACCCCTCAGGGCGTACTTACTACTAGTCTTCCTCCGAGCCTTGGCCCTACAAGCTGGACAGACCAACCGTAGCCCCCTCAGCTTCATGGGAGTAAGGCACTTAGGGCACCGGGCAACCAAGACGCCGTACTCCCGTCCTTTAATCGATAACAGGTATGGTGGTCCCCCAGGTTCAGCTACATAGGCCCTAAGTATGTCCCCATAGCCTATGACGTCGTAGAGGCTTTTCACCCTTGATGAGGAGATGTTTGAAACCGTCAGTACTCCGGAGACAGGTGGCTGCAGCTCTGTTTTCTTATTTTCAACATAAAAGATCCTCACGTAAGCAACAGGGTCCCGGATGAACTCAACGCTCGCATACACTATGTCCTTCGGTGATAAGGGTAAAGCCGTACGTTTAACAGACTTTAACTCGAGGACACGGTGAATCATATCTAGTTGAGGGGTTCCGACAAGTTTAGCCTTCAAATACCCTCCATCAACATATACCCCGTACCCGGGAAGATACTCTTCTTCGACGCCTAGAGCATCTCCGGGTACAACTATGTCGCCCTCACTCATATTACCACCATAGTAATTTCTCGGGTATATATAATCAATCAGCTTTACACTCTCTCCAGGCGTATAACGACGACCGGAAAACAATGTCTTCTCTTCTTATGCCACTCGAACATCCACGGCAAACATATCTTCTCGCTGTAGACTTTCAATACTTTAAACCCCCAACCTATAGCATTCTCAACAACGTAATCAATACTTGATTCCTTGTGGATAGAGTAGACCACCCTCGCTACGCGAGAAGCGGTTCTCAAGAACGCCATGTCAGCCCCCCTCCTGTGAACCCCGAAAGGAGGGTTCTGTACGACCGTGTCGAATAAAAACCCTGAACGCAACGGGAGATTGTTTACGTCGGCAACAAGTGCGTCGAAGCGTATGTCAATACCGTAGTCCTTAACCCAAGTCCATGCCTGTCGGATACTCTCATCATCCACCTCGACAAGCACGACCTTATATGCGCCTAGAAGAGCAGCACCTATCCCAAGCCTTCCAGTACCCGCACCCAGGTCCGCGACAACCTTGTCAGCAATGTCCCCGAAGTGGTGTTCAGCTAGCCATAGAAGGGTTGCGGCTAGTGTTGATGGCGTAGCATACTGTTCCAGCTCAGCTTTTGGACTCGGGTGATGAGGCACCGTGTTAAGGACACGCTCCAACTCGCGCTTAAGCATTCATACACTAATAGAAGTCTCGGCCTTAATTATTGTTATAAATGACTCTTAATGACTGATCCACCCTGCGCCACTAGGGCGGGCTCCCGGTTACCCCTCCTAGGGGTTATTCTTTGGCTCCCGGTGGTTGTCTTTTTCTTCTCGGTGGCGGCCACTACGCCTTGGTGTGTCGGTATGAAGGCTTCTATCTTGCTTGGTGCCGGCAGGGTGTAGCCGGCCTTCCTGGCAATGTTCAAGCATGCGTTTATGTCCGCGTTGGCCTCGAGGCCGCACCGGGGGCACTTGTAGAGGCCGCGGTGGATCTTGACGCCGTACTCCTGTGCCTTCTCCGCGATCCACCTCTCCCCAAAGCAACCCCCTGGGAGAGGGCTGGGCCCCGGCTCTGCGGTAAGGCTTATATAGGTGGTAAGGTTTATACCAGTGGTTCGGATCTTAATCATTGGCCCGGAGCGGGTTGGGCTCGGGCCTCATCGGGAGGACTATTTCATCACGGGCTTCATCGCCGGGGCTCAGCCCCCTCTACTCTTTTTTTTTCCTAGAAGAGGATGTAGGGGCTATACAGGCTTTTCAGGTGAACCATGCAAGGAGGGCGTGGTACGCCCTGAGCGAGGCGGTCGAGGAGGTGAACATTCGACGCACACGCATCGCCTCCCTAAGGATATACGCGGCCATCCCCCCAGACTACAGGAAGACACTCGACAGCATAGAAGCGATGCTCAGAGAGCTAGAAGAGCACAGAGACACTCTTGAAAGCATCCTCGAGGAATGAGAAGCGGGGAAGACATACTAGAACCCCAAAAATATAGATCAATTGATCTCGCGATGTAATGAGAAACCGATTTTTGAATCAAGGAACTCCATCAAACGTGGAAGGATCCGGTAAAGCTACCTTTGCAAGCGGTATCTTAGTATTGCCCCAATGCCTCCAAACGTTCTAAGGAACTCTTTCCCCTCACTTGACTGGTCTGAGATCAATATTACCTCGGCTCCCCCCTGCTCGGCCAGCTCGGCCAGCTCCTCGACAATGTCCTTGGCCTCTAGAATTTCCACTTCGCCCCCACACTTAGGACATTTAAGCAGCTGCATCTGGCCTTCACCCTGCACGGTAGTTGTAAACTCGTGCCTGCAAACCTTACAGGCTGCCTTGACGCGTGTCTTGTTAAGCGATTCCGAGATAAGCAGTTTTTCCACAGCGTTGTTCTTTAGGGCTTCTCGAACCTCCTCTTCACCATAGGTTATAAGCCCGTCGTCGCGTGAGAGGTGATACAGAAACTCATTAACAACTTCTCTCTCCCTCATAAACTGTACATCCTTTATAAGATCCTTAGCCCTCTCGAGGAGTTCATATACACCCGCAGCCCCTCCGTAGCCTGTGTCAAATATACCGATAATCTTGTTCTTTAACTCGTAGTGCAGGTAGTCCCCCTCCGCGAACTCGTTCTTGGAGAGGCCGGGTCCCCCGATTATAATCCCCTTCAACTCGTCCTTGATTGGTAAAAGTATCTTGTTAGCGTGCTCCCCAACTCTCTTATAAAACTCATGCACCAGTTGTTCACGGATTCGCTCAAAACGCCGAGCTGACTGTCCTCCGGCCCGGTGTTTTCCAGGTATCCCAGAGGTTAGTTCATCGACTATTTCAAGGCTTTTCCCCCGTAGGATGGCTATTGCTGCCTCATCCCTCTCGATAAGTATCAACGCATAAACATCTCTGACCTTAATCATGTCTTCAAGAATCTCTGTGTAGAACTTCGAGTCGCAACGGTAAAGCCACACCTTTAGCTTTTGCGGAGGCTCCAATACATAGACCTCCATCTTTTCGCGGCCAGGAACATCACTCGCCGTATATCCTGCAAACATGACAAGTCCGTTAGGAGGAGTTTCCCGGAACAGTTTAAGCCTGTTAATAATCGTTGCCAGTGCATCTAGCACGTGATGCCTCGTCGTCCTATCCTTAATGTTGGAGGCAGTAGCGTACTCATAGTTAAGCGTGTTCAAAACGTCAGCGATAGGTCTGCCGGCTGGGATATAGAGGGAGACGAGCTCAGTACCTCTCCCCTCTTTTTTCTTTAACTCTTCTATGAGCTTCTCAATCTTGTAGCGCTCGATCTCAACGTGAGTCTGCGTACTCATTATGAACCCCTTACGCGGTTAAACAAACCTAATAAGTTTTTATTACTTTTGAGCATTTGACAAGACGAGACGATGAAGAGGTTCGTTGTAAAGCTCGGGGGCAGCCTCTTATTCGACGATGATGGGTTGGTCAAGATAGACTTCGTGAAGAACACTCTTACAGTGCTTCGTGAAGCTGCTAAAGACGATACCAAGATAATCGTCGTCGTGGGGGGAGGAGTTACTGCCAGGAAGTACATACACCAAGCCCGCCCCTATGTAGAGAACGAGTCAGCCCTCGACCAGCTGGGTATACTCGCCTCGCGTCTAAACGCTGCCTTACTCCACTCAATATATTATAAGACGTTCCCCGTTATACCTAGCTCGCTAGAGGAATTAGCCAGGATTGTTGCGTCAGCGCTCCCGGTGATATTTATGGGGGGTCTTCAACCCGGACAATCGACAACAACGGTTTCAGCACTAGCTGCCGAGGCCACTGGCAGTCAACTCATAATCGCGACGGACGTTGAGGGGGTGTATACGGCAGACCCTAAGCGTGATCCCAGCGCCAAGCTCCTCAAAAGCGTGAGCATTGATTCCCTCATTGACATATTTTCAAAGGTTCAGAAGGCAGGAGAATACAGGCTGTTTGACTCACTCACGCTACAGATAATTAAGAGAGCCAAGATTCATACAAGAGTTCTAAAGGGCGACCCACCTGAAAACATAATAAGAGCCATTGAAGGCGAGGACATAGGGACTCTCATAGAGCCTGCTTGAGAAGCACAGGTATCTCTTCGAGGGTACGCGCAACCATTATCCCTGCACGCGTCAAAGCCTCAACCTTACTTTCATAAGTGCCTTGACGTCCATACACAATCGCACCAGCGTGACCCATCTTTTTTCCAGGCGGAGCGCTTCTCCCAGCTATAAAGGCAATTACGGGCTTCCTGTTCTCAGTTTTCGCGTAGAACTCCGCGAACTTCTCCTCCTTGTTTCCCCCAATCTCACCGATCAACACGATTGCCCTAGTGGCCTGGTCCCGCTGAAACAAGAGATACACGTCCTCAAAGGAAAGACCGGTTACAGGGTCACCCCCTATACCGATAGCAGTAGAAACACCAAAACCCTGCTTGGAAAGCTCAAGCGATACCTCGTAGGTAAGGGTCCCGCTCCTAGAAACCAGTCCAACCTGGCCTGGCTTAAAATATTCACCCGGCATTATGCCGACCTTAGCGTAGGGCGGAGTGATAACACCTGGTGTATTCGGTCCAACTATGGTAACATCACGGCTACGCGCATAGGAGACGAATTTAAGGGTCTCATGAACAGGTATATGCTCGGTGATTACGACTATCCTCTTGATCCCAGAGTCAACCGCCTCGTAGACTGCGTCCGGTGCAGCTGGCGCCGGCACAAAAATTATAGAAGTGTTTATCTCAGGATGATTCCTCACAGCCTCGTCGACACTATCGTATACAGGGATCCCGTGAACAGTCGACCCCCTCTTTCCAGGCGAGACTCCTGCGACGATACGGGTTCCATACTTTAACATCTCTTCAGTATGCATTGCCCCCTGACGACCTGTAATACCCTGTACCACTACAACGGTGTCAGGACCCACGATTACGCCCATGCTATCTCACCACCTCTTTAAGAGCCTCATGGAACTCACGATACGCGGGGATACCAGCCTCGCTGAGTATCCTGCGGCCCTCCTCTTCTTTGAAGCCTGAAAGCCTGAAAACAACCTTGACATCGTTCCTCTTTGAATTCCTTAATGCCTCAAGTGCCCCTGTTGCTACCTCGTCGCAACGCGTTATGCCACCGAGAATATTTACTAGTATACGCTTTACGCTTGACTTCTCTAAGACTATTCCTAGGGCTGTTTTAACTCTCTCGGAACTAGCTCCTCCCCCAAGATCGAGGAAAAGGCCGGGCTTGGCACCTAGAGATACAACTGCGTCAAGAGTCGCCATAGTGAGGCCAGCCCCGTTGCCGATCACCGCTGTGTCCCCGTTGAGCAGGACCAGCGAGAAGCCCGCCTTCTTGGCCACGGCTTCCTCGGGCTCGAGTTCGGCTTCGTAACGCTTCTTTATCTCAGAAAGAAGCGGGTTCATGTCGAGGGCATCATCATCTACAATGGCTTTGGAGTCTAAGGCGAATATTCCCTCCTCGGTCACGGCTAGAGGATTAAGCTCGAGCAGGTGGAGATTGTAATCCCAGAGCGTTGAGAACATGGCTCCCAGTATAACCTGTGCGGATTCATGCGGAATTCCGAGAAACGTTGCCGTACGCCGCACCATATACGCGCGTAGCCCCTCAAACGGGTCAATACGGATTCTAAGGAGCTCTCCCGAGGAAGCCTGGGACTCCACATCTATTCCACCTTCACGAGCCGCAAGCAATAGGATCCCGGGAGGACTGTATTCTATCATCATGGACAAGTAGAGTTCTCTCTGGACACTCATACGTTTGGAAACTACGACATATCTTACCGGCTTCCCATTAAAGCTACGTGAAAGATACTCGTGGGCTAATCGTCTAGCCTCCCCGGCGTTATCGGCGAAGCCTATAAGCCCTGCCTTTGCCCTCCCCCAGCCCCTAACCTGAGCCTTGACGACATAAGGGGGAGGAAAACTGTCAAGGCATGACTCGAGGCTGTCAAGGTTTTCACTCGAGATTATACAGTGAGGCTCGACGGGGATTCCACGCTGTGAAATAATATTCTTTATCTCGAACTCGTACGGGATCACGAATTAATTACACAAGTAAATTTTAATATAATTTTAGCAGGTAACCCCGCTCCTTGCTATCGTAGCAGAGCATGAAGAATGTAGGAAGCGTTTAGCAAAGCTATAACAGACTTAGAGACCTCAACGTAATTCTTCAGTCCCAAGCTTACCTCAATAACCTTAGCAGGCCTCCCAGACAACCTCTCATAGAGAGTAGTTGTGATCTTTACTCCTCTACCCGCTGTAAACCTATCCTCATCGCTGCCCTCGACGCAGAGCATATCTTCGTCAAGCTGACTTGTGGCAAGCCCCGAAAGCTCAGCAAGCACGTTTGCATAGCTCTCAGAGACGATAAAGCACGACTCATCTGCATCACGACAGCTAAAATATAACGTTAGAAGAGGTTCCGGGAGATCCCTAAGTAGCACTTCCAGAGGAGATGTTAAAATCTCACTTCCCGGAACATTTAGCACCTTGACCGATCCATCTCGTCGTATACCCAAGATCAAATAATCCTTGTACTCTTTCGCGAGATGTTCACTAAGCTGGCCCACCTCATCCTCATCTGTGAATACCAGGACAACGTTTCCCAGAATAAAAACTGTTTGAGCTTCTGTGTCGAAAATGGGCTTGTATTGCTTTAGAAGAGACTCTCTAAACAAGTCATAGTCTACGAGCTCAACGCCAGTCATTATCCTTGAGAGAGTCTTGATCCCCCCGGCAATACTGGGAAAAACACAGGGGACGACGAACAGGTGTGTGTCGCCCGTAAACCTTAGCACTGCGTCAGCTATAACTTCCGTCGCACGTGGACACCCATAGAAATCACTCACTAGGAGGATGGGCGGATGATCCTGTGATCCGAACTCGAACATCTTTACGGTCTCCCCGAAAAAGTCCCTACTCTCACGAGTTTTGCTTGAGAGGGGCTCCAATGATTCATATACTTCGCGGCAAAGCATAGCCTGAACATCCAATAGATATCAAAAAGCTTTATTTTTGGTTTTTAAAATGCTTGACTGGGTATAATTTAATGAAAGTAAAACTCCTAGGAGCAGCTCAAGAGGTTGGGAGATCAGGGATACTCGTTGAGCTAGAGGACGGGAAGAAAATACTGCTAGACTATGGAGTCAGCCTTGAGGGTGAAGAACCACAGTTTCCCCTACCAGTCAAGCCGAGAGAGATAAACCTTGTCGCGGTCTCACATGCACATCTCGACCACAGCGGGGCAGTTCCATTGCTTTACATCTCGGGCTCACCCCAACTTCTAATGACGCCTCTAACTCTGAGCCTGTCCGACCTTCTAATAAGAGACTTCCTGAAACTCTCAAAGTACTATGTTCCCTACGAGTACGCAGAAGTGGAGAAGGCCATGGATAACGCCATACTGAAGGGATACAATGAGGAATACGATATAGACGGCATCACGATACGGCTATCAGACGCCGGCCACATCCCAGGGAGCTCAATGATAAGCATAGACACGGGAAGCTATACGATACTATACACCGGCGACTACGCGCTTCACGATACATGCCTCCTCCGCATGGGAAGCAAGTCAGAGTTCTCGAGGGCCGACCTGATCATAACCGAGTCAACCTACGCGGAGTATGATCACCCGCCCAGGGACTGGGTCGAAAGAGAATTTATAAACACTGTACGCGAAGTCGTAGAGAGCGGGGGGACAGTCCTAATACCTTCTTTCGCTGTTGGAAGGGCTCAAGAAATCTTATGTGTACTAGCCAAGTATGACTTCCCGCACAGAGTGTACGTTGACGGAATGGCAAGAGCCGCAAACGATCTGATCCTCGAAGATGCCTATCTGTTGAGGGATCCAGGGCTCTTCGAGAAGGCTGTGGATATGGCGCGGAAAATCAGAGACTGGAACGACCGCAAAAAAGCAGTCGAGGAGCCATCAGTTATAATCTCGCCCGCGGGTATGCTTCACGGCGGCCCTAGCGAGTGGTACATGGAGAAGATAATGGAGGCCGAGAAAAACGCCGTGGTCTTCGTCAGCTTTGCAATACCCCAGACTCCTGCAAGGCAAGTTCTCGAGACTGGGGTCTTCGCCTCCCCCACGAAGAAGGGAAACGTAAAGGCAAGGATAGAATGGTTCGACTTCTCTGCGCACTCTGGGAGAAGCGAGCTAATAGAGTCCATCATGATATCCAAGAATAGTGCCAAGTTCCTTCTAGTACACGGGGAGCCGGAGGCCGAGAAGACCATGGCTAAGCATGTTGAGGAAAACGGCAGGATGGCTATTGCCCCAAGCCTCGGAGAAGAAGTAGAAATAAAAATGTAATTTCAGTGGTCGACCTTTACTCGATCTTTATCTTTACTCCCCTCTCCTTTGCCTTCTTCTCCTTCTTCTCTACAGTTACTGTCAGAACGCCGTTCTTGTATTGTGCCTTCGCTGTGTCAGGCTTGATCGGCTCCTTGAAGGCAACCTCCTTGTAGTATTTCCGCTCGCCAGTCGTGGAAACTACAAGCGAGTTCTCAGTCGCCTCGATGTTGATTTCTTCTTTCTCGACGCCGGGGAGATCCATGATTACACGGTAATGGTCTCCCTCGTCAAATATGTCGGTGAAAGGCTCGATACTCTCCTTAACAACAGGCCGCACAGGACCGGGGCGGATATTACCCCACTCACGCACCTTAGGCACCCCGTCTGGTCCAATCTCGACTGAGAACCCGTAGTAGTATGGGCCTATCACTCGCGTCCTTCCCCCTTCTCCGATGAAGGGCTCCCGAACCATTTCCTCGAACATTTTGTCGAATTCCTCCATTAGCTTTCTAACACGCCTAAACCACTGGTCAAAATCCTCCATATGGATCACCGGTTCTTAAATCCGTGGAGGCTGGATAAATATCTTTACTGCTCGACAAGCAAGAAAATATTTAAAAGAGTAAAAGCATTGCCGGAAAAGGAGAGTATGTCTCAAGGCGACATAAAGGTCATTAAGGATAGGTTCAACAAGCTGATACCCAGACAGGAGATTATCGTGGAGATAAACCATTTCGGCTCAGGAACCCCTAGCAGACAACAGATAGCTGAGAGAGTTAAAAACGCACTGGCCATCCCAGCAAACAAAGTCGTCGTGGTGCGAAAAGCCGTGACAGCCTATGGTTCCTACGTGACACGGGCACTACTCCACGTCTATGACTCGATCGAGAGGGCAAAGGCATTCGAGCCAAAATACATCCTCAAGAGGAATGGGCTAGTCCAGGAACAGCAGGCTACCCAGCAGACACAATAGGGGTGAGCAGAGGTGGCCGAGATAAACAAGCTATACGAGTACGACTACAAGACTGGCACAATCAAGCTAAAAAACAAGAAGTGTCCCAGATGCGGCTCCATAATGGCCCACCATAAGAAGCCCGTAGAGCGCTGGGCCTGCGGCAAGTGCGGCTACACCGAGTTTGTATAACTGACCCGCTCTGCGACACTAGGGCGGGCTCCCGGGTTACTCTTCTTGGGGTTATTCTCTGGCTCCTGGTGGCGTGTTTTTCTTCTCGTTGAGTGGTGTGACGCCTTGGTGTGTCGGTATGAAGGCTTCGATCTTGCTTGGTGCCGGCAGGGTGTATCCTGCTTTCCTGGCGATGTTCAAGCATGTGTTTATGCCAGCGTCGATCTCTAGGCCACAGTTCCTGCACAAGCATCGAAGCCTTCAGGGCGTACACCGGCATCCCGCCAGACCTGGGGAAGGCACTCGACAGCATAGATGCAATGCTCAGGGAGCTCGAAGAACTCTCAGCCAGGATTGAAGTCCTTCTCGGAGGCTGGATTCTTTCTCTAGCCTTGACTTGAGAAGCTATCACCTCACCCCTCAAACGGGCGTTTTACAATCATTCAATCTCTCTGAGCAGCCTATTCTTCAGTCAGTCTCTGGATAAGCTGGCTTTATGAGTCGTGCAACACCAGGTGGAGGGACTTCTCTTACCATTCAACGTAAAGACAAAATACTGGGGTGCCAGATCTTTCTATGGTAACATGACGATTGTTCTCGGCATCGAGTCAACGGCGCACACTTTCGGGGTAGGCATAGCTACAGAGCGCGGCGAGATTCTCGCAAACGTTTTTAAGACGTATCGGCCCCCCTCGGGCGGTATAAAGCCAAGCGAGGCTGCCGAGCATCACAGCAAGGTAGCCCCTGGAGTTCTTAAGGAGGCCCTGAGGAAGGCCTCACTTGATCCCCCGGATCTTGACGCTATAGCCGTAGCCCTCGGCCCGGGTATGGGCCCATGCCTTCGCGTGGGGGCGACTCTGGCCAGATACCTGGCTTTAAAGTATGATAAGCCCCTCGTGCCTGTTAATCACGCGGTAGCACACATCGAGATTGCACTGCTAACTACGGGGTTTAAGGATCCCGTAATAGTCTACGTAGCCGGGGGGAACACAATCATATCCGCATTTAACGCTGGCAGGTATAGGGTCTTCGGGGAAACTCTAGACATACCCATTGGAAACTGTCTCGACACCTTTGCCCGCGAGATAGGCTTAGGCTTCCCAGGTGTCCCAAAGCTGGAAGAGCTTGCAAGGAAAGGATCCAATTATATCGAGCTTCCCTATGTAGTCAAGGGTCAAGATCTCTCATACAGCGGGCTCTTAACATATGCGTTAAAACTCTACAAGGAGGGAAGCTATAAGCTCGAGGATCTCTGTTTCAGCCTCTTAGAAACAGCGTACTCCATGCTTGTGGAGGTCACAGAGCGTGCAGTGGCTCACACGGGCAAGAGAGAAGTTGTATTGACGGGGGGAGTCGCCAGGAGCGAGCTACTCTCAAGGAAACTACAGCTAATGGCTGAGTCTAGAGGGGTTTCCTTTGCGAGGGTATTGGGAGAACTAGCAGGGGATAACGGTGCGATGATCGCGTATACAGGTGCACTCGCATACACGAGCGGAATCACGATCCCGGTAGAGGAGAGCAGGATAAGGCCTCTCTGGAGGCTTGACGAGGTGGACATACCTTGGAGGAAGTAGCTAGACTACTGGAGGAGAAGATAGGGCTCTCGCCTGCAAGGATCATCGCTGTCGGGGCGGAAGCAGTTCTCGTGGAAGGCGTCCTCTCAAGTGAGAAAGTCGTGGCTAAATACAGGTTGCCGAAACCATACAGGGATCCACAACTCGACGTGAAGCTACGCAAGGCTAGGACAAGCTTAGAGGCACGCCTGTTGGCCAAGGCTGGGCTCTTAGGGGTAAATGTCCCGGACATCGTCTACCTAGACGCGGAAGATGGATTACTGGTTATGTCGTATATTGAGGGCCTGAAACTAAAGGAGGTAATTGAAAAGGGGAGCAATGAAGAAATTCCGCATCTCTTGCACCGTGCAGGCTCCATGGTTGCATCACTACACATGAACGGGATAATACACGGTGACCTAACCACCAGCAACTTTCTTGTAAGCGGGAACGATGTGTGGCTCGTGGACTTTGGTCTCGGCTTTTTCTCGCAGAGAGAAGAGGACAAAGGCACAGATCTCCACCTTTTTCTCCGCGTGCTCGAAAGCACGCATCCAATCTCAACTGATTTGTTGTTCTCGCATTTCATAGAAGGGTATAGGGAGCGGGCAGGTGACGAATCTACGCAGAGGGTTCTGAGCAGGATGCGCGAGATACGGCTTAGAGGTCGCTATGTTGCATCGAGGCGCAAAGGCTTGCCTGGAACATCCTAACGTTCATGCAGAATCTCTTCCAAGAATTCTTCCGGTCTACCAGTTTCCACGTTTAGGCTCCTGAAATACCTGTAAATATTGATGATATCGTTTCTCAGAAAGTCTACAGCGTTGGGGTGCGACCTGAGAACCGCCGACCCGAAATCGATGACCATGATCTCGTCGTTCTCCTTTATCATGATGTTATATTCTGAGAGATCCGCGTGAACCAGCTCGCCTTCTAGGTAGAGCTTCTTAATAAAGCCCTTTATATCCTCTAAAACCTTTCCAGGGTCATCGGGGGGTCTATCCTTCAAAAGGGGGTATGGGACGCCGCTCTCACCAAGAAACTCCATAATCAGAATGTTTTCCTCGAAGGCTATGGGCCGAGGAACCGGGAGACCAATAGAGTAAGCCCTTTTAAGGTTTCGAAACTCTTTCCTGCACCACGCGTTTATAAAACCTATTGGGTCTCGGGGAGCATTTTCAAACCTGGGATCGCCAAGGATATACTTAAGACGACTCTTCCTAAACTCCGACGTCCAGACAAGATAGATCTTGACTGCTACGTCATCGCCCTCAGGGGTAACCCCCCTGTAAACCCTTGCTTCTTTCCCCGTAGACACGACTCCATAGAGCTTAGAAAGAACACCTTTGTTCATCAGCCTGTAAACCGCCATGATTGTCCGATAGTCGAATACATCCTCTAAGACTTTCCTAAGCTCGGAGTCCTTCTCAAGCCGGTCCGGACACATAACCTATACCTGGCTCATCCTCTCCCACAAGTCAAGCCTACGCCTCCTCAATCCATAACTTTCACGCTCAAGGAGCTTGAGAACAGTCTGATGTGACTGGCCACGAATAAGACGCGAGATAGCATCCTTGGCCAGCCTCAGCTGCTCATAGTCCCCGATAAGCCCCACTACTTTCTCGCCAATTACTATCTTTACTCCCGTTATCTCCTCGAGAGTACGCTTAAACTTGCCCTCAGAGCCTATCACGCGGGCCTTTATACGGGCCAGATCAGCCTGGTTCCTTGCAGCCTCACCAAGATCAACGACCTCGAAATCATAAACATCCTCTGCGAGCAGGACAACATCGTCAACGCTAAATCCAAGGGCCAAAGCCTCCACGGCCTTCTTAGCCCTAAAGACATTATACATCGTTGAATTCTCCCCAGGCTCCAGAAACACAAACCCCTTCTCACTGTCAACGTTAACCCTCACATTGAATGCCTCCTCTATCCTCCGCTTATTCGATCCGTCACGCCCAATAACAAGCGCTATACGATCAGGGTCGACGGGCACGGGAAGGCGTCCAGCCGTACTCAACTCCAACACCTGCCTAAGATAAGCACCCACAATTATAAAACACCACCGCCTGCGTCACCGGGGGCTCCCGGCTACCCCTCTCACGGGTTATTACTATTATCAAACTTGAGCTTGTGAGGTAGAATAGTGCGGGGGCCGGGATTCGAACCCGGGCAGGCCGACGCCAGCGGAGCCTCAGTCCGCCCCCTTTGACCTAGCTCGGGCACCCCCGCGTCAAAAAGAATCAAGTATTGAGGGGCATAATAATTTTTTCTACGAATTCAGAGTACCTTCTATGCGGTCTTTAAATGCCTGAGAGGATTGCCTTCAAGCCGAGAAAAGGGACGGTCTTGACCCCCTTTACTGCACGAATAATTCTCGAGCTGCCACTGGGACGACCCGTAAAGGTTCCCGTAGACTTTGGCCTTGGTCGAGCCGAGGCTGTGAGGAATGACGAGGGTGTTATACTTACTCATGCTTTGGGAGAGTCGATGATAGAGTTAGGAGTTGTAAAGAGGCTTGCAGAATCCGAGAAAGTTCTCTTCATATCAGCAGAGGGCGACTTCTATTTTGTTGAGATAAGAGCTAAGCATTACTACAAGCTGATGTACCTTGGCGAGAACGTGGCGCCGACAATAGAGATAGACGGCGTTCACATGCACAACATAAAGGAAACAACCCCCCTACAAGACGCTAGCCGGAAGGTGGGGATGCTCAGGGTCAAGAGGGGAGAGGTAGGGCTCGACATATGCACTGGTCTCGGCTACACCGCGATCGAGTCTTTAAACCGGGGAGCAGTGGTGACGACCATAGAGGCTGACCCAAACGTGCTATGGATTGCGGAGCACAACCCATTTTCCAGGAAGCTGGCTGACGCCGACATAGTTCTAGGCGACGCGCTAGACGTTCTCGACGAGCTTCCAGAGAAAAATTTCGACTTCGCGCTCCACGACCCGCCTGTCTTCGCGTTTTCCCCACGCCTCTACAGCCGCGAATTTTACGCAAAGCTCCACCGCGTACTTAAACCCGGAGCCAGGGTCTTCCACTACACGGGTGCACCGGGGAGGCAGAGAGGAGTGAATATCCAGCGAGGAGTAGCCGAGAGGCTCAGACTCACCGGCTTCAAAATAATAAAAGTCGTGAAGGGCTACGGGATTCTTGCACTCAAAACATAGGCTCAGCGGGGTCCGACTCAGCACAGATCAGTCCTCGCAAAGGCTCTTCACAGCCGTACTAAATAAACGGAGAAGGTTATAAGCATAAAGTCAGCCTGCCACCCTGCGTCACTGGGGCGGGCTCCCGGGTTACCCCTTCTAGGGGTTATTGTTTTGCTCCCGGTGGTTGTCTTTTTCTTCTCGTTGAGTGGTGTGACGCCTTGGTGTGTGGGGATGTAGGTCTAGATTCTCGTCGGTGTTGGCGGGGTGTATCCTGCCTTGTGGGCAATGCTCAGGCATGTGTTTATGTCCGCGTTGGCCTCGAGGTCGCGGCGAGGGCCTCCTTGTCCTCGTAGCCGAGGCGGTGGTGCTTTGGCAGCGGTGGAGGAGTCTCTACCGTTGCGAGTCGTGAAGCCCGCAGCAAAGCTTTTTTCACCGCTTCGAGTGTTCCAGTTGATGGGCTGGAGGCTGGCAGCCCTCGTGGCGGCTGTCCTGGCAGTGCTCGCCTTGTTGCTCGTCTTCCCGCCGTCGAGGCAGAGCGGTGGGCAACACGGCCTGCAGGGCGGTGGGGTGGAGGCGCCCAGGCAGGTCCTCGTCTCGGCCACCGTGCTGGGTGAGGGGGCGTTGTACGTGAACGGCTCACCCGTTGGTAACGCGTCGCTGCTCCTGGAGCCCGGCGTCGTCAGCTTGGAGGCCAGGCCTGCAAGCGGGTGGAGGCTCAAGCAGCTCCTCGTCAACGGCTCGCCCGGGGTCGCTGACTGGCTAAGGATCAGGGGCAACACGAGCGTAACCGTTGTGTTCTGGAGGGGGTTCGAGGTCAGGTTCACAGTGTATGGACTCGGGGGCAAGTTGTACGTGAACGGGACCCCTGTGGGCAACGCATCCCTCGTATTCGAAGAGCCCGTGCTCCTCTTCGTCGAGGCTGTGCCTTTGGAGGGCTTCAACGCGAGTCTGAGCGTGAACGGTGAGCCGTTCAAGCCCTGCGCTGGATGCGGGGGAGCCGCGGGCGTGGGGTACAGGTTTGACTCGGACAGCGTGGTGGAGGCGCGCTTCCAGCGGAGGCTTTACAGGGTCGTCGTCAACCCGGCGGGCGGGCACGTCTACGTCAACGGGTCCAGGGTCGACGAGCCCGTGGAGCTCGCGCTACCCTACAACTCCACGCTCCTCCTCAGGGGCGAGATAATACCCCTTGACGAGAAAAGGGATCAGGTCCCCGTGTGGCGTGTATCCACGTTCATCGAGAAGGCTGGCGCCTGGCTGAACTACACGCTGAATACCCCCAACGCGAGCCTCGTGGTCAGGGGGGACACCCTCATCGATGCAGCGTGGCTTGTCGGCTACAGGAGCCCAAGGGGCGGCGTGGGGGGCGTGTTGTACGGGGGCGTAGAGGTCCCGGCGAGGGTGGAGGCGAGCAAGCTCTACGTGATCCCCTTCACCGGGAACTACAGCTACCTCGGCAACGGCACGTGGAGGTTCTGGGGCGGGCTCGGGACCTTCTACGTCGAGCTGCCCAGGAACTGGAGCAGGGTTGTCCTCAGGGTCAACGTGAGGGAGGACCTGGGGGGCTACGCTGCTTTCACCGTGGTGTTGAAGAACGATGAGTACTTCCTGGCGAGGGGGGACAGCTGGGAGTCGGGCTTGGAGAGGTATACCGGGAGCCAGTTCACCTTCACCTTCTACAGGTGCATACTGGACGCCGCGAACCCAAACTGGGAAAAATGCTTCCAGATAACCCCCAAGCTGCCCTTCACAGGGCACCTTCAATGGGGGCCCAGCGACAAGGGGAGGATCATGCCGGGCGTCCAGGCCGGCTGGCTTCGTATAGACGTATCCGACCTCGACATCGAGGTTCAAGTCTTGGTGGAGCCCTAGCGGAGAAGACATACTAGAGTCTCCCTCTGAGATTATAGAGAGTGGGCCCGCCGGGATTCGAACCCGGGACCACCGCCGCTCCTAGGAACCCCTTCATCAACTATCTTGTACTCGCCGCCCAGCGCCTTGCGCCGAGCTAGGGCGGCATCCTAACCACTAGACTACGGGCCCTCTACACGGGAAAGGTCTGCAGGAATTATAAAAGCCTTGCGCAAAAGGGAGCGATGAGAAACAGGGGTGGAATGCTTTTAAGACAGTACTATTGTGGATAGACAAGGCTTGGTGTCTCATGGCTGTTGAATCGCCGTCCTGGTTCCTCAGAGACAAGGTCAAAGAATATATCGGGAGGATTGCTGCCGAGGCCGGGGTAGAGGTAAATCTTGGACTGATCGAGGCCAAAAGGGCTCAAAAACAGTACGGGGACGTCTCAGTGCCCCTTTTCAAGCTTTACAGGGCAACGGGGCTATCTGCCGAGGAGTTTTTCAAGAGGCTTGGGGAAGCCGCGGGGAGAGTTCCCGACAATCTTCTAAGATTCAAGGGCGTCGTGAACGGGTTTCTAAACCTCGAGGTAAACCCAAGCGAGTACGCGCCGGTCGTCTTGGAATCCATCCGTGTCCATGGCGACCGGTACGGGCATATCGCTTCAGAGAAGAGGGAGCGGGTAATCGTCGAGTTTGTAAGCGCCAACCCTATACATCCTTTGCACATCGGACACCTGAGGAACGGGATTCTCGGCGATGCTCTTCAAAGACTTCTCAAGTCACGGGGCCACGACGTAAAGGCACACTTCTATATCGACGATGTAGGGCTCCAGGTAGCGTTTGCCGTTTACGGGTTCCAGCGAGTCAAGGGTCTACGCGGCAGCGAGAAGCCAGACCACTTCGTGGGAGCCATTTACACGATGGTCAATCTCCTAGTCGAGCTCAAGAAGCTTAAACGAGAGGCTGAGAAAGAGCAGGATCCCCACAAGGTAGCCCAGATCAACTCCAGGATAGACGAGTATGTCTCGAGGCTCAAAGAGTACAGCGAGCAGTACCCCGAAGTATTCAACACTCTGGCTGACCTCGTCCGGGAGAGCGAGGATCCCGAGGCAGAGATAAGGAGGATAAACCGTGGGTACGAGGAAGGAGAGCCTTGGGCCGTCAAAGCAACACGTGAAACGATAAACACTTGTCTGGACGGGATAAAGGAGACACTCCACAGACTCGGAATAGTGTTCGACAGCTGGGACTGGGAGAGCGAGATAACAGTCTGGAGCGAGGCGACAGAGGATGCCCTCAGGAAGCTTTCAGAGACCGGGCTTGTCGAGAGGAAGGACGGGGCCCTCGTGTTTCGAGCCGACCTTTTAGCTGAGTCGCGGGAGGTGCGCGAGGCAGCTGGAATCCCAACAGGCTTCACGGTTGTTCCCTTAACCCTTAAACGCTCAGACGGCACGACGCTCTACACTACTAGGGACATAGCCTACTCCATCTGGAAGCTCGCAAGGGCTGACAAAGTGATCAACGTGATAGCTACCCAGCAGTCCCTGGCCCAGGCTCAGCTCAGGCTAGCGCTATACGCTCTCGGCTACCGGGATATAGGCAGGAGGCTGCTGCACTACGCCTACGAGATAGTAATGCTTCCCGGGACAAGGATGAGTAGCAGGAAGGGGGTATACGTCTCTGCTGACGAGATAATCCAGGAAACCGTTGACAGGGCACGAACCGAGATAAAGAAGAGGGGTCTGGGAACCGAGGAAGACGCTGAGAAGATAGGTCTCGGCGCACTGAAGTTTTTCATGCTGAGCCAGACGCCCAACCGCGTCATAACCTTCAGCTGGGAACGCGTCCTAGACTTCGAGCAGAACAGTGGACCCTTCATACAGTACTCCTACGTCAGGGCCGCCAGTATCCTGAGGAAGGCAAGCGAGCAGGGAATCACGGGTAAGGGCGATCCAAGGCTCCTGGGCAGCGAGGAAAAGACAGTAATCCTACTTCTGGGAGAGTTTCCCTCAACCGTGGTCGAGGCTGCTGACAACCTTAGACCAGACATTGTAACATCTTACCTCAACACGTTAGCATCAGAGTTCAACAGATACTATGACTCGACGCCCGTCTTGAAGGCGCCTGAAGGCCTACGCGAGGCTAGACTAGAGCTGGTTAGAGCCGTAGCACAGGTCCTCAGCAACGGCATGAGTCTCCTAGGGATACAACCACCCCAAAGGATGTAATCCTACCGCCGCACCGGGGGTTACATTATTTATAAGGTAGGGTTTAAGAAAAAGAGGGGGATCTTATGGACAGTGAGTACGCGGAGGCTCTCAAGAAGCAGCCTCTCGTGAACGTAGGTACCGCAGGTCACGTAGACCACGGTAAAACCACACTCATCCAAGCATTAACAGGTATCTGGGCTTCTCATCACAGCGAGGAGCTTAAGAGGGGTATAACCCTTAAGATTGGCTACGCTGACACAGCTATCTACCAGTGCCCGAAGTGTCCACCACCGCAAAAATACTACACTTCTGCTAACCTGCCTAGCGATATGAAATGTAAGTATTGTGGGACTCCCTTGGAATATGTGAGGAAGGTCTCTTTTGTGGATGTGCCCGGCCACGAGATGCTCATGTCGATCATGCTGGCAGGCTCAGCCATGATGGATGCAGCGCTGCTTGTAATAGACGCTACGAAGGAGTGCCCACAGCCGCAGACCAGAGAACATTTTACGGCTCTCGACATAATTGGCGTGAGGAGGATCATAGTTGTCCAGAACAAGATAGACGTGGTGAGTAGGGAGAGGGCCAGGGAGAGCTACAACGAGATAAAGAGGTTCCTCGAGGGCACCTGGGCTGAAGACGCTCCCATAATCCCTGTATCGGCGCTCCACAAGGTCAACATAGACGCACTAGTCTGGGCCATCGAGAAGTACGTGCCAACGCCCGAGCGCGACCACTCGCTACCACCCCGGATGCTCGTGGCTCGTAGCTTTGACGTGAACAAGCCTGGGACGCCGGTTCACGAGCTTGTAGGGGGAGTTCTTGGAGGAACGATCGTGCAGGGAAAGTTCAGGGTAGGCGACGAGGTAGAGATAAAGCCCGGCGTCAAGCTCAAGAAGGGCGGCCAGGAGGTCTGGGAGCCGCTCTATACGACTATAACGTCCCTCAAGTCGGGCGAGGAGCCCCTAGAGGTTGCTTATCCGGGGGGACTTATAGCGATAGGGACAGAGCTCGATCCAAGCATATCCAAGGCTGACAACCTGATAGGCAATGTTGTGGGCAAGCCTGGAAGCCTGCCGGAGCCCTTGTATGAAATAGATCTAGAGGTGCATTTGCTAGAGAGGGTCGTGGGAACAGATCAGCCGCTTAAAGTGGATCCCGTGCGGAACGGGGAAGTACTGATGGTCAATGTTGGGACAATGCTTTCAGTAGGCGTGGTCACCACGGCTAGGCATGACGAGGTACACATGAAGCTCAAGATTCCCGTGGTTGCGGATGAAGGGACAAGGGTAGCATTGTCGAGACAGATAGCGGGGCGATGGCGCCTTATAGGATATGGTTTTCTCAAATAATTTTTACTAGAAGGATGCTAGCGGTACCTCTCTCTGAAGGAGTTACTTAAGCGAGCTCGCAGTTTTCAGAATTCCTGTAGAGGTCCTTGTGGGCGACGAGCCTCCTGTAAGTGTCTTGAAGAGCCTCCGGTATAACTTTTGCATCCGCGATGACGGGCATGAAGTTCGTGTCGCCGTTCCACCGAGGAACAACATGAATGTGTACATGCGACTCGAGCCCTGCGCCTGCGACCCGTCCAAGGTTTACCCCTATGTTGAACCCGTCAGGTTTCAGGGCTTCCCTGATGACTTCCACCGAGTTTTTAACGGTTTTTAGGAGAATGCACAGCTCCTTGTCTGTAAGTGCCTTTAGCTCGGGGATGTGGCGTGTAGGAGCAACTAACAAGTGACCGGTGTTGTAAGGGTATCTGTTCATAAGCACTATCACGCTTTCCCCCTTGTACACGACGAGGTTTTTCTCGTCCTCATTGCTATTGGTGGCCTTACAGATGAAGCACTCACTATCCTGTTCGATTTTCGCATACTCGATGTATTTCATTCGCCAGGGGGCCCATAGAATATCCAATGTTATCAGCCCCTCAACCTATTCGAAAAGGACATTAGTATTTTTGTCGCTTCATCCCCCCAAACAGAGTCTTGCAGTCTCACCAGGAAGTCCGGCCCTGTTAAAAGCTTTAAAGGTTCGTGAGATAAAAGCTCCCGTATCTTTCGGGCCGCCTCCAGGTAGTGTTCAATACTTCCCTTGGGGTATAACCCCGATACTCGAAGCACCTCGAACTCTGCCTGGTCTATTATCCTAGCCTCCTCGCCTGGAGTCCACGCGATGTCTAGCGCAAGGTCAAGGTACCAGAGGCTCGGCGGTATCAGAGAAAAGTCTAGAGGCGTGTTGAGGTTAACATAGATGCCCTTCAAGTTATCCTCTTTGTCAACGTACTTGTGAACCAGGAAACGGCTAGACGGATATGTAAGGGTGAAAATCCGGTCCCCCTTCACCTTCTCTACCCTCAGCCCATCATACCATCCATTGGATTCCACTTCACGTTCTAGCTGTATATAGCCGGTGGGGCTGATGCTCGCTTTGGCTAGCCAAGTGTAGCCTCTACCCATCGCCTTCTCGTGGACCACCCTGACGGTCCCCGTTGACAGTACCCTTATCAGTTCGTCGAAGTAATTCTCCGAGAAGTTGACGGAATCATCACTAGCCGAGGCCTCAAGCTCGTCCACCTTATTGCTGATATTGTTGTCGCCAAGGGATTTCACGAGGTGATGGCCCTGCACAGTCGGGTAATACCGTCTCCTGATAGTATCGAACCGCTCAAAACTCTTGAAGGAGAAATACATGAGGGCTATCGACTCACCCGCCCTAACCAGCGCGGGTGCGTCTATCTTCTCGGAGGCCTGTTTGACTCTTTCAGCCTCTCCGAGTAGCTTCTCCAGCTCCTCCATAATCCTTAATATCTCTGTTCCCCGGCACGAGCTTCTGAACCTTACACCCCATTTTCCTCTAGCCTTGGTCGAGGCAAGCGTCAGAAGCTCTAGAGTGAATTGAGGGTCGTGTATGTGTTCACTTACAGAGTGTCTCTTCCCTTCAACCACGCGTACATAGTCTCCCGACACTGCTATTCCCTCCTCTAGTACTGGGGAAAAAATAGCCGGTTTGACGACATGGGCTGTCACGACATCTCCAATAGTGTGTCTTTGAAAGGTCCTGAGAAAACCCTTTCTCCTACCCGGGAGCTCGACAGTGTAGCCCCCCTTCACAGCCTCAATTATCCGGGCCCGGTAGACGGTGTAGGGGCCATCCCTTACAAAGATTGAGTACTCGCTCCCTATGCTCGACTCGATTATAGAGTAAATGTTTGCGACAGCATCCTCCTCGCCTATAATGACTATTCCCTTATGGTGTTCTAGATCTTTTATCGTTGCACGAACACTCTCCGGTGAAAACCTTAAGCCGGGGATCCTGCTCCTAGTCTTTTCGCTGATGTCGCTGAAAGTGTAGCCGGCCTCAGATAAAAGACCGGCAAGGGCTGTCGAGTATATCCCGCGTAGACGGATCAAGTCTCCCACCTCTGGTAGAGGGCAAGCCACGGTCTACGCGTCAAGCGGTCCTTCCAGTTCAGGGGATACCTCCGAGTATACCCGCACTTCAGACAAGTCACACTGATATATTTCATTTTTCCCCTGTTCTTAACCCTGACGCGTATGGTGACACCCGGTACAAGGAATGCGCCGCATTTTCGGCAGACCCGCGACTTGAGAAAGTCAGGGTATCTTAATCTCGCCTTCCTTGCGATAGCCATGGCGAGGCTGCCATACCTGTCGGCGAGCTCCGGCTCTATACTGTGGATTTTTTCCGCAAACTCTAATAGTCTCTCAATCCTCTCGAAGGCTAAATCTTTTAGCTCGAAGCGCTTCCTCATCCGTGACGAATATGCGGAAAGCACATTTAATTCTTGCCGACGCCAGTCTCGAACTGGTTCCAAAAGAGATACAGTGGCATCCAGCGGTACTTAACTCAGCGAGGAGAATGGGTAAGAAGCCGGGAGAGATCCTTCTTGATAAGTCCCTACATTACCCGGCTATGCACACGCTGAGGTATAGGGAAAAGAGGGGTCGCCCCGACATTGTACACGTATGCCTCCTCATTAGCCAGGGTAGCCTGCTAAACCAGCTAGGCCTCCTGAAGACAACCATTCACACCATTAGCGGCGAAGTGATCGAAGTCAACCCATCTACGAGAGTCCCTCGAAACTACAATAGGTTCCTAGGGGTTATGAGCCAACTTCTCTCAATAGGGAGAGTCCCCCCTTCGGGCGAGCCTATCTTGATGTGGAAGACTGGAAAGTCCCTCACCGACCATTTAAAAGAGAATAATACCGATTTCGTGGCACTCCTCAACGAGTCCGGCGCTCCGACAACCCCTAAGAGGCTAGCGGAAAAGTTGATAGGCTACGAGAACCCCGCAGTGATAATAGGTGCCTACCCTCATGGAGACTTCAGCGATGAAGTCTATAATGTGGCAAACCAGGTCTTCTCTCTCGGGGGCCGTAGCCTTGACGCTTGGACAGTTCTAGCCAGGATTATCGCGAGCCTGGAGGACGCCCTTGGGCTCTGGGATGCCCTGTGACACTACTAGACTCAAGGAGTAGTAGAGGTCTTTTGAACCAAGTATTTTTCTACGTGACTTGCGGTCAATGAAGGGTTCATCTATGCGGGTGCTCGAACTGGACGAGAGACGTGGAAGGCTGCAAGTGATCATCGAGACGCCTGAGGATCTCTACTACCTGTCCATGATCCTGAGAAAAGGGGATTTAGTCTATGCCTGGACTTTCCGTCAACTCAGGGTTGAGCGGGAGCTGGGTAGTGAGAAGGGTGAGAGGGTCAGGGTGTATGTAGGGATCGAGCTTGAGAAGATAGGTTACAGTAAGTTCACGAAGACGATGAGGCTGACCGGGAGGGTTGTTGAGGCTCCAGAGGATCTCCACATAAAGGGTAGTTTCCACACGCTAAGCATAGGAGTGGGAGACGAGGTCACAATAATAAGGAAAGAAGGCCTCGGTTACTTTGACAGGGAGATTCTTTCAAGGGCTACCTCCATCATACGGAGGGTTCTCGCAATCTCTATTGGCGACGACGAGGTCAGCATAGGTGTACTCTCGCCCATAGGTGTTGAGTTGAAGGGTAGCTTCCCATACTATCCAAGGAGGACAGACAAGGATGCCAGTATTAGGGAGTCGGTACTTCCTGTTCTCAAGGAACACCTGGAAGTTGTTAGGAGTGCTTACGATCCTGCAAACTACGATGAGATACTTGTCCTTACCACTGAGAGGCTTGTCGAGGCCGTAAAGGAGACTCTAGAGAGCCTGGGCATCAAGGCGCGGATTATAAAAGTCAGCGAGGGGGGCGAGGCAGGAATCTACGAGCTTTTGAGGCGTCAGGATCTCAGGCATCTCTTCACCGAGATCAGATCTCTGGCTGAGGCACAAGAGGCTAATGCGCTTATAGAGGAGCTTCTTAAAGGTTCGCAGAGAGTGATCGTGGGCATTGAAAATGTTGAACGCGTTACAGAGTGGGGGGTGGTGGAGAAGTTGATTGTCCTCGATGAGCTCTTCTTCGATGAAGCTACGAGGGAAAGGATCTTCAACATAATTTCGAGACTTCAAAACTCGAAGTTTCTAATCGTTGACGGGGAGAGTGAAACTGGAAGAGTCCTAAAGAGGTTGGGCGGGATCGTAGCTAGGACTTTTTACACGCTTCCAGCGGCTGGCCGCCCACGCTCACCATCGTCATGAGTCTGCCTCATCCCTCGCCCGTCATGGGTCTGCTTCATCCCTCGTCGCCCCGGGCGGCAGGGCGCCCCCTGAGCCCTGAGGGCTCGGGGGCAACGGTTCGGGCCCCGAGGGGGTGGGGCTACAGAAGCGCTCTTGGGTGTTCTTGAAGCCAGCGCCGGAGGGCCTCGGCCGACTCCGGCGCCCTTTTCTGTAAGACTAGTAAGATTGCGCGAAAGGATGCATTGTAATCTCGATTCCACTCTATGTGGCAGTGCGGGCACTGGTACCTCCTCGGGGCGACCTCCACCCCCTTCCCCCCGCAGAGGGGGCAGAGCTTGCCGCTGACGCCGTTGCCGTTCCTGCCGAAGAGCGCCAGCGCCACGCCCTCGTAGAGAGCGAGGTTCTCCACCCGTCGGACGACCCTCAGCAGCGTACCCTGTAGCCCTGTACCCCTGAGCGTCTCCGGGTTTATGGGATCCATTGCGACCAGCACGGAGTAGCCCCGCCCCACTGCCTCGCGGATGAGGCGGCGGAGCAGGGCAAGAACGTGCTGCACGAAGGCTGCGTTGAGCCCCTTCTCCCTGTGACGCATCTTGCGTGCGAGGCGCCCGGCTCTCTCCGTCGTTAAGACGAAAGGGAGGGCCAGCGGCACCTCGCCCCTGCCCGTGTCTGCGTGACGCTGCAGCTCGCTCGTCAGCCGCTTCCGCCATCCGTGGTTGGGTGGCTTGAGCCGGAGGCGGCTGACGAGCCGAGCTCCGGTAGCTTCAATGTCGAGGCTAACGACTGTGATTCCGTGCCTACTGTTGATGTCGACCCCAATGACTCGGATCGGGAGCCGCAGCTCCGCCCGTGGGCGCCTGAAAGCGATGATGCGCAGCCTGCCCTGGGAAGTGATTTGCGCAATGAACTCGGGCCTCGGTGTAAGGCTGTTCTCCTCCCTGAGCGCCCTCGTCAGCGAGGGCTTGAGGGGGAACCGGATCCCGGCGCGGGAGATCCGGAGCTCCCCCTGCGAACGCAAGTCGATGACGACGGGCGCATTATGGTTGCCCCTCACGACCCCGCCCAACTGGAAGCGGACGGGGAGGAAGAGGGGCGGCGACTTAAACCGCGTCCGCTTCTTCGACTTTTCTCGGGCCTCCTCGAACGCCTTTTGCCAAGCTTGCCAGTACTTCTTTAGATTATCCTTGGGCTCGTTGAGAAAGCTGCAGCGGAAGCCCAAGAGCTTCGTTCTGACTTCCTTTGAAGCCGATATTTTCCAGACCCTGTAACCGAATTTTTTCTCCATCCCCGTCCCACCCCATCCGCCCGCTCGGTGCGGGGGTGGGATGGGGATGGCGCAGGCCTCGCACCGTCGGGCTTCATGCCCTCTCGGGCCCTGTCGCCAGCCCGGGGCTGGGTGAGCGTGCCCCCGTATTATAGCCCCGTCATGCCTGGACGCCCCCTGCGTCTCGGCGCCCACGCAGCCCACCCGGGAGCCGCCCCAGTGACAACCCCCCTCTTTACCCCCCACTCCCACCCATTCCAAACTCCGCGTGGGCTTAGCCGCGCCCAGGGGGCTTCAGGGGCTGTGGCCGGAGCCCTGGGGGCGGGCTGCCGGCCTGCTATTGGGGCGATCCAATAGGCGGACACCCCCATGATGGCCGGGGGCACCCCGGTGAGGGGTAGCGGGCGCGCGCCCCTAGCGCCCGCCCCGCGACCGCCAGCCCCCTCCCCTAAACCCCCCTCAGCGCCCCCGTTTCGCCTCGGGCTACTCCGGTGGGCGCCCCTCGGGCCCTGCGGCCCACGGGGCCGGCGGGGCCCTCACAGGACCCTCCACCCCCTCACAAGGGGGCGCCGCCACTAATGGCGGGAGTGAAGGGTAAAAAAAAGGAGGTTTAGGGGGAGGGGGTCTGGTTTCGGCCCATGGTATTTGCTGCGCCGGGCATGCGTGCTGTGCTTTGCCCCTCTCCCGCCCTGCCTGCTTTCTTTTCCCCGAGAGTGCAGGAGCACGTTCATGTGCCCCAGTTTTCTCGGGGAAGCACTGTGTAGCCGTCGAGGCCTTGTGCCCGCTCATCGCCTTTCTCGCGGGAGGGTTATTGTTGAGGGCCTGCGGCGGCCTGTATGATTAATATTATTATTCGGGTATAAAAAACCAATTGTTTACCTTTTTAAAGTTAATATTTAATGCTTTTTAGCGTATGCTTGCCTGCACAGCTCTAGTAGTGCTTCTCCAAGCCTTGTGAGCCTGCCCCCCTCCCTTGCCTTGAGCTGTGCTAGGAGTGCCCTGTCCTCAGGCGTGCTTTTCCCCGCCGTGAAGCGTGCCAGTGCTATGCAATTCGTCCTGCTTAGCAGGCGCATAAGCTCTACAACGCTCACGCCGTGCTTCTCGGCTGTCTCGTGGATGGATAGTGGCCTCCTGGGCCTCCACGCCCCTCTCGCCTCGAGTATCTCGCGGGGCACGGTTATACTTATCAGCCTGTATGGCTCGCCCCTTGCTAGGATTAACGCCTGCCCCGTCTGGAGCCGTGAAGGGTCAGCCTTGACGTTAAGCATTTGTAGGTAGCGTATGTTCTCGGGGTCGCTGGAGGCGAAGAATAACCTAACCCTGGCGTCCATCAGCTTTTTAGCGACGCGTGACACGCTGTGGCCTACAGCCCATATCGAGACGTTGTACTTCCTCAGCTCGTCCGCGATCCGGTTCACTATTTCAGTGTCCCCCAGCCTGTCAGCCTCGTCCACCACCACAATACCGTCCCACTCTCCGCGCCTGGCCGCCGCGTACACCCCGTAGAGCAGCGTCAGCGTGAAGGCGGTCTTAGCCTCCTCCCCGGGCACAACGCTCAGGTCTAGCACCAGCCTACCCGTCGGCAGGGGCTCAAAGCCAAGCAGGGAAGGGCTCAAGAGGGGTTGAAGCCTTCTAAGCAGTGCGGCGGCCGCATTCCGCTCGTCTTCTCGCTGGCTGCTCAGTGCCACCTCCTCCGCTCGGCCCAGCGCCTCAGCGAGGTCCTCGGCGCCCCTCAGGCAGCTCTGTAGCGTGTGCAAAACTATCGGCGTGAGCCGCTCGCCCCAATACGCTTCGATGGCCCCGGCGACGACTTCCAGTGCCTCAGCCTCGCCGAGTGCGAGCGGGTTCAGCTTGACGTCAAGGCCTGACAGCGCCACCTCGTACCCGAAGGCCTTGAGCCCGGCGTGCTCGCCTGTTGCGTCGAGCACCAGCACGTTGTAGTCCTCCGGCACGTGAGAGAGCATGTAGTCCAGCAGCACGCTCTTGCCCGTCCCCGGGGCCCCGATGATCGCGAGGCTGTTGTCCATGCCGCGGGCGAAGCGAAGATTATAGCCGTCTACCAGCCTTACAAAGAACAAGCCCCTTAGCACGTTCTGTACGCTCTCAACCATCTTGGGCAGCGGGGGCTCGTACTCTCCATGTGTAAGATCCCGCGTCAGGTTCGCGACGTCGAGCGGCGTCACCCTCGCCCTGGATATCTTCGCCAGCAGAGGCATGTCCAGCCTCTCAAGCAGCCTCGAAAGCCGAGCGTCCCCACCCTCCCCGAAGGTGAAGGCGAAGCACTTGTAGACGGTGCCGTACTGTATCGCGGTGTCCCTAGCCTCCTGCACGCTGCGGGGCATCTGTATACGTAGCCCAGTCCTCCTGTCGATGAACGCCCTCTCCAGCCTCACCACCCACCCTCCCGCAGGCTTCGCGTGGCACACCACGCCCCCGAGGCGGGGGCCACGCGTGACGGGCCAAACAGGGATGCTGTAGGGCTTGGCCGGCGGCAGGCCGGGTTCCTGCACGGGCGTTAACCTCCAGCCGTACTCCTCTGCGGCTTGAAGGAATCGGGGCGCCTGCTCCGAGGGCACCCCCACCATCAGGCCCCTCCCGTAGTTCGCCAGCGCGAACCTCGAACATGATACGATGATCGGCTCTATCCACACGCCATCTACGCTGGGCACGCCGGCTGCAAACCACCTAGCCCTCACTTCCCCCACCCTCCGGCCGGTACTCGGTTATTTTTACCTGCCGCCGTGCGAGCATCACGGCGGCGATGTGGGTGCAGATGCGGGCGCGCCTAGAGTAGCCGTAGGTGTGCGAGAAGCACGTACACTCGTACCTCCCATCCCTGAACGTTACGAAGTACGAGGCGTGCTTGTCGCCCAGAGCAGGTATTCCGTCAACCCTCCAAACCCCCTGTGAAACCTGGTGCACGGTCCTCAACGCGTATCGTGCCAACCCCCTCTCGAGCCAGCTCACGCGTGGCACGCTGTCATATAGCTCCCTCACGACGCTGCATATGCTGCTCACGTCCCTCCCCTCTAGGCACTGCTTGACCTTTTCGCGAGCCATGATCAACGCCAGCCTCACCACCTTCTCGTTATAGTATTCAGGCCTCCTCATAGCCCAGCGCCCACAACCCCTTAGCAGTCACTGCGACGAGCTCCCTCGACACCTCCAGGAAGCCCCACCTCACGAGCCGCTCCATAACCCGCAAGTGCTGCGGCTCCGCCCTCGCCAAGTCCGCGAGTGTCTTGACGGGTATGGTCCCGCTCGCGAAGACCTCCCTCAACATGGCCCTCGCATCGCTCGAGCCCCCCGGGAAGGCGACCTCCAGCGGGTCGGGCAGGCTCCTCTGCTCCAGCCCCGGGGGAGGCTGCGTGCAGGGGGAGCGGTAGGGCTCGAAAACCACCTCGCCGCTGTGGTCAATGCGGGGCGCGTGGTCCCGCTCAAGCTGAATACCGCTTAGATTCATCTCGCGTAGGCTAATTCTAAACCCTGGACGTCTAGCCGCTACTACAACGTCGCCCGCCCCGCCGCCGTGAACCGCTAGCACGTCAACGTCTACGCCTGCCAGCAGCACGGCAACCCTCGGCGTCAGCCACGGGACCTCCAGTAGTACCCTCCCCTTCCCCGCAAGGTAGAGCGATGACAAGGCCCCGAGCTCGGGCGTCGGGGCCCACATCACCGGGCTGGGGGCGTCGTAGTCGACCAGCGAAGCCAGGGCCCACCAGTAGCGCCAGTTATCGCTCACCACTGCCACCTGCTCTAGTCTGCAGCCCCCGAGCTCCGCGTACGCCTCTAGGACGTCTTTTTCCTCGGTGAGGAAGCATAGCTCCCGGCAATTTAAAGGCAGGTATAGCCTGGCGCCACACCTGAAGCTAATGGTATAGTCATAGCTATCCCTGTAGTTGAAAACTAAACGCATACATTATACCGGCTTGAAAACAAAATAATAAAAATTGCGAGCCCCCAGGGGCACGCCAGCCCCCTCCCCTAAACCCCCCTCAGCGCCCCCGTTTCGCCTCGGGCTACTCCGGTGGGCGCCCCTCGGGCCCTGCGGCCCACGGGGCCGGCGGGGCCCTCACAGGACCCTCCACCCCCTCACAAGGGGGTGCCACCACTAAAGGTGGGAGTAGAGGGTAAAAAAAGAGGTTTAGGGGAGGGCTGAACTAGGAATCTTGAATGTGGAGTACTGGCTCGAAGTATTTGGCGAACTTTTTGAAGCGGTAGTCGGCGAGAATGATCTCTGGGCTTGCCTCTGGGCTGCGCGTGGCCCTGCCTATAGCCTGGAGTGTTGCTGTAACCATGGGTATCCACCAGGCGTTGTCGGGGTCGATGCCCATCCGGTAGTAGTACTTTCGCAGGCGCTCCGTCACGTCGGGTGGAAGGAAGGGGGCCCCAACCATTACAACAGCGTCTGCCGGCAGGTCTACCCCCTCGCTGAAACGCCCGAAGACATTAAACATTGCCAGGCCGCGCCAGTCGTCCGGGGGCTTTTCGTCGAGAAAGTCTATTACGCTCACCAGTTTGACTATGATCCTGTCAGTCGCGAATGCCAGGATGCGTTTATGCCTCTTTTTCAGGCTTGAAAGCAGCTTCATGTACCCCCATATCGTCTCCTCCCCGTACTTAGTGGTCACGTCGCCGACCACGAGGGCCTTCCTCGGCTCTGAAGGCACCCGGATAACGGCGGCTTGAAAGAGGTCTTCGATGGGTTTAGGAATAGTAGCGCTAAGGTAGATGCGGGGGCCGATGCTGGGCCTCCAGGGAGGCAGGGCGACCATGACTTTACCCTCTTCCCTGTAGACGATTCCCCTAGAAGCGGCTTTGAGAAACCTTACCAGGGGTAGTAGTCTCCGGGCCATGAATGACCCCTTCGCGAATTCTTCCCTGTAAACGATGAGCGTCTCTTCTATGACATCCAAGTCTATTGAGGCTACCCCCTTATTGATAATCCCTCTTATCTTCTCCCCCAGTTCCGGGTTCAGTGCGTCTAGGGCGTCTAGGGCCTCTCCTAAACCCTTTATCTCAACAATGTTGGGCTTCAAGAGGTTATGTGCCTCGTCCACAACTACTGCTCTGTAGCTTCCAACTACTCTCCGCCTATAGTTCTGAACCACTACGTCGGCGGCGGCGATGTAGAAGTCTTGTGCATAGTACCTGCAGAGATGGGAGGGTATCTCCTCCCAACTCGTATAGAAGAGGTCTGGAACCCCCTCTTTCAAGTTTTGGAAGAAGGGGCAGCGTGACCTGTTAATCAAGCAGTATTCTTCCGGGTCGTCCGTCTTCACGCTGCAGGACCTGGCCCTCCCGGCTGCGATGAAGGGCTTCAAGTCTAGCCTTAAGGCATCCCCGCTTATCCTACTTCCGAGCTCCAGGCTCCTCACCAGCCACAAGACAGGAAGCCTCCCAGAAGATCTAAAAGCAGACAATACGGCAAGGGTTTTTCCAAACCCTGTGGGCGCTACCAGTAATGCATCACCCTCGACACCAGCTAAAGCCTCAGCAGCCTCAACCTGTCCGGGCCTAGGCTTAAGCCCGGCCTTCTCGAATACCTCTAGGACACGCAAGATTTTGCCACCTCTCCGGAGAATAGTCTCAAGGCTCTGATGATCTTCTCGCGCTCTGCCAGAAGCTTCTCTTTCTCACGCTCTAGCCTTGCTATTTCACTGTTTATTCTGCTTAGCTCCCCGTCAATCTCGTTAAGCCTATTCGTTATCCGTGCAGAGATGTTTTCCTCAACCCCGAGGCTCCGCAAAAACGCCTCAAGATTTCTTATGCCTTTGCCGAGAGACTCACTATTACCCCTCATATTTTCACCCAGGGTGGAAATTGTATTTTCCGTGCTTTTGTTCCCCGCACCCACCAAGCCTCGCCAGGCCTCAGCCCGGCGGGCGCGGGGATAGGCAAGCGAAGTTCTGACAGGAGTTTGTAAGCTATCGAACCGGCATCAAACAGCAGTAAGTCAAAATCTGCGATGAGCTCTGTGGGCGGCAGGGCGTGCGAGATGTAAATGATACGCACACCCCGCCGCCGCGACAAGTAAAGGAGTGAACGTAGAAAATATTGTGTGGCCCCCATCCCGGCCTCCTCAATCACCAGGAGGCTGGGATGGGTGCCGGGAGAGGCGGCAACGATATAACTTGCCAAAAACTGGGAGAGCATCGCCCGCTCCTCGGGATCCGGGATCATCGATAGGTCCCAGATCCCCGGAGCGGGGGGCTCGTCGTTGTTCAAAACGATGTACTTCTTCAGTACCCGGAGACGCGCCGCCGCAGCTGTGGCGGTTCGGTCGTTGTACATGGCCCGCAGCTCGCGCTCGACCGCCTCCAGGGATGCTGCCGATGCCGATGCCACGGCAAGGGCGATGCCATGTCCCCCCTCCCCCGGCCTTTCCATCTGTGCTAAGAGCCAGGGGAGCGGGGCACTGGAGGTAATAATGAAGGGCGGTGTGAAGCGAGGTAGAGGCAAATCGCTGTATTCATTGTCGAAGTCCAGGATGTGAACTTTGACACCAAAGGTGATGGCAGCGGTAACGAGCCACTTTGCCGCAGTTGTCTTCCCACTCCCCGTCCTCCCTATTAGGGCAATGTGGGACGGGGAGCGCATGAGGAGGTCTGTGACTTTCGCCCTCCCCCACAGCGCCCCCTGGGGGTGCGGTGCCGCCGCCCGGGGGCTTTGGCGGCGGTCACTGAACGCTTTCTTAACCCGGGTCCCCCAAACCCGGAGGGAAAAAAGCTTCATTTCTTCTCACCCCCAGGGCAATCCCCTGGGAGAGGGCTGGGCCCCGGCTCTGCCGTAAAGCTTATATAGGCGGTAAGGTTTATATCAGTGGTTCGGATCTTAATCATTGGCCCCGCGTGGGTTGGCGTGGGCCTCATCGGGAGGAAAGTTTCATCACGGGCTTCATCGCCGGGGCTCAGCCCCCTCTACTCCTTTTTTTCCTGGAAAAGGATGTAGGGGCTGGTCCCGGCTCTACCCGCTCCCCCTCCTACCCGGTGGGACCCGAGCCAACCCGCGGGCCAATGATTAGGTTGTGGAGTGTTTTAGCGTCTAGGCTGGGCTGGCGTGCCCCTGCCTCCTCCCCGTCCCCCGGCCACGCGGGGCTCTACGGGTTCATCGTCATCCTTGTGGCCGGGTTCATCGTAATAATTGGCGAGAAACGGTCATATATTGTTAACGCAGCTTGAAGGCTAGTCGTAGCAGGGATATCTTGTCTCCGTAGAGTGGGCCGAGCACTTGCTCTAGCACGCCTATTCTCACGTTGATGTCCTCGTGGGGTCTTACCTTCTTCCCCCACTCCAATGTTTCCACCGCTATGGCCTGCAGTTTGTCGAGGCGGTTGAGCTCCCTCCTGAGCTCGCCGGCCCAGGACCTGTACAGCGCGGCCTCCTTGTAAGCCGATTCGAGGTACGGGTAGTCGGGCGGCTTTAATGCCTCCAGCATGCCGGCGAGCTCGTCCAGGTGATTGGACGCGTGGTTTAGGAGGGTGCTTATGTCGTGGATGCGGCTGCTGATGACGAGCACTCTGGAGAGCATTACTAGTACGTGGTCCCCGGTGACGAGTGGCCTCCCATCCCTGCGCCCGATCACCCACCTCTCGCTCTTCCCGGGGTAGTCCAGGCGTACCCCCACGCTCTCGGTGACGTGTAGCACGTATTCCTCCACAGCCTCCTCGAGGTCCCGCTTGGTCTTCTCGAGTGCAAGGGAGTAGAGGCGGAGGCATGTCAGCACTAGCAGCCTGTTGATTTGAAGTATAGCGTTGAGCCACCTCGCCGAGAGACGCATTGTTTCCTCGTTCGGCCGCCTCAGTAGATCGACCATAAGCCCTGTGTACTTTCTTATGTAGTCCTCGAGCCAGAAGTCCCGGGGGAGAGGGGGGAGCGGGTAGAAGTCGGCTTTCGCCGCGTGCGACGCTACCTCCTCGACTCTCTCTACAGCCCTCCTGAACTCGTCTACACTCATCGTATCCATTACGATGACAAGAAATTTAATTTTTGTGATGGAATAGTAACACGTGATACCATATCTCCCAGGCCTAAGAGACTTAATCGTGCTTTTAGTTATAGTTGTACTAGCCCTGCTGGCACTAACCGTGAGCCCACAGCTCCCACTCTTAGCGCTTTCAATCCTTCTCGCCTACATAGTATATACCAGGAGGGAGTGGATTCTTGAGTTGCTCTACGGGGAGCGCGTCCTCCTCCTCCACCCAGCATTGGTTGAGTTTGTAGAGGTCAAGGGGCGGCGAGACCACGCTGTCATACGCCAGGCCAAGAAAACACTATACGCTGCCTCGCTACGCGTCAACGACTATGATCCTCCCCAAAACCTGGGGCGTGCTGCGGAGCGTTTCATCGCGTCGCTCCACAACCCATCAACCCGTGTCAGCATCGCTGCAAGGCTACAGGAGGGCGGCTACTACTACTATGTGACAATGTATTCTGAGGACAAGCACGTGCTCCGCGAGGCAATAGCATCCACGCACAGGCAGCTCCTAGCGAACGGCGTCTACGTCCAGGCAGCCGACCCCGCTGAGTTCCTGCCGCACGAGTCCAGGCTCTTCGGGCTCTGCGCTCCACGCTTCACGCTCCTCGCGGCCGGGATACTAGTAGCCGTGGCGCTGACCCACGCGCCCCTTCTCGCACTCGCAGCGATACCCCTCCTGCCGCTCATACCCTTCGACCTCAAGGTCGCGAGGGGCGGCGAGACGGTTGTCGTCGAGCCTCTGGTCGAGCTCGAGTACCGTAGCACGCTCGCCGACGAGGCGGCAGCCGCCTCAGCGGTTCGAGTAGTTTCAACCCTGTCCATGACGGTGCCCGAGGGCGCGATGTTGCTCGCCTCGCTAGCCCCCGCGGACATAGCGCTGCTAGAGGCTCAAGCCAGGAGGGCCATGGAGGTACTCGACGCCGCGAGGGCCGGGGTGGGAAGACTAGCCCACGAGTTCAAGGCTATGAGGATATTCACTCTATGGCGTAGGCTGCAGGAGGGCGCCGCGCCGTTCCACGTCAGCCTCGCCTCCACACCGGATCTCGCCAGGGAGCTCATGAAGGCCGGTTTCACCCCGAAGCACCGGTCACGCATATCGGCGTTGAGAGTGCTTGGAGTCCTACCCTCGTACCCCGACATATACATCAGCCACCAGCTCGCCCCGCTGAGCCCCTACGCCTTCCTTCGCCCCCGCACGAGGCGCACGCCCAAGGCAGTATACCTGGGCCACGGGCTTCGTAAGGACGAGGAGGTGTGGCTGGAGCTCGACCTCCTGGAGAACGTGCACGGGCTCATCGTGGGGCCCATGGGTAGCGGTAAGAGTACTACCGCGCGCACGCTGGCGCTCAGGGCGTTGAAGCATGGGTATACGCCTATCATAATCGACCCATCGGGGGAGTACAGGCTGTGGGCCAAAGCGGGGTTCGAGGTAGTCGACCTCTGGGACCGGCAGCTCGACATCTCGCGTGTCTCACCGGACGACCTCCGCCGCGCCTTCGATTATATTAGCCCGTTGACGGACTACGAGTTTCTAGTCTTGAAGAGGGCATTAGAGGCGGGGAAGAGTCTTTGGGAGCTGAACATGGGAAAGCTGGAGCTGATTAAGCCGTACTTCTCACGCGCTACGCTCAGGGTTGAAGACCTGCTAGACTCGGGTAAGCCGTTCATACTATGCCTAGGCTCCACGTCCAGCGGGAGGTACGTGCCAATCCCGGTGGAGTACCAGCGTTTCGCCGTCTCGGTCATGCTGGCTATGATGCGGGACCACGTCATCGCCAAGGGGGTTCAAGAGCCAAAGTGGCTGCTCATCGTCGACGAGGCCCACCTCTTCGCGAGGCCGCCCCACCGCGAGCGGGAGGCGGAGGTGGTAACGCTGGCGAGGATGCTGCGGAAGTTCGGCCTGGCAGTAATCCTCATTACGCATGACTGGCGGGACGTGGACGAGACGTACATAAGACACTGCGGCTGGAAGCTAGCGCTCTCGCACAGCTCTCCGGAGTACGTGCAGGACACGGCGTTCTACATGTCGTTGACGCCTGCTGAGCTGACGTGGTTTCAGCGAGGCCTGAGGGGCAGGGCCGTCCTCAGGAGGGGCTTCGAGCCTCATAACGTCCTGCTGGAGATCGAGCCGGAGGAGTACGCGAAGCCCGAGGTATACTCGCAATTAGCATGAATCGTAAAAAATTAAATTGAGTAGCGTACATTTAATTCATTGTGGAAGACATATTGGAAAAGTTGAAAGGGCTCGGCCTGGGACCGACACTCATAGGAAAGCTAAAGGCACAGGGCCTCCTGAGTGAGAGTGGCATGCGTTTCATCATCGCGTCAACACCAGATGAGTTGATCGAGCTCCTCGGTTTGTCCGGCTACGATGTCGCACAGCGGCTTCGTCAGGCCGCCAAGTCGGTCGTCGGCTTCGACAATCGCGCGGTGACGGCGGCGGAGCTCCTAGAGCTCGAGGAGGCGGGGCCACGGCTCACCACCGGAGTCAAGGCGCTGGACGAGCTGCTAGGCGGAGGCCTGCGGCCCGGGGACCTCTACGAGTTCGCCGGAGAGTTCGGCACCGGGAAGACCCAGCTCTGCCACCAGCTCAGTGTGATGGTTCAGCTGCCCGCGGAAAAGGGCGGCCTGCAGGGCAAGGCTGTCTACATCGACACGGAGGGGACCTTCAGTCCTCCGAGGGTACAAAAGATTGCGGAGAGGTTCAACATAGACGGCACAGAGGCGCTAAAGAGTATTACTGTTTATAGACCGCTAAACACGGGCGAGCTCGAGAGCTTCGTAAAGGGCCAGCTGAACAGCTACCTTGAAGCCGGTGCCAGGCTTGTCATAGTGGACTCTGTTATAGCGCTTTATAGAGCCCAGTACAGGGGTATCGAGTGGCTCGCGAGGCGCCAGCAGGCGATCAACTACCTGCTTGACTGGGTTAAGAGGTGGGCTAGGGTGTACGGCGCCGTCGCGGTCATCACCAACCAGGTCCTCACCCACCCGTTGCCCAGCGGTATCGCGTTGAAGATACCGGCGGGCGGCAACATTATAGCCCATGCAAGTACGCACCGCTTCCTTTTGAAGAAAACGGGCGATGCATTCCTCCTCGAGGTCTTGGACAGCCCGCGCGTCGCCCGTGGCGCGAGTGTAGAGTTTAGAATCGAGGAAGACGGGCTCCACGATGCCAGGTAGCCTTCTAGACGCCCAGCTGAGGGCTACACTCGAAAGGTGGGAGAAAGCCCGGGCCGCGAAAGACGTATACTACGTCACCGAGGTCGCCTCCGGGTCCCGTGGCCAGGGCAGGGGCGTCTCCGAGGGTCGCAGAGTACACTCCAAGATATGGGGTCTAGACCCATTCGAGGTTTTGAATCATTCAAGGATATCGCTCCCCCTCCCAGTGGCTTGGAGGTTCCGGTTTGGCTGGCTTCTCGGTGTGGTTGACCAGGTTCTATTTGTAGACGGCTTGCCTGTAGAGGTTGCCGAGCTGAAGAGTTATGACGGCTTCAAGAGCTATGAGAAAGTACAAGCTTCACTCTACGGCCTCCTAGTTATGCTTAACTTTCAATACCGTCCAAGAGTCTCGATCATAGGCATGAACGAGAAGCTGGAGATAAACAACTGGGAGGAAATAGCGATAGAGGCTTTAGTCTCGTTTTGTAGAAAGCGTAATACGTCGCAATGCGCCGGCGTAATGCGCCGCAATGCGCTATCTTGAATTCAAAATACTGCATTACGACGTATTACGTCGCCGTAATGCGTCGCATTACGTTGTCTTGAGCGTAATACGTCGCATTGCGCGGGCGTAATGCGTCGCACTGCGTCATCTTTAAATCAGTGCTAATTATATTATCACTGTGAAGTGTCCGAAGTGCGGGAGCAATGAGGTGCAATGCAGTGGCTCCAAGTGCCGCTGCCTGGTGTGCGGCAACGAGTTCTACACCTGCAGCATATGCGGTGAAGCCTTCTCAACCGCACAACAGCTCGCAGCCCACATGAAGAAACACAGGAGGAATGATGACCCGAGTCTACGGGAGCTTGTTCTAGAGCTGGAAGAGCTTAGAAAAACGGTTGAAGAGTTGCGCCAGGCCGTCGAGAGGCTAGAGGCTGCCCTGCATGGACTGCAAAGACAGCCTCTCACCCCTCACCCTGCGACTAACGAGGAATTGCCGGACTTCGTGAAGGACAATCCATGGCTGCAGGTCCTTCACAAGAAGAGGGACACGTAGTGGCGGTCAAGCTTATAGAGCAGTTGCTGGCCCCGCCTCAAAAGCTCCTCTTCCGTGAGGACAAGCTACGCGAGACTCTCGAGCTACTTAGAGGCGGGGAAAGCCTAGTCATCAGGGGTCCAGTAGGAGTCGGCAAGACAACCCTGGCATTAATGGCTGCAAAAGGCTTCAAGCAAACCTACATCAACTGCTTCCAGTGCAGGACTTACGACTGCATACGTCGGCGTATAGCCCCGGGGCTAATCATACTGGACGACTATACCCTGGCTAAAAGGACGGCCCAGTTGGTGAGGCTAGTTAAAGAGCTCCCTTGGAAGCTCGTCGTAATTCACCCGCAGCTCCAAGCAGAGGAGCTCAAAGATCTACCAATAGTAGAGCTAAAGCCGTACACTCTACAAGAGCTAGAAGAAATACTGAGAGAAAGAGTAATACGTCTAAACTTACCTTTAAGCGACTATGATATACGCTTGGCAGCCGAGGAGGGTGTCCGCAGAGGGGGAAACGCGCGCATAGCCCTTCTTAAGCTTGCCGAGCTAGCAGGGCTAACAGCCTCCTGGCAAGCTTAGCCGTCCTCCGGGTAAACCTTAGACCATTTACTTCTTCAAGCCCAGCATATACAAGAACTCTTTCAAGCCTTTTCCTTAGTCTAGGCTTTTCACCGGGCCTCATGCCTGGAAAAACGCGGGGAAGGGCTATAAAGGGTAGGGGTTTTACTCCGGGGGGGACTCAATCAGGTATTTAAGCTTTTCGGCTACCCTTTTCCCGCACTCGTTGAGCCTGTAGAGCCGCACTACTCGCCGCGCGGTCCTGAAAACAAGCTCATCGACCAAGCCGGCCTGCTTCAGTGCATTGATGGCGGAAAGGGCGCGAGTGCTGCTGGTGAAGCGCTTACCACCCCCCAACGCGTAGCGTATGTCCATTAGCGTCACGTAGTCATAAAAGGACATGAAGAGCAGGACTAGGATGTCTGGATCCCTGCCTGACTCGACCAGTTCTAGGGCTTTCCTCTGGGCTTCCTCCTCGTTACAAGACATATACTATTGATCATGCATTATAACTGATATGCATCATGGACGACTTTTAATTGACGTGTGCAAAACTTATTACGTTTATGCCTTTTTGTTTTCCCCGTGGAGCAGATTACTCTCATACCGTCAGATAAGCTGAAGCCCAGTATCGTTAATGTGAGGCAGCGCGTAGATCCCGAGCGGGTTCGCGCCCTCGCGGAGGATATCGCTGTTAGGGGGCTACTGCACCCCCTGGTTGTCAGAAGAGAGGACGACTATTATGGTGTTGTCAGCGGGAGGATGCGGCTCGAGGCGATCAAGCTCCTGCAGAGGGAGAAGCCCGAGGTTTTCGCGAAGCTCTTCGCCAACGGCGTCCCATGCCAGGTCAGGGAGCTCAGCGACCAGGAAGCCCTCGAGCTCAGCCTAGCCGAGAACCTCCGCCAAAACACCCTCACCCCAGAGGAAGTGGGCCTAGGCCTCGCACGGCTCCACGAGCTCGGGCTCAGCGAGGAGGAAATCTCCCTCCGCTTAATGCTCGCCCTTGACCAAGTAAGGCGTGCACTGAGGCTGTATAGGAAGGTGCAGCATATCCAGGAGCGCGTCCATGGGAGCAGGCCAGGCAGGCCTCCGAGTTCGGAGAGGAGGAGGGGCGTGAGCCGCACGGGTATCGCTGTCGTCGCATCGGTTCTCGACAGGCTGTCGGCACGGGGCGAGATAAAGCCCCAGGAGAGGGATGCCCTGCTCGACTACGTGGCAAGGAGGGCGGGAGAGCTCGGCTTATCGACCTCCGAGCTGGAGATCGTTGCGAAGCGAGTATGGACTAACCCCAGCCTCGCCGAGCCTTCAAGGCTCGAGCGCGTGATGAGGGAGGTCGCGCGGCTCGAAATGGTGGAGCGTGTAGTCGCGCTGCGCCGCGACCTTGTGGAGCGTGTGGAGGACTACGCGAGGTCCCGCAGTGTAACGTTCGACGAGGCTGTGAACGAGCTCCTTGAAGAGGGGCTGGCAAAGAGAGCCAAGATTGGCTCGTAGAGTCCAATTTTGGCTCGTAGAGTCCAATTGTGGTCAGCGGCCTAGGTGAGCTCCTCAGGGAGAACAGGCTCCTCCTCCAGGCGTACGGAGAAAAGCCCTCCCGCTCTCCTCCTTTTTCTCGCCCTCTTCTCGGTTTCAACAGTGGCTTTTACGGTAGCTCTCGCTAGCCTCCTTGCCTCTTCAATCTCTCTCTTCAATGGATCCTCCTCGTCCATGAGCCCAAGCCTCTTCAACAACTCCTCTAGTACTCTAAAAGTCACCTGTATCCACCCCGAGAGGTATAGCCTCAAACTTCTGGAATATGTAATCCTTCCCTTTGGCGTCCAAGGCCTCCTTCACCCTACTGTATACCGTCTCAGCCTCATTTGATTCTCCAAGCCCCAGCTGGAGCTCGGGCGGCAGGAGGCTCAGGAACTCCTCCTCGGGCAGGTATCTCCCCTTGAAGATTGGCGTGAAGCCCTCCTCTGTCAGCACGTAGACAGCTTGTACGCCCCGCTGAATCCCCCCCTCGCTGCTTATAGTCTTGCCGCATACCGCCCATACCCTCACCGCGTCCAATACGCTCGCCTTCAGGCCTGAAGCCTGAATAAGCGTGTCTAGCCTCTTGACCGCGTCCACCAGCCCGGTGCTGTGCGCCGTAGTCAAGACGGGGATCCCGCTGCCCGCAGCTTCAAACCAGGAGGGCACCTCCTCACCCCTCAGCTCGCCCACCACGAGCAGGTCGGGCCTGTCGTACCTGCGCGTTGCACGTATGTTGTCCGTCACCGTCCTGCCGCCGAAGCTGAAGTACTTGACGATGCTGGGGCCGTAGACCCGCGTCGCCACCTCCGGCTCCTCCTCGACGATAGATACCCTTAAAGAGGGCCACAGCTTCACGATTGTGCTGAGGACCCCGATGAGCGCGGTGGTCTTGCCGCTGCCCGGCGGGCCCACGAAGACTATGCTGGACGGCGACGCCGCGAGGGTCACAAGGCGCGCCAGCAGCAGGGGCTCCGCTTTGAAGGGCTCCGTCTTGACTACTATCCTCGCTGCGCTGATCTGCCAGCCCCCTGATAATTGTGGCAGAGAGATGTTTACCCTCCAGCCGTGAAAGTCGCCCGAGTCCTGTGGGTTCTTCTCGCTAAGCGGTATCCCGCTCACGATGGCTATACGCTGTGCTAAGGCCTCGACGTTCAACCCCTGGTGCTCAACAACATATCGTCTGCCACCTATCCCGGCCGTGACGTGTACTTCGCCGTTATCCTCCCTGATAAACACCTCTTGGGTGCCCGGGTAGTCGATGAGCGGCTGCAAGGGCCCCCAGGGCCCCTCAACCGTAGGAAATACTCTTACAACACCATTCCCAAATACAATATAGCCACTCTTAACCCTCAACGCCTCTCCCTGGATGGGCTCGTGTATCTGTGGCTCCCCGCTGCTAAGCTTGCCCCTGGGGGGTCTGAGAACCTGAAGGCCCAGCTTGAACCTTGAGGGCTTCTTCTCAGTAGGCTGACTTTCCGGCCCTCCTCGTGGCTCACGCTTTTTAGATATTTTTATCCTGGTCAGCGGCATGCCTAGATGCCCATTTTCGCCAAAATGCTACGGGCGTAGCGGAGCGTTTCAAGTTGCTTTTTCTTCTCCTCTATCTCTTTCTCAAGCATTTGAATGCGATTGTCCAGCTCTAAGGTCAGGCTCTTAAGCTCCTCGAGGGGCTTGGGGTTTACTCCAGCCTCTCTTAGTGCATTCATGATCTCGTCCAGCTTTGTGATAAGAGGGGGTTCACCGACAGCCTGATTCCCTAGGGGCGATGGCTTTACTTCTTTAACATTCTTGTCTAGAGCTTGGGGCAGGCTCGCGTAAGGCGCGTCTTGCCCAGCTTTAACCTGCTCCACTGGCTCCCGAACCATGCTGAAGAAGTCCTCGGTCGGATCCATTCTCTTGTCCTTATCTTTCTTAAGTATGAAGCTCATCGAAAACAGTATACCTGACGCTATTATTTATTCTTTATGAGCCTTGCAAGCGATGCTATTGCCTTGTCAAAGCTCGGGGAGGTGTAGTTTAAGACGTTGACTGTGGCTGGGCTTAGCCTCGTTATCGCGGGCTCGTAGGGCACGAGCACGAAACCATAGCCGTGCCTCCTCGCGAAACTCTCAACTATCCTCCTATACGTGTCAACGGCTACGCCTGGCAGCGGCCTAGGCACGTTTAGAGCCACTACCACCCGTTTCTCGCCGAAGCGCTTCAAGCCCGTGAGTATCGAGGGCTGTGTCGGCTCTACTACGCTTAGAATCGTGTCTGCAATGTAGAAAAGCGGCAAGTACCTCCTCATGGTTTCGATATCCGTGAGGGCGGGCAAATCAATTATGATTATGTCGAATTCGTTAAGTCCACGCACAAACTCGGCTACTCGACCAGGGTCTATTGCACCGCGGTTCACAGCCATGAACAGTGGCACTCCGTCGAAAAGCTCAACTCTCCTGAGGCTTCCGGCTGGATCCTGGCTAAGGTAGGGTGGCGGGGCATCCCCTAGCAAGTAGGAGGTTGCGCCGCCCTCGCTACTAGCATCTACTAGCAGGCTCGGCGACAATACTATTGATAAAGCTATGGCTAAAGTCGTCTTGCCGACTCCTCCCTTGCTTCCGCTGAAGGTTACAACAATCATATCTCTGTTCACAAATATGGTGCTACGGGTATTAATTTTTTGCCTCCGCACAGGCGTCTTGAAAAATTATATATAAGGGTCGCCAGAAGAGTATTATTGATGACTCGAAGAAGAGCGGCCATTCCCCCTATTGTTACAGTGATAATCATAATAGCTAGCGTCGTCGCAGCCGCTCTCGTCGCATACTTCCTCTACGCCTCCACTGCCCGGGGCACCAGGGCCACGCTCGTAAGCGTAGTCGGCCAGCCAACAGTCTACGCGAACGGCTCGCTCTACGTCACCCTGAAGAACGATGGCACGGCCCCCCTGGGCCTCACCGGCAGCCTCATCGTCGTCGGGGACGTCAACAAGAACCCCGTCACCTTCACCTTCGCCGGCTGCCTGGGCGGCGCCACCAGCCTAGACCCCGGCAGGAGCCTCTCATGCAAGTATAGCGCCGGCGCGGGCTTCAACCTCGGCAACATACCTGACGGCGCGCTGGCCACCCTCCAGACCGCGGACGGCACCCAGGTTAGCTTCGCCGTGGCCAAGCCCTAAAAAGCCCTAAAAATCTACTTCTTTTTTTCCCTTGCGTAATATTTATAGTTACAAGTTGCGTTTTCTAAACGATGAAGCGCGCTGGCGGGATACCACCCATTGTCACTGTGCTGGTGACAATTGCTAGCATTGTGGCCGCGGGCCTCGTAACATGGTTCATCTTCTCTTCCACTTACAGCGCAACAAGGCAGCCAGTCATAGACGTCAGCGATGCCTACCTCGTTGGTGGTACCCTCTACATAACCTTCCGCAACTTGGGCGGCGCAGACGTGTCTATCAGCAGTGTTTCAGGCAACTGCCAGTCCGGCGGCAGCTTCTCCTGGAGCAGCAGTACTCCCCTTACCCTTCTCAAGGGCGGCACCAATGTAGTGAAAGCCACGGTTACGGGAAACGTGAACGACGGCGACTTGTGCACGGCGCAAGTGGTCATGGGTGGAAACAGCCTAGCTATTAGCTTTCGAGTGGTAAAGCCGTAGCGTAAAGCTAAAAAATTAATTTTTCTGGTTAATCATAATGAGTCTCAGCCTTACATGGATAAGGAGCGAGGCAGACGCAGTACCCTTAGCGCTTATAATGCTGTCTTCTCCCCAGCTACCCCTCACGACTTTGAGGGAGGTGAGGCGCCACGGCTTCGACTACCTCCCGGATCCCGAGGATTTAGCCCTAGGCTCTGCGAGGCTGGACGGCTACAGCGAGCGGATGAGGCGTGTACTCGAAGCGGCGGTTGAGGTGCAGCGCAGCGGCTCACGAAGCGCTCTCGAGGAGAGGCTAAGGGACGTCCTCTCGGAGCTCCGCACGACCCTCGATACCGCGGACTACAACATCAGCAACCTCTACTCGCTCGTCAGCACGTTCACCTCGACGGTGCCAGCCACGATAGTCGCCACCCTAGCGCTCGTAGGCGGCGGAGCAGGCGCGGCAGCGCTCACGCTCATATCGGTCGGCTTGGTGCTCGCCTTCATCAGCGGAGTGGTCATCTTCCCCTGGGAGTTCGGCACCCCCACGCCGCCCCTGCGCACTTACCTGGCGCTACTGGCAGCTCTACCGGTGGCCCTGCTCGCCTACCTGCTCCACGCCCCGCAGCCGCTGACCCTGTCGCTTGCTGTGGGCAGCGTCCCGGCAGCGGTTCTGCATCTCCACTGGTCCAGGCGGGAGCTTAAAAGCCTGGAGAGGGCTAGGGAGATGGTAAGGGTCGCGTCCAGGGCCGTCGTTAACCCCTTCCACTCTCTGGTTAGAGAGGGATTGATTCAGGACCCCGAGGATCTACTGAAGCCGGAGTGGAAAGGCTTCGCCAGGGCTGCCACCCTGGGCTTGTGGCAGGTGCTATTGCACGGGGGCTACGAGAACCTGCACAAGCTCGAAGAGTACACGAGCCAGATCCTGGAGTTCGTAAAGAGGCTTAGGAGTAAGACCCGCGTATTCATGGTATACACGTTGATAGAGGCAGGGATAGTCGGAGCCATATACGCCGTGGTGCTCGCCACGTCAGCGCTCTTCGCGGGCGGCGGGGAGTGGCTCTCCAGGGCCGGCATCAGCTCCGCAGGCCTCCTCGAGCTCCAGCAACTCATCGACCCCGTACTCGCTCTGACCAGTCTAACGCTGGCGGCCGCCACTGCGGGAGCCAGGGAGGGCCGGCCCCACCTCCTCACGATATACTTACCCATAACCGCCGGCGCGGTCTGGCTGTTCTACACTGCTGCGAGCGCGCTGGCCCCCTCGCTGTTCGGGTGACGAGGCGTGAAGGCTGGAGTTAAGGGTGAGGATCACAGCGCACTGCAAGCATCGACTAGTGGCGACTGGCACGAGCTGAGCAGAGTGCTCACGCGCTTCCTCGCCTCGCAGAGAGGCAGGGTCGCGGTGCTCACGCTGAAACGCCTCCAGCGAGCCGGCTTCAAGCACCCCAGAAACCTATCAGGCTTCTACGCTGTGCTCAGGGAGCTCTTCCTCCTCAACGGCCTCCCCGACCCCCTCGGCCGTGGCACCTGGAGGCTAGTCAGGGAGGAGCACGACCCCGTCAGGTTTGTCCTCTTCCTCGCGGGTGATGAGAGTGAGGGTTGACGCCGTTGTGGCTATGGCAGTGGCTGTGGGGGGCACCCTGCTACTACTCGCGCTCTACGCGAGGCTTTACAGTGCATACGCCGGCGCTCTCGACTGCTACGCTGCGGCGCAGCGAGTAGCCAAGAACGCGTCGCTCTACGCCTCCAACCCCCTCGCCTACACGCCACCGCGGGGGTTGAGGGTGACGTTCTACTACTCAAACGGGACCGTCGTGGCCAGGGGCTCGGCGTCGAGGTCCCGGTGCTACGCCTACGCCCTCGCGAACGCGGGCGGGGTGGTCGTCCTTGTCAGGGTCGACGGGTAGCCGGCTCGCCCTCCTCCTCGCTGCCTTGACGGTGCTCGCCGTCCAAGCGCTAGCCGACCCTGTAATCACGGGCGTCGCGTGCACTGACGGCCGTGTAGCCGTGCTCTACAACGGCACCGTGCTCTCGCTCCCCACGCTACAGAGGCTATTCGACGCCGGCAACCTTCTCTCCTGCGACGTGAACGGCTACATCGCGGTCCAGAGGTACGGGAGGGTGGACGTCTACGACCCTAGCGGCAGGCTACTCGCGAGCGTGGAGGCGAGCGGTAAGCCCCTCGTCGGGCAGCGCTTCCTGCTCGTGGCCGGCGACGCTGTGATCCGGGCCTTCGCGCTTCCCTGGGGCTTCGAGGCCTTCAGGCTGGACGAGCTCTCCTCGCCCAAGTGCGTCAAGGTGCTCTCGGCTACGAGGGCTGCCTCCAAGGCGGTGACCGTCGCTAGCCCGTGCACGTGCCCAGTGAGGATGCGCGTCGAGAGCTACGTCCTCCTCTTCGACCTCGACACCGGGCTCTGGGACGTCTTCAGCACGGGGCTGGTCGCCGCGTGGGCTGTGCCCTCCGGCGCCCTCTGGGTGAAGAACGCCACGGTGTACTTTAACGGGAAGCCTGTGGCTACGGGGGGCCAAGCCCTTCCAGTGAACGGCTTCGACGGCTTCGCAGTCGTGGACAGGGAGGTCAAGGTCTACGATACGGCTGGCAGGCTGGCAGCGGCACTCCCCCTGCCGAGGGGCAAGGGGCTGGCCGTAAGCAGGGTTAACGAGGGCTTCCTCGCGTGCAGTGACTACGAGTGTTCTAGCCTCAACGCCTCCATTGATTTGGAGGGAATATACCAGCCTCCAGTGGTGCTTGACGGCGATACATACTATGTATTGCTGGCTGGGGGCCGGCTGAAGCTTGTTCTAAAACCCATGAATACCAGCGTTACCCCCCAGCATGGAAACTCGACGCCACCCGTAAAGCCCCGTAACGACACAGCTCAACCCGACAAGACGACACGGCTGGAGCCCGAGGCCCAGCAGTCAACCGTTGAGCAGGCTACCGGGTATAAGCCCGGCCTGGGAAACGCCTCTAGCGCGTTACAGGCGCCTCAAAACGCTACTCCGAGCCCCGTGGTCACGCCGGCTGTGGCCACGCCCCCGCAGGGCGCCAGCTGGCTTCTCGTGCTCTTACTGCTCGGCGTGGCTGCCGCAGCTTTTCTCTGGCTTCGCCGGAGGAGCGTCTACCGCTACGTCTTCTAGCCCCCGCAAAGTTAAGTATATGTTATAGTGTGTCGCGTTTTTTCTTGATGGATAGAAAAATATTATTTATTACAGGCGTAGCGTCAGCCATCATTCTAGCACTCATAGCATTGCAACAGGCTGCCCGGCCCGGCGAGGCACCCCTCAACCCCTCAACACCCCCCACAACCCCTGTAAAGGTGAAGCTGTCCGTGACCGTGCTGGGGCAGGGTAGCCTTGCCATCAACGGCACGCCAGTCTCGAACAGCACCCTGCTCCTGGAGCCCGGCGTCGTCAGCCTGGAGGCCAGGCCTGCAAGCGGGTGGAGGCTCAAGCAGCTCCTCGTCAACGGCTCGCCCGGGGTCGCTGACTGGCTAAGGATCAGGGGCAACACGAGCATCGCTGCTGTCTTCGAGCGGGTAAAGGTGAGGGTGGTGCTGGTGGTGACTGGTGACGGGTTGCTCTACGTGAACGGTAGCTTAGCCGTGAACGGCACGGGCTCCAAGGAGCTGGAAGCCGAGCCGGGCGTGCTCCTGCTCGCTAGCCTAGAGCCCTGGAGCCCTTTCCTTCAGGCTAGGCTCTACGTGAACGGCACGCCCGTGGAGCGCTGCCCCTCCTGCCCTCCGGTCTACGCGGTGGAGGTGCGCGGCGACACTGAGCTCAAAGCAGTCTTCGAGCCCAGGAAGGTGGTGCTCCGCGTCGACGCTAAGGGCCTCGCCGCGAAGCTGGCCTCGAAGAGCTGGGAGCGCGGGGTCAACGGCTCGGAGGTCATCGGGGCTGTAGCCGGCGAGCCCGTGAACGTCACCTCTTACTGCCCCCCGAGCCCCGAGGCGAAGCCCTGCATCGTCGGCTGGGCCGTCAGGGTGCACGCGCCTACGGGCGTGCTCAACTCCACGGCCTCGGCTAATACAACCGTAGTCCCCGTCTACGACACCGAGCTCGAGGCGATCGTGCAGAAAGTGGTCGGCGGCATACCCAGCCCCGTACCCGGCGGAGTCCTCTACGCTGGCAGGGAGATCCCGGCGGAGGCGGTGCCGAGGCACGTGTGGCTCGACGTGAGGCCGTGGACCGCCAGGGTGGAGTACCTCGGCAACGGCACCTGGCTCATCGACGAGCCAGTCGGCAATGATCTCTACATCGCGGTGCCCCCCAACTGGTCCCTCGTGACCGTGGAGGCTTGGCTCGTGGACAGCTACGTTAAGCCCTACCTCGACGTCTACGTCGTCACCAGCAATAACCCCGTCCTCCGCTACAAGGGGGCGGGCACCTGCAGCTCCTTCCCCAGCTATGTGAGGATAACCCTCACCAGGGACGGCAGAGTCCTCGAGAAGCCCAAGTATTGGTGCCTGGGAGGGGGGTACAGCACTATCGGCCCCGACCCGCAGGCCAGGGAGGGCTACCTCCTCCTCACCGTGGCCAGCGCTAAGCTCAAAGTGCGGGTATCGCTCCAGCCCTAAGGGGCTGAGTGATAAATAAATACTGGCTGTTTCTCTCATTTACTCGATGAGGCTAGCATTCGTAGGGCTATTCGTAGGGCTAGCGCTCCTAGCAGCCACTCTCTCAGCGGCGCTCGCCGCGGCGTCGCCCGACCTCGTCAGCGTCTCCTGTCCCAACGGCAGCAAGGGCTACGTCGCCTACGACCTCAACCTGATATGGATCTCGTACGTGCCCCGAAACGAGATAAGGGAGAGGTACGGGAGCATCCGGCCCGGCGTCTACCTGCGGAACTTCACCTGGAACTCGACGCTGTGGTACGCGGTCTGGAGGCGCTATGCCACGTACCTGTCGTACCCGTCTGGGGCCTCGTGGGACGCGTGGTATCGCATGAACTACACTGTCCAGTTCAGCTTCGACGTCAAGCTGGTCAACAGGACCGCGGGAGGATCGCTGAAGCCCACGTGGTACGTCAACCGGAGCGGCACGATGAAGGGCTACGTAGTGTATGGGGGCGGTATCGGAGGCACCCTCTTCGAGGACTACGTGGTGAAGGCTGGGGGGGCAGTGGCGAATGTGACCGTGTACAACTGGACCGTGTGGCTGCAGGTCTACGGGGGGCAGAGCGGCCTCGACTACTTCGGTGTCTCTGCTTACACATACCTCGACGCAGCTTGCTTCGCGGAGGCCGGCGGCGGTGGCGGCGGAGGAGGGGGGCAGGGCGTCACCCTGACCACGAAGGTCGACGGGTGCGCGGAGATAGACCCCAAGCCTGGAACCTACACGTACTCGAAGGGCTCCACCGTCACGGTGAAGGGTAGGGCGCAGAGCGGGGCCGCGTGGCAGGGGATGCACGTGCTGTGGGAGGGGAGCACGCAGTGGGAGTGGCTGAGCTGCACCTGGCAGGACGGGTGGTGCGTCGCCACGCTGACGCTCGACAAGAGCGCCACCGTCGAGGCGAGCGCTTCGTGCCCGCCGAAAGGCGCGGAGGCCTGGCTAGTCCTGACGGCCCCCTTCTCCACCACGGTGAAGGCCACGATCACCGACCCTGAGGGCAACACGTTCACGACCCTGCTCCCCGTAGACCCGAGCGGCTGGGTCATCGGGTACTCCAGATCCCCCCCCGACCCGACTGAGACGTATCAGTGCTACAAGAAGACGTGGAGCGTGGTGCTGGAGCCGAGCGGCTTCGCCTCTGCGGTCTACACGGTGCAGAGGTACTGGTGGGACGGCTCCCTCGACGGCTACCCCGACCCTTCGCGGCTCACGGGCGGTAGGCTCACCGTGAACGTGGAGATGGGGAAGTGCATGGCGGGGAACCACGTGGTGTACAGCTACGCCGTCTTCAGGTTCAGCAACGGGACTACGACCACCTCGACGTGCAGCGACACGACCTGGTGGTCGGGGTGCCGCTACTACGCGCCGAAGGACCGCGTACACATCTCCCCCACGCCACAGACGCAAACCCGGCTCGTGGGCCTTGAGCGGCTTGGCACGCTGTTCCTGCCGGGTGAGGCGATAGCGTCGCCTCTCTTCAACTCGAGCTGGGGCTGGGCTGGGGACTGGGCGATCCGCGCCGACCCCCTGCATTCTTGTGGCGAGTACGTCGTGGCGCACCTGTACGGCGTTGGTAGCGGGCGTGACTTCTACGTGTCCCTAGGCAGGGACGTGCGGCAGCTCAACGTCACGCTGCCCGTGAACTGGAGCAGGGGTGGGGCGAGGTACGTGAAGGGCAGCGTCATGGTGATCCCGAGGAATACTACGGAGCTTTCAATGTACTTCCCCAGGGTGGTGGGGGGCGTGCCGGGCCTCCCGCAGGACACCTACTACCTCATCGGGTTGGCGGCGTGGGACCCGTACAAGTCGCCCCTGGCAGCAGGGCTCGGCGTCGGCAGGGGTAGCTGGGACACGGGCTGCTGGCTAGGCAACGGGACTACGCTGGCGGTCTACAACCTCACGTACACCTACACCTTCAAGAACGGCACCATGGTGGTCTTCCTCCAGCCCGTAGTAGTATCCGCTTTGAAGGTCAAGGACGTCCAGGCCAGATACGTGGTCGGCAGCTTCGACGCGGAGAGGCAGCACAGGCCGATCCTCGCAACGCTCACCGCCGAGATCACCTGGGCGTACCTCCCGAGCCTGAGCGACTCGCAGAAGCTAGGCATCAAGCTCCACCCGCCCAGGCAGGAGCTCACAGCTGCACTGGTGGTCGCCGGCAGGCCCCTGCTAGTCGCGGGCAATAGGAGCGAGAGCGGTAACAGCTTGTTCTTCACCTTCAGCTTCGACGCTGAACGGCTGGTCGAGGCGCTGGACTGGAGGCTCACGCCCGCGAGGCTCGAGGCGTGGTGGCTCGGCGCCTACGGGCAGCCCCTGGGTCCCGTGGAGCAGCAGCAAGCAATGGACCTCTACATCGTGCCGGCGATGGCCTACCCCCTCGAGTGGCGGGAAGGCGACGGCTTCACGCTCAGGGCACAGCTCCTCGCGTGGCTGAACAGGAGCACGCCCCTGGACATGCCCGTGGGCTACGTGAACGCGTGGGTCGAGTTCTACAACATCGTGGGCGGCCAGCCCCTCACCCAGTACAATGGAGTATTGTATGGGCCGTATGGCTCGAGCGGGACCGAGGTTAGCGTCAACGTGAACCTGCAGGGGAGCAAGGGACTCGCTGTGGGCATGTACGTGGTGCCGATGGACTACTCCCTCGCGGGTAAGCGCTACGCCTGGGGCAACCTGCCCGCGCTGATAGCGCCCTTACCCGCGGTCTACCCGCCACGCTCATAAGGGTGAAAAATAAATATTTCTTTACCCTTCTACCCATCGTGGATCTCAGGATAGTATTGCTTGTATTGGCGCTAGCAGTGGCTTCCACGCTTGCCCTGTACGCGTACCGCTCCTCCGTGCTGAGTAGCAAGCCCCTCCCCGGCTACGAGGCTGCCCTCGCTGTGAGGGACGCCCTAACGGCCGGCAGGCTCTCGGGCTTAGAGGTCCACGTCTCCCAGGTGCCGATGCTGTTGAACATCACCGTGGACGGTAGGGAGTACGTCGTCCAGGCAAGCAGGGTGCTGGTCTGCTTCAGGGCTAGGGGCGCGCCCGTCTACGAGGAGCCCTCGGCGAGGCCTTGGCGCTCCTGGGGCAACGGTACTCATGCTGGTGCAGTGAGCTGGATTGGGGTGCGTGACGACGGCTCCACTGTTCATGTATACTTTTATTCCGCAAGCATTACAGGGAAGGCTTCAAGCCTATGCGTGTCCTCGCAGGGCAACGCCGTGCTCACACTCGCGTCTAAGCAGGGATGCGTATCGGGTTATTGCTGGAGCGGAGCAAGGAGCTTGATTGTGCTAAGGCGCGTCGTCGGCTCTTGTTGACGCGTGGAAATGTTTAATTATTCCCAGCGGTTTTAACGCTTGTGATTGACGAGGCTATAATAGTTTTAGCCGAGGCGGTATTTCTCGCAGGGCTACTTATCCTCGCGTCACGTTTATGGCTTTTCCACGGAGATCCCTACCCTATGCTCGTAGCAAAGGCGGTGAACGCTAGTGCCAGCGATGCGGAGACAATGATAGTTTTGCCTAAGCCTGTACACTGCGAGGCGTGGAAGGTGTGCTACGCGGGGCAGTGCTACCCTGCAAGCCTCTCAGGCTTCACCGGTTCATCCTGGAATTACATAATCGTGGATAGGGGGTACGGGGTGGGAGGGTGAGGCACCTCGAAGCCCTGGCCATCGCATCCGTGGTGGCGGTGACAGCCACACTGCTGTACAGGCTCTACGTGAGCCAGGTATACCCGGTGCACCAGGTCGGCGCGCAGAGGGCCTTAGCCTTCGCGCTGCTCAAGTGCCAGTCGCTCGAGTGCTTCCTCAACGCTACCAGGGAAACTGTCCCTGTTCAAGCCATCTATGTTGACGGAGTGCTCGTGGCGGGCTCTCTCGGGGGGCCCTCCCAGTGCTACGCCGTAGTCGTGGTGAACGCTACACAATACCACGTGGTGAGGGTGTGTGCGAAGGCGTAGGGGCCAGCTCGCACTGCTGGGAGTCATAGTGTTAAGCGTGACGCTGCTAGCCTTGGCCAGCATGGTCCCGGTGGAGCCAATATACGCGTACGAGAGGGGGCATATGCAGTGCGCGCAGCTCGTCCACGTCGCTAGGGCCTGCCTAGCCTCGGGGAGGTGCACGAACGAGACGCTGCAGGAGCTTGTCTCGAGAGTATTAGCGGTGAACGCGACGGAGCCCATGCTGATGTACCCCGTGCTCCAGTATACGAGGTATGAGGTGTCGAGCTGGAGCGTGGCGAACAGGACCGTGTTCACGATTAAGACGCTGAGGGCGTCCTCGGAGAGCGTAGAGGTCTATGTGCTCGCGGCGAGCTATCCGTATTCTGGAAAATACAGGAAGTTCTGGCTGGGCAAGGAGTGGACGCTGTACAACCTGACCCTGTGGTACATGCACAGCTATGCCTCTCCGTTCTTCAACGTCCCCCAGCTGTGCCCGCGCATCTACGACCCCTCCGGCCTCGCGGACGTGAAGCCCCTGGAGCAATGCCTCTGGAGGGTCGGGGTGCCGGGCAACTACACCCTGAGGGACGAGTTCGGTATCCCCGTCAGGGTGGTGGTGCGTGGATAGGCTTATCGCGGGCCTAGCCTTCATCATAGCGCTGGGCGCGGCGTTGGCTGTGTTCAGGCCCCCCAGCCCCGACCGCTGCAGCGACGCCCGGCGCCTAGCAAGGGACGTTCAAGCCGCGCTGCACGGCGCCGTGGTCGAGGGAGTGTACTACCTACCCCCAACAACTGTGAACGCTACCGGTTTATACTGCTGGGAGTGCCTCGCCGCCGCAAGGGTAGCGACGGCGAACAGCACCACACTGCAGGGAAGGGTCCGTCTCCTGGTGTACTCCGACCGGTCTGGCAGTGAGGCAGTGGTAATTTTTAAATACTCTAAACAGTAATAATTATTCGATGAAGAAAGCCAACTTTATTGTATTTGTTTTGATGATGAGCCTCATAATAGCAAGGCACGCGTATGCTCAGCTCCCACAGCCGAACATACCACAGATTACGGATACGTTGAAGTTCATCGCAAGCTTCGCGTACTGGTTTGTGATATTCACAGTGCTGATAATCATGGTTGTAAAGCTGGCCTACGGCAGGCTACAGGCGAGTACCGGTGTACCTGGAATTTCATCTAGGGGGTACACAGAGACATGGGAGGCTGTCTCAGGGCTGGTGTGGACGCTGATAATCCTCCTGGCAGCACCCTGGATTGCCTACATTGCGGCAAGTGCTTTAGGGCTTCCACAGGTCCCGCAGTTAATCGTGGACGTCATGACGTATATTTACACGCATAACCCCCTTAGCCCTTAACATTTTTTTTCCACCGGTGTAAGTCTTGCTTGAGTGGCTGCTCAGCGGAGTAAACTGGTCATACATGGCACTGGCCTTCTCAGCCGTGCTTGTAGAGGCCCTCTGGGGGCTACACTTAACGCATAGCCCCGTGCCCTCCGTACGGGAGCGAGGCTACAGTTTGATATGGGAGAGCCTCGAGGGGTTCACCTTTGGAGCTCTACTGCTCCTATCCATCGCCGTATTCGAGGGCCCGATCCTGGGATGGGTGAAGGGCGTGGACGTGGCTACAGCGGAAAGGATGTGGGCGGAGGCCCAGCAGAGGCTGTCAGATTACTTGTTAAGCATAGCGTTGCTCGAGCGTGACTTATCACTGACCGTGGTTTTCAGCAGCCTCGCCGGTACAGTCGGGGCTAGCAGTATACTTGCCCGCTTCATGGCGCAATACCTGTTGTTCTTCTCGACGGCTATGCTCTTCCTGACGTATATAGTTAAAGGCTACGGCTCGCTCATGTTCAGCATAGGCATAGCCCTGGCGAGTGTTAGGCGCGTGAGGAGTATAGGATCATACCTTGTCTTTAGTGTGATTGCTATAGTGGTGGCAAGCTGCTCTCTCGCACCCTTCGTCTACAACAGTCTTCAAAGCCTCAGGTTCAGTTATAAGCCAGGAATAATAGACGTGCTGAGCGAGGCGTTCAAGCAGCTGTTCACAGACCGGCTACGAGACCTGATAGAGGATGGCAAGCTGTTAAGCTATATAGCTACCGTGGCAACCGTGGCGGTAGCGGTTATCACGGCGGTGGCGGCGGCGCTGTCGAGGGCTTCTGGGGGCCTGATGGACACGTTGATGTCGCGTGTAAGAGGCTTGTAATTAATCTGAAATTAATTATTTATTAAAGCGTTCAACGTTTATTATAATGTGGATCCAGGCCTAGCGCCTGTTATAGCGTACGTATTATTCCTACTCGAGACGCTTTACATATCATACAAGCTGTACGTGGGGGGCAGGAGGGACTACGAGGAGCGCTTCTGGTCAACCCTTGCAGCACTGGTCGTAGCCCTCCCGTTAATGTTTCTCGATGTCGCCCTGGTCGCAGGGCTTTTCGGCGTCCCAGGCAGCTACCTGGACTACAGCCTCACGCTTAGGTACGCGTACGCGGTTCAGCAGGCCGCTAACCAAACCCTGAGCGGGCTACCGAGGTGGTCAGCGTGGCTCGGCACGGGCATAGCCATAGTTGAAACGCTTGCATGGGGTGCGGCCCTAGTCAGCGGCGGGCTCAGCCTCCTGATAGGCTACGCATCGGCGGCGGGCCTCGGACTCGTCAAGGCGACGCTGGACGCGGCGACGATGAGTGCTCAGGCGATGTACGCGGTCTCACGCCTCTACGAGCTAGCCGGACTGCTGGCTCCTTACGCGAGGACGCTTGTCCCCGTCGGCCTAGCACTGGCAGTTTCCAGGAGGACGAGGCCCCTTGGAGCGGTGATTGTTGCCGTGGGCGTGTTCTTCGGCTACGCCATGCCCTTCGCTCTAAATGTTGTGGCGTGGAGGATCCAGGAGGTTCAGGCCCCCGGGGCGCCGCAAGGCGCGCTCGGAGCGGTGTGCCTCAACGTCGTCACGTGCGGCAGCGTGGGGAAGTGGGGTAACACGACGTGTGCTGGCTTTCCAGCACTTGTCGAGCTCGGGGACCTCACGCATAACAGGACAGTTGTTAGGCAGTCGGGGAGGTGCTTCGTGGATCTGGCGGGCAACTACACTGTTAGAGCCGTGTGGTTCGGCCCCCTACGTGTGAGCCCGAACGAGTCGTTGATAGCGCCTAGCGTATTCGAGGTGAAGCCCGCGGCTAGGGTGAAGCCCGGGCGCGAGGTCCCCGACGCACTCACCGGCAGGGTGCGGGACCTGAACTACACGGAGTTCAACAACGTCACGATAGTTGTGCACTGGGGGCCCGGCGGCAGGGACCGCGACGTCTTCACGATCACGTGGGTGCCGGGCCAGGGCGCGTCGTGGGTGGCTACGGACGGCTTCCACTTCCCGTGGGTCAATGTGGAGTGGAGCAGGGAGCCGTGGTTCAACGCGACGTACTTCTCGCGTGCAGACTACGTCGAGGCAAGCCTCTGGGGCGTGGGGAGGCAGAAGATGTATACGGGTAACGTCACGCTGCCGGGTAACAGGACGGTGACTGTGAACTGCACGGAGGTCGAGGCGTACGTGTACGGCACGCTCCTCGGCGACCCGCAAATAGTGGACAGGGGGTTAACCTACATCGAGGTGAACGGGACCAGGCACTACCTGGTGCCCGAGGTAAAAGTCACCGTTAGGCGCTACCTGGGGGTCGACCCTGAGTCGTACCTATCCATGATGCGCCGAACCATTGCCCCGTGGTTCAACCAGTCCGCACGCGTCCTCAACGCTACGCTCCGAGGCCACGTTTACCTGGAGCTGGTGAACAACACGGTGGCGAAGATGCACATCTGCCCCACGACCGGGCCCGGCTACTGGGCGAAGTGCACGACTTTCGAGAACCCCGCTTACAAGTGGGGGATACCGTACGACTTTATCCCTATTGAGTTCGCGGAGGCGAGGTACTGCGGCCACCTCGTGAGGCCCGCGAGGGTGAGGCATTGGCTAGCGCTGGACACGCATATAAGCGTCGGCGCGTCCACGGTGGCGGCCACGTTCTACGACTCGTCGCTGGAGTGGGTGGCGGAGCAAAAGCTGGAGCTCTACGAGAGGGCTAGGGGCTTCTTCATCAACGTGTACGAGTTCATAGCCCTGCTAGGCATAACATTCGGCCTCGCGGTCGCAGGGGTTGACGCGTTGTCGGGTTTCCTCGAGGGGCCCTCGGTCACCTTCGCGTTCATGCCGAGGGGGCTGCGTAGGAGCTACTGGAGCATCGTTGTGTCTAGGCTCCCGAGCATCGCGTCTGCACTGGCTGGGAAGGCGCTGCCGGTGCCGAGGGTCGCGTATGACGCTGCTTTAAGCGTCTACGTGGAGGCTTTGCCGCGACTGATACGGCAGCACGCGTCCACGTATCCCCTGCGGAGGCTCAAGGAGGCCTTGAGGGAGAAAGGCAGGGCCCTGCTTGCAGACGTGAGTGGCAGGCTTTCAGTAGTGGAGGAGGCCTTGAATAGGCATAAGCGGCTGTTGTCGGGCGTCAGTGCTGTAGACCGGGTGGTTAGCGCTGTTAGGGGGCTCGCGGAGGCCACCAGGCTAAGCGACGTCGCCAGGATAACCGTCACGTTTGCGAGGCTTGTATGGGAGGAACGTGACACGCATGCCGTGAATTCGTTTCTTAGAGCTGTGGCCGGGACGCTTAGAAGCGAGGCCCGCAGGATGGCTGGGGAGGTGCCCGTCCAGCTACACCCCCGGGCTAGCGTGCTGGCGAGCATTGCGGGCAGGATAGAGTGGCTTGAGGCATTCCTAAACCCCCGGGAGCTCTACAAGCGTGCAGTGTTCATCACGGGTATGGCGTTGTACAACACTCCACGCACCGTGGTAGGAAGGGACGCGCTCGCGGTGGCGCTTCTAGGCGTGAGGATCAGCCGTGCCATGAGCTTTACAGGCGCGTTAGGCGTAGTGGACGTGGAGGCTAGGAGGGCTAGGGAGAGGCTTGTCGAGGCCTCTGCCAGGCTGATGTCTGGCGATGTCAAAGGGGCTGCCAGGGTTTTGGAGGATGTTGAGAGAGTTGTAAGCGGCAGGCTTCGAGTAATGGGTTTGAGCGAGGCCGAGGTTAACGCGTTAACGGCCGTGTGGAGGGCTGGCGAGGCGTTGCAGAGGGCTCTGGGCTCAGGGCTCGAGGAGGGGATGCTCAAGGAGTACGTTAGGGTGCTGGAGGAGGCCTTGAAGACGATAGTCAACCCGGAGGTCAAGTCGTACCTAAGGCAGGAGCTCGAGTTTCTCAGGGGGCTTGAGTGGGAGAGGTTTGTGGAGCTAAACGCTGGTCTATCGGAGCCGGAGCCGGGCTCTCTTCGAAGGGAGCTCGAGGCGTTGAGGCGTGTAGCCGAGGCTGCAGGGAGGAGTGAAGCCGCGAGGTTGTTCGAGGAGGCCGCGCGAAGGGCAGAGGTGGACGTTTGGGAGGCGCTCGCGATTGCCGGTAGGGCCCTCAACCTTATGGGGCTGCCGAGCAGCGTGGAGTCAAAGCTCGTCGAGGCGTTCAGCACCCGGGACGCTGACAGTTTTAGAAGGCTTTTGGTGGAGGCCGCCGGGCTTTGCAGGCAACACGGGCTGGGCGAGCTCGCGGAGAGGCTTGAAAGGCTCGCAGCGGTCGAGGGGAGGGCTGCGGCGACGCCGGGCCCCTTGGAGCTCGGGGAGGCTGTCTGGGACCTGCGTGTAGTCCTTGACAGGCTTGCAAGGGGTGATTGGAGGGCTGTCAGGGACGCGGAGGACCTTCTACGAGTCCTTCAACGGGTCGGCGACGGGAGGCTCGCCAGGATACTCGAGGGCGGGCTGCTCGCCGCGGAGGGCGAGCACGTGGAGGGGAGCTGGGAGGCCGTAGGGGCGATATACGTCAGGGCGCGTCGCCAGCCGGAGCTCCAGCTCGGCGAGCTCGTGTTGAGGGGCGCGGTAGTCGAGGAGGCCGCGGCGAGCGCCATGGACGACGTAGTTAGGCTGGGGCTCGACGCCGCGGTGGAGCAGGCGAGGAGGAGGGTTTTGGAGGTACGGGAGGATTTCGAGGTGGATTTCGCCGAGCTCGTGCTTCTCGTCTCTGCGGTGGAGGGCGAGGAGGGTGCTAGGCTGGAGGCTGAGAGTCTCCTGTGGACGGTTGTCTCCAACCCTCCTAGCGTCGAGGCCGCCGGGAGGCTGGCTGCCTACGCGTCGAGGGTGGTCGAGAGGGAGTACAGGGAGGCGTTGGAGGCTTACAGCCGGGCGTTGTCCCTCTCCGGGAGCCTCAACCTACACCCGGGGGAGTCCAGGGCCATGCAGGCTTTTCAGGCGGACCACGCGAGGAGGGCGTACCACGCCCTGACGGAGGCGGTCGAGGAGGTACATGCCAGCCGAACACGCATCGCCTCCCTAAGGATTTACGCGGACATCCTCCCAGAATACAGGAAGACACTCAACGATATTGACGCGATGCTCAGAGAGCTGGAAGAACTCCGAAGCAGGATAGAAGGACTCCTAGAGGAATAGGATCCTCCAGGCTATACGCGGTGGCTTTACAGCGACACGCGTGCTCCAGGAAGGGTTGCCGTTAGCTATGAGAATAATATCGTTCAGCTGGTTCAGGGTGAAGTTTAGATCAGTGGACAGTTGAGGCTTGCTGCCGCATTGAAATTTGGAGACTCCGATGATGGAGGAGTTCACTCTAACGGTCACCTCGTATTCCACGGGATAAGCTGGACAAGACGAAGTGAATACCGTGGCGTTGACGCTCGCGAGTAACCATCTGGGCGCCACGATCTTCGGCGAGGCTGTCAGAGTTACAGTATAGCGGGGCAGGTCTACTGTCACAACTCCAACATAGTAAGTTGCGTACGGCACGGCAACACTGCCCGAGAAGCCGGAGATCTGAACCTGTGTCTGTAATGATAGAGGCTGTATAGTTACGCTGACAATCGTCTTGTCGCTTTCGGAGTTATACGAGGCAAGGGTCACGGCAAGCGAGGCGGGCTCCACAGGGAGGCTTGCCTCAACATTATTGGCAGGGTCTAGCTGGAGTATAATTTTCCCAAGGGCTCTACTAATAGATCCAACAGTCTTGAATTCTATCCTTACCTCTGTGGCTCCAGGCTGCAGTGTAAGGCTCTGGGGGACGTTGGTGTACACGAGTATACTCTGGTTGTCAACCTTGGGCTCGACAACCTTCAAGAATGCTAAGACTTTGAACTTGTTGGGGTTAATCACCCTCGTGATTATGCTCCCATATGCACTGGAAGACAGGTAGAGGGGGGTCGGGGTTACGAGTTGGAGGGAGGGCTTTTCAACGCTAACGGTGATAGTGGTTTTCTCGCCAGAATACTCTATGCCGAGGGGGTAAACGCCCCAGCTCACGCCCTGTAGTGTGAGGTCCACGTAGCCCGAGGAGGCTGTGAGCATCGTCCCGTTAACTAGTACAGCACCGTCTACGGGCTTGCCTGCATAAGTTACGTAAAGTCTAAGCTGGAGGGTTCTATCTATGGGGTTAAAGACGCCATCCCTTATCTCTGCCGCAAGTGGTGGTGAGAATGTTATTGAGACTTGATAGTTCGCCTGGGAGAGACTAGGATTTACCAGGACCAAGATGAGGCTTCCGTTTGACACGTAGAAGGGCTGGTTTAATGCTAGATTGCTCCTTAGAGTCCCTGTCGTGGAGATAGTGACTAGGCCCGGTGAGGGCAAGCTGATCGTGAAGTATTTAGCACTCAAACCGTCGAGAGAGAACTGCGTGCTCCAGCCAGAGGGGGCCAGCGTTACCTGCTGGTAGCTAGGTCGGTATGTCGTCCCGCATATTTGGACACCTTTAGCGAGTGCAATGAGAAAACTCGTGTAGGCGGAGTTTATCCAGTCCGAGATGACCGAGCTGCCTGAAAACGATGCTGAGAAAGAGGTAGCGGCACCCGCATACCCCGACGAGATGACCCAGTTGTAGAAGGCTCCATAAGCGTAGCTCTGCGGGGCAGCGTTGCTGAAGGAGTAGGGGTTGGTGGTGTAGAGGTTGTACTGGAGGAAGTAGGAAGGCTCCCACCCGCAGATACCCGAGAGCGCCCCGGCAACCCCCTCAGCGCTGGCCTCTACGTACCATGGATAACTCTCCAGTACGTTCTTGTACTGTACATAGGCTAGCTGTGCTACGTGATTCATCTCGTGGTAAGCAGTGTGTGTTAGGACAGACTGGGATAGACCCGGAGCTATCTTTATATCCACTATACAGGTGCTCAGAATCTTCCCAGTATTAGGGTCGTAAGAGTACTGCCATGTGGTAAGTCCAGCCTCACTACCGGAAAGGCTCTGAATGTAGACAGCGTACTTGTTACCGTTACAAGAGGACGAAAGCCCTACTCCCCGGTTGACAAGAGCTGATCGTGCAGCCTCAAATGCATTGGCAACGCTCTGTGCGTATGCTGATCCAGCGCCAGCATTGTCGTACACGTCAAAGTTCTGGGAAGAATAAGTAGGAGCAGAAAAGGATACGCGTGCCGCAAAGGCTAGGATAAGTATCAGGATTACCAGCAGGATTAGGCTTCTACCACTAAGTCCCACATCTTAAGTTTTCTCAAAGCGAGCTTTTATCTTTTCCACTAAAGCTTACACTTTGTTAAATGTCAGGGTCCAGCTTCTTAGGCCCCCTCCTGAATCTTAACGCCTCTGGTTGGGTTAATTTCTCCGAGCATTTCTCGATAATCTTACGGCGAGGGCTAAGCAATACGAGCCCCTCTAAGGTCCAAAACCTCTGATGCGAGCTTGAACAGTGCCTTATAAACAGGCTCCAGGCCACAGTCGGCGGCGAGTATTCTCATCTACTTCCTCCTGTAATCCTGATGAGTGTCTTGAAAAAGTGCTTCCTAGCTAGCTCGCAAGCCTTCCCGGGAGACTTAGCCATGTAAGTATTCCATATCGACAGGTAAAAGATGCCTGCTAGTATCCTGTAAACCAGGTTATCTATAGTTGTATCTTCTATATACAAGATATTTGTGTACTCGTCGACAACAAGCCCTTCTGTGACAGTGTTTCCGTGCGGAATTTTCTTGTCGATTTTAACGGTTATAAGATCAGGTGGCTGGAGGCCCTCAAACATCGCTAGGGACTTAGCGATCTCAAGCAACCTAGCTAGCTGATCCCTATTCACCTAAACCATCTCTAATATCATAAGGTGCAAAAAATAAGGATTAATACTCGAGAGCCTTAAGCTGCAACCCTCAGCACAAATTTTCTTATTATCTCGTCAAGGTCTTCGAGGCTCCTCAGAGTAACCTTGTCATAGTTTTTGGCGAGAGCCCAGAGAGGGCTGTCCCGTGTGACCGAGTACTTCACGCCATGCTTGGATTTGCCTACTTCGTTTATGTATTCCCGCTCTTTCAGCCTCTCTAGAACGTCTTTAATCAGTGTAAGCACGACTGGGTGAGTGTCTATGCCTGCCAACACAGCTATCTTCTTCGTGTTGAAAGTTATCATTCCACCCCTAGTATGTCTGATCATCTCAAGGATCGTCAGTATAACCTTGGAGCTAAACTCTCCATAGTTACGGTAAAGTGGAGGGACGCTCACACTCAGACAGAACATCTTCTTAGTCCATTAGTTGAACACTTAACATGACTTGAACTCCCTTCATATTTCAATAGAAATACATTGTACTTCCTGCGAGGCTCCACGGGCATTGAACATTTTAGTTTCGGTATGTGTGGTAATAAAGGTATCATTGATGTCGAAGGACATGGCCAGCAGTAGACGGCTACGAGGACTTGCCACAATCCTATCAGCCGTTGCGAACCCGCACAGAATAATGATACTTGAGTTCCTCGAGCAAAACCCGAGGCGTTACGGGGAAATTGCAGAAGCACTTGGGGTAACGCAGGCCGCGCTTGCGCACCACCTCAAGAAGTTAGAGGCTGCAGGGCTAGTCGAGCACAAAAACGAAGTCTACAAGACAACATCACTGGGAAGAAAAATACTCTACCTGATAAAAAACATGGATGTAATATCAGCACAAGATGTTCAAGTATACACCACTTACGGTTTTTCCGTACCATTGGAAGAGTACCTGGACTTAATCCTCTCATCAAGCACAGTCTCTTGCAGGAAGAGGCTTCTCAGCGAAGTTGTCAAGGAGGTCAAAGAGGCTATAGGAAGCGATGAGGGGGTCCCTCAGTCCACCGTGAACTCTATGGCGGAGGTATACGCTGCCAGGCTAAGATGTCCCCTTAAGCTCCAGGGTAATGTTCTCGGCCTCATGGGACGCGAGATCACAGAACAAGCTGTGAGTATTCTTTCAGAGGCTGGGTTATGGGATCTCGTCAGGTCAAACCTTATCCTATTCGACTCAGAATGGGAGAGAGGTGCTTCCTCTATTTTTCTTCCCTCGCCTAACAGTGAGCAGTTGAAAAAAATATTAAAGAACGCAGAGCTCTTCCCCGAAATAGTTCTAAAGATATCGCCAGAGACGGGAGGAGAGATTAATTATCTGCTAGATCTGTTACTGGCCGCTAGTCCAAGCGGCTCTGCGACACTGCTTATGGATATCTCTCAGACAGGTGAGCTTACCGGCAGTATTCTGTCAACTATAGAGACGCGTTTACCCCTAGGAAACATTATCCTTGTTTTTAAAGGATGGGAACATGTGTCCGAAAAGATGATCCTGCTGCTAACCCGTCTAATAAACAGTGGTTTGCAAGTGGTTTTCTCGTCGGGAAACATATTCCCCTCAGGAAGATTATACGCCTTCAAAGACGACGATACGCCTACTATACACTTTGGCGCAGCTAGTTTTAACATGCCATTTGTTCTAGACAGGAAAAGGGTTCTAAGCGACCCCCGAGACTTTATAGCGGCGGCGTTCTCCCCATTAGAGCGCATCGTTTCGAGCTATAAGAAGCTTGCAATGAGGATCACCAGGGTTATAGAGTTGGACTTGTCGCGGGAGCCTAGCTATACCTTTCACCTAACATTCGCGGGTCTTGAAGCCGGTTTACTACTGCACATGCCTGTGTTCTCACAGACGTTCGACGACCCTAAAAGCTATAAACGCCTTGTCTTAAGTTATGCCTCTGAGCTGTTGGAAGAGACAATAAACCATTCGACGGCTGACGACGTCCCGATGTTCTCAACCTTCTATACTCCGGTACCCTACCTCTCCTTCTTAACGGCATTTCACTACAAACACAACAACCATCTAAACATTAACCCGTTAAGCCCATTTTCATTTAATCGAAAGCTTAGAACCGCGGAGAACCTGCTTGAGCTGGAGTCGAGCCTACAAGGGATTCTCAGAGACTCCATAAGCATACTCGACATCAGGACTGTGTCGCTCACCGGGACGCGTCTCAAGGAGATTTTCATGCTTGCCCAAAGAAAGGGTCTCAAACAGTTTACGATAACCCTCACGGGGCTACACGTCTGTAACACGTGTGGACACGTGATACCCTCCAGGGCTTCGCGGTGCCCTCGATGCTATTCGAGAGACCTTTCCGGCATGGTTAAGCCACAGCTATTCTACGTGAAGAGGGAGAGGCTCGATAAATGGACGCTCGAGGAGGTGGACAACCGAGTAGTCTTGGCGTGATCTATATCTTCAAGCTGTCAAGCCACTCGTTTACAAAGGCGATACAGTGGCTGGCTAGATACGATGTTGTCCCGAGACTAACGGTGAAGTGAGCTTTTCTCCTGAGCTCTCTAACGACATCCGCGGGGAAGCCTATCTGGTCACCTAGTATGAACGCGTACTTCTCGCCAGGACTAATGGTAATCCTACTTATGTCCACGCCGTCCTCGACCAGTAATACAACTTTGTAGCCATTCCTTCTAAGCCACTGAACGACTTCAAATATCCCGGCTCGCTGTGCCTTTACAGCCCGGGAGAGCCCCTGAATCCCCCTCAATATTTCCTTAATGATCGTCGTCTCACTCGGAACTACGGGGAATGGTTCAAACAAGAGGGTTAGAGGGGGGTCTGGTGGGCCATTAAGCACAGCTATAAAGTATGAATCCTCTCGAATTGTATCCTTTAAGTCCCACAATGCGTAGATTGCGCTGCGCGCGACGACGTCCATCCTGCCTCCGGCAGTCGTATAGTCTTTCTCGGAAAAGCTAGGTGCAGTGACGCCAGTGTTCGAAAAGAGTACAAATACTCGTTTGGGAAGCTTCCCGCCTAGAAGAAGTTCCATTTAATATTTTCCTTCTTACGCTCATCTTCAGGCCTAATCTTTATTATGCCGCGGTGAATGGCGCAGCGCAAGCAGAGGTACTTGGTTACAGTATACTGAGGAATAATAGCGCCCTTGTCTCTGAGCTCCTTCACAAGCTGGGGATCAACCGCAACCACAGGCTTCGTTATCTTTACGGCCTTAGACCTTGGTATAAGTGCTCCACACTCGTCGCACTGAACTAGATCCTCTTTTCCTTTACCTCCCTTGTGACGTCCACGACTTTTCCTCTTTTTAGGCATGGATTATCCTACCCCCTTAGGAGTAGCGTCTTATATAAATCTTGTTGAATCTACTCGGACAGACTCAACGCAAAGTTAACCTTTCTCTCGGGGATCCTGAGAGCCTCCACGGCAATCTCCCTTATAAACCAGTCGGGTGGAGCTGCTTTCTCCGCATTTAGACGAACACACATAGCATGTTTAAGCGTCTCCTTCTCAATCCTGTTTCTTACTCTACCAGCAGCTATCTCCTCTGCAATACGGTACGCTATATAGAACCTCTTGAATCCTTGAAAGTTCTTTTCAAGTTCAGGGAAATCTTTCTCAAACTCGAAAAGAATGTTTATGAATGTATCCTCACTCATAAAGCCGAGTAGGACTGCTGTCATCGCCAGCCTCAGCACGCGGAACACCATGTTCTCATCAAAGGAGCCGAAAACCTCCTTCATCGCGGTCTTAGGGCTTTCCCCGCTCTGAATCTTCTGAATCACCTTCTCACTATGTATTTCGATGTTGAAGAGATCTGAGAATTTATCGAACTCCTCCTCTAATCCGAGACCGAACTTCCCGACAAGGTAGACGGTAGCCAACTCCTTGTCGTATATATCTATTTTTGTCTTCCCGCGTATCGGCTCAAGGTTATTCTCCTTGTAAATCTCGCGAAGATACTCCGCAAGTTCTCGTCTATCGGTAAAAGCACCTGAAAGAATTTCACCCCAAATATTGATGGCTACCTCAACTCGCTTCTTATGTAGTTCTTGCAACACTGTTCACCAGCGACCCCCAACTAGCTCGCCTGCTCCACGACGATACGCGTTGGAAGGGGGATTTTTGACGCGGCTCTACGCAGGGCCTCCTTTGCATGCTCCACGTTCTTCGCATCTATCTTTACGATTATTATGGGCTGGTTAGTCTCTACTCTTGCCGCGCGCCCGACAGGTGTGCCAAAGGAGAGACGCATACCGTCCTGAAGCCTGTCTGCTCCAGCCATGGCCATCATTTTGTTCTCGCGTAGTATATGGTGTGGATAAACAGCTATGCGTAGAAAGTAGTTGGCGTCACCCACCTTCGCTGAAAGATACTTGTTGACGTGCTGCCTAGCCGCCTCAAGGGCGTTTGCCCGTATCTGTCCTGGCTTCAGGACCATAAGTTTAAGGGTAGTGTTAAACGAGCCCTTGGCGTTGCCTAGATCAAACTTTGGTATAAGCACCGGAGGATTGCTCTTAATATACTCCAGCCTAGTGTAAGGGGGTGTCCCAAAGTGTCTATAGCATTTGCCCGGCCTAAGTGGCATCTACATCACCAGTGTGCTCGCTTATAGCCTGCACAATTCTGTTATAAATCTTCCCCCTCATCGACACGTTCTCTGCCGCCTGCACACCGTCACACCACATCATTTCTGCCCTTCATCCCGGCTACTGGCTTTACATCTATCTCTTATGAACCGGTACGAGTCTCCTAAATAGCTTAACAAGACCCTCAGATCTATTGCCGAAACCCTTCCCTCAGTTATAACTCTACGCATGATAATCTTACTCCTCTGCCTTCTTTCCTCTCCATAGCCTAGCTCCCGGCCCAAGAGATCAATAAATTCGAGAAGCTTGTCTATCTCTTCACGTCTAGGTCTCTCAATACTCGGTGATCTTACCTCGTTCAAAGCGTTGAAAATCTCATAGAACATGATTACAGCGGCATGAGAGGCGTTGAGAGAGGGATAATCCGGGTTAGCCTCTATGGTTACAAGCAGGTCGCACTGAGACAGCTCCTCGTTGGACAACCCCCAGTCCTCTCTTCCTATGACTATGACCTTCCTTCCACTACTCTCCGCGATAATCCTGGCAGCGTCGCGAGGCGAGACGTATCTGCGAAGCACCCTGTCCCCTTTCACCCCTGAAGTGCACACTACCATGTCGAACTCCCTGACAACCTCGTGGAAAGACTCGAGGATCCTTGCCTTCTCCACAATGTCAGCCGCATGCATGGCGTAACGCTTAGCGTCCAAGCCAACACTACACCGCGGTTTAACGAGGACCAGGTTGTACAAGCAGAAGTTCTTCATGCAGCGCGCAAGATAACCTATGTTCTGCTCGTAGAGTGGCTCGACAAACGCCACACTAATATCGGTGCTTCTTGTGCAGGCGGAGGACACTATTCTTCGTCGAGTAGCGGTAAAGGTTTTTAATTAATCTTTGTCCTAGGGGTGCGTGGTTGATGATAGGTACGAGGGCTTCAGGAAAAGCTACAGGTGGCTCTTCAGTCTTCCAAGCCTCTGGCTGGTGTTGTTATACAATATACTATTATTACTTGTAGCTATCTTTCTCGGGCTTCTAAAGGGCTACGAGTTAAACAGTTTGCTCGTCGCCTTGGCGTCGATTGCCATCCCGTTCACGGTTACCTTCATTATTGATAGAAGAGTGCTTACCCTGAAGCGTTTACTCGGGCTTTACTCAATATATCTTGTATTTCTGTTTCCAGTCATACTTCTCGGTAAACAGCTCCTGCTCGCCACGATACCCTTCGTGCTTCTCTCCTTCTTGGTTTTTCTTGCAATAGCAAGGAGAACCGCACTAGCATCATTCCTTGCAGCTTACCTTTCAACGATTTACTTTCTGCAACACCAGTTTCTACTCTATGTCATCATACCGGTAGCCGTGTACATTACAGTGGCATTTCCCATCCTCTACAACATCAACAGGAGGGTGAAGCTTGTAGCAGGAGTGGGTGGACTAAAGTATCTTAGATCGTTTCTCAGGTACACGTTGGCTGGTGAGAAGAAGGAGGTGGAAGAGTGTCTCAGTGCAGCTGCTGTTAAGAAGACAGTTCCAATACACGTATTCGAGCTCTACAGTGATGGCGTTCTCCTAGGCAGGATAGTTGTATCAGGCGTTCATCCCGGCCCACTCCGAACCCTTGGGAGCAGCACTCTCCCTGAAGCCATACTCGAGAAATGTCACTCTGCACTCTTCTTGAAAGCCCCTGCGGGACATGGGGAGAACCTGGCTTTGAGTAGAGACGTCGAGAAAGTAGCAGAGAAAGTCTGCGGCGAGACCAGTAGGGCTGAGCAGACCGGCTCGGCTACCCTAGGGGTAGCTGACGGAAAGCTTGTCAGGAGTATATCTTTAAGGTTTTCCAATGGGGTTTCTCTATGCCTCCTCGATCCCCAAGTATCCATGGAGGACTTACCAGCAACCCTCCGTGAGGAGTTCGAAGAAGATCATGTAGTTGTTGCGGATCTCCACAACATGATCGACGACAACTTTATCCAGCTGCCTGAAGACCCACAGGAAAACCCTGAACTCCATCTCGACGTTAAGCAAACTATCCTGGAGTCTCTACGGGATGTGAGAGCCGAGGGGGTTCTAAAGGCCGGGCTTGCACGGGTCAAGTACAGTGACAAACTTAGTGTTGGGAAGGGCGGGATATCCTGCGCAGTCTTCTCAATAGACGACAAGAAGCTCGCCATAGTGAGCGTAGATGGCAACAATATGGATCCAGTATTCAAGGCGCTTGTCAACCGGGAGCTTGCCTCGGGATTAGATTACCTTCTCTTGGCTACAACGGATACACATGTCATGACAGGACTCTTCCAAGGCGTGGACTACTACCCGGTGGGTTCACTGAACAAAGAGCAGATATTAAGGAATATAAGGGACTGTCTACTGGAAGCATCCCAGAACCTGAAAGAGTGTAGAGTATCCTACAGGGTTGTCCCAGTTAACGCGCTTTTCATGGATGGCTCGAAACTCAAAGGCCTCTCAAGGGTTACAAGGCTGAACGTCCGTGATGGGTTGTTACTCGCCATGTTGGCTTTGCTGAGCCTTCCCATCCTTCTCCTTCTCCTTTAACGAAAACAATAACTCCATTACAAGCTTGCCAGCCAGCAGAGAGGTTATATCGTTGCAGTCGACCATAGGGTTGACCTCGACCAGGTCAAATCCAACAAGAGATCTAGCCTGGCCCGCGATCACGCGTAGCGCCTCTACAACCCCGTGAGGGGTAAGTCCCATGGGCTCAGGTGTACCTGTTCCAGGGGCGAAAGCTGGGTCTAGAGCGTCTATGTCCAGGGAGACGTAGATATTCCTATAGGAGCCAAGTAGCTGTTCAAGCCGTTGAATGTCCTCCACGATAAATATCCTTTTTTCAGTCCTCGCGAGCTCGTATTCCTCGCGCGAGAACCCCCGCGGCTTGAAGTATGCTATAGATATTTTCTCGTTATTCTCGAGGAGTCTTCTCATCACCGTTGCATGGGAAAAACGCGTGCCTAGAGGGTACTCGTCGCGTAAGTCCATGTGCGCGTCGAAGACAACTACTAGAAGTTCATCCAGGTTAAACGCGATCTCCGAGATTAACGGGTAGCTTACCAGGTGGTCTCCGCCAAGCGCCAGAGGGGTTTTACCTGTTTCTATAAACTCACGTACGGTCTTAGAGACTATGTCTCTTAAAACCGAGAATTCTGTCGTGAGCGGGAGGTCCCCAGCATCAAAGTATTCAAGCTCCTCGACATACATGTTGAGCTCCGGGGAAAAAGTCTCGAGCTCCACCGAGACCTCTCGTATCCTCCTGGGTGCGAACCTTTGACCAGGGATCCTCGTCGCTGCGCTGTCGAAGGGAATCCCGAAAACCACGAGGGGTTCATGGCCCCTTCCATGTCTGCCGAAGAGAGGCTGGCTAGGCGGGGAGAAATAAAGGTCTAAGACGCTCAAGATAAACACCTATTTCTCAGCTGCCACGAAATCGATACTCCTGATCACGGTCGCGTACTTTTCAAGAGCGGCCTCGATCTCCCGTATGTCTAGATGTGATCCCTCCAGGCTTATCTTAAGCGTCTCAGTCTTGACGTCTACCTCAGCCACGTTTATCTCTACGCGTGCCACTGAGTCGAGATTAATGAGTGTGCGGGCGATCTCAACTACACTAACGTCCCGTGGCTTCAACGCGTCTATCAAAAGGCGGGTTATGCGAGCACTCATAGTACAGGATAAAATTAACGAATAAGCTATTATTAAAACTAGTCTTTGCCTAAGACGAGCTCCAGCATTATGATCAGGAGACCGGAGGCTAGCGCAAGCAATCCATATTTTAATGGGTTTTCCCTGGCACTCTTACCCAGTGTGTAGCCAAGGCCGAGAAGCAGGAGAAGAACGAGGACGAGGGCAGAGACGCTTGCGGCCTGCATGGGGAGGAGTCCCCGCTCGCATAACGCGAAAGGTACTAGGGAAAGGAAAATAGGTGTTGATGTGCTAGCTGCGTTTACAGTGCTCAGAAAGATTCCCGCGACGTAGACCTGTCTTCTCCCAAGCCGGATAAAGAGATGCTTTTCAAGCTCCCTTAGTTCACGTGCGAGCTCAGCCCGCTCGACCAGGAATGCCCCCATAAACCCTGAGACGGCCGACGAAAAACCCAATACCAGTCCGTTGAGAACAGTCTTGCTCGGGGGCAAGTTAATTAGTAGGGAGCTCACTATTACGCCAAGCGCCAGGAGCGAGCCATCATACAGGTTTACCGCCATGTACCGCCTCGCCACGCCCGGTACCAGGTTCCCAAGCGAGGGGATCTTCATGAGAGAATGAAGCCAGTTGTGCAGGTCTTCGAGTAAACCCATGACCTATATCCAATAATAACGGAAGAAGTATGCAAATAAATATTGCTGGGAGCCTTAACAACTTGTGAAGAAACCATATCCTCACAATAACGATATACGCGGTGCGGTACTAGAGGTTCTAGCAAAGGATCCTCTTATTAAACCAGACGAGTTCGTTGAGCGTGTACGCGAGAGCCTAGAAGAGAAAGGGTTCTACGCGGGACTCGTAACACCTAAGAGAATCTGGAAAATATATGAGGAGCTTGTTAGGAGCGGCGAGATTTACGATTACCTCGGGGTCGTCCAGGGCATGAGTAGCGAAAACTCTTTTTAAAACTTGTTTTTTTAAACTTGCAAGAGGTGAAGCCTGATTGCTAACGCGCGAAGCATCAGCTTTCCCGGAGTCAACAAAGAGAGAAGGAATTTCCTGAAGAGCATAGAGGAGAAATGGCAGAAGCGTTGGTCAGAGCTTAAGGTTTTTGAAGCCGAGCCGGATCCTTCGAGACCTAAGTTCTTTGTGACCTTTCCATACCCCTACATAAACTCCTATCCGCACCTCGGGACAGCATACACGGTGCTCAGGGTTGACATCCTTGCACGTTTCAAGAGGATGAAAGGCTACAATGTGCTGTTCGCACAGGGCTGGCACGCAACGGGTGGACCAATCGTCGCCGCCGCGTTGAGGGTTCGGGAGGGTGATCCTAAACAGATAAGCATTTTGAAGTCCATGGGCATCAGCGACGATGAGATCCCTAAGTTTAGGGATCCCGAGTACTGGGTCAGGTTCTTCTCCAAGGGGTTTAAGGAGGACTTCAGCAGGTATGGTCTCTCTATAGATTGGAGAAGAGAGTTCTTCACCACGTATCTTAACCCGCCCTACAACAAGTTTATACAGTGGCAATACAGCGTGCTCCGCGAAAAAGGCCTGATCACGAAGGGATCCCACCCGGTCGTCTGGTGTCCAAAGGAGGGGAAAGTCGTCGGCGATCACGACAGGCCTGACGAGTATGCAGGGATAGGTCCGGAAGAAGTTGTCGTGATAAAGTTTAGAGGAGAGGATGGGCTTACCTACCCCTGTCTCACCTATAGACCCGAAACGGTGTACGGCGCTGTAAACGTATGGGTTAACCCTGATGCCGAGTATGTTATAGCGGAGGTTGACGGTGAAAAACTCGTCCTGGGAGACTACAGTATAGCCGAGCTCAAGGATCAGGGGCATAAAGTTCAGGTTTTGGGGAAGATCAAGGGTAAAGAACTGGTGGGTAGATTCGCGGTAAACCCGGTGACCGGGGCTCGAATCCCAATACTCCCAGCATCCTTTGTGGATCCAGAGTCAGGTACGGGAATAGTGATGTCTGTACCAGCCCATGCGCCATACGACTGGGCGGCTCTAGAAGACTTGAAAAGGGATCCCCATCTCCTCGACAGGTATGGTGTTGACCCGACGATTCTCGACGCGGTACAGCCCGTCAGCCTTATCTCGATCGAAGGATACGGTGAGTATCCTGCAGAGACAGTTGTGAGGAAGTATGGTGTCAAGTTCCAGGGAGACAGGTCGAAGCTTGAAGAAGCCACCAGGGAGATCTACTCGAAGGAGTTCTACAACGGTGTTCTCAAGGTAGAGGTGTACGGCGAGAAGTGGGGTGGGCGTAAGGTTTTCGAGGTTAAAGAGGAGATTATAGAATTCCTGGTCAAGAACGGCTACGCGTTCAGGCACTATACGCTTCCCAGGCCCGTCTACTGCAGGTGCGGTGCACGTACACACGTGAAAATAGTTGAGGACCAGTGGTTCCTGCGGTACAGCGATCCCTCATGGAAGGCCAAGGCGCATGAGTGCATAAACTCGATGCTATTTCTACCTGCTGAGCTCAGGGAAGAGTTTCACAGGCTCGTAGACTGGTATGAGGACTGGGCTTGCACCCACGAAAGGGAGCTTGGAACCCCGCTTCCCTGGGATGAGAAGTGGGTCTTGGAGTCTCTAAGCGACTCCACGATATACATGGCTTACTACACTATCTCGAAATACCTCCAGCACCCCGAGCTATACAACATAGACTGGCAGCGGATAGACCGCTCGCTCTACGACTATGTCTTCCTGGGCATCGGGGACGCAGAAACCGTAGCCAAGAAGCTCGGAGTGGACGCCGGGCTCCTCAGAAGGATGCGTGAAGAGTTCCTGTACTGGTACCCCGTAGACCTCAGGGTTTCAGGAAAGGATCTGATACCCAACCACCTAGTATTCTTCATAATGCACCACGTAGCCATCTTCCCATCCCCTCACTGGCCCAGAGGCATAGCGATAAACGGCTGGATCAACATCAACGGCGAAAAAATGTCGAAGTCTAAGGGTAACTTCATACTCCTCAGGGAAGCCCTCGACTACTGGGGTGCCGACGCTACACGTCTGGCAAACGCCTACGCCGGGAACACGGGTCTCGACGATGGAAACTTCGAGCTTGAATTCGCCTCAAGGGCCGTCGACCTGCTCTACGAGTGGTATAGCTTCGCCATCGAGAATTATGGTAAAGGCGACGAAGAATGGAAGTTCATCGACGACTGGTTTGAAAGCGTGCTAAACCGCACCTTGAAGACCGTAGAGGAAGAGTATGAGAGGCTAAACATGAAAAACGTCATCATTTACGGTTTCTTCAACCTACAAAACTCGTTCAAGTGGTATTTGAAACGCCGAGGGTCTCCAAACAGACGGCTCCTCCAGGAATTCATAGAGAAACAGACCCTAATACTCGCCCCCATAACACCCCACATAGCTGAAGAAATATGGGATAAAATAGGAAAGAAAGGGCTTATACAGCAGGAGAAGTGGCCTTCTGTAGACACTTCCAAGATAAACGACGAGGTGGAAAGAGCCGAGAAGATAGTCCAGAAAGTACTAGAGGATATCCAAGAGCTACTCAGAATAGTTAAGGTCGAGACCATACAGGAGCTTAGAATAGTCCTTCCCGCTAAGTGGAAGTACATGTTCATTGAGAAAATCAAGGAGAGCTTCCAAAAACACGGTAAGGTCCAACAGGCGGTACGCGAGGCCCTGCACCTCATGCCACCCGAGCTGCAGAAGCAGGCGGGCAGGCTGGTAGAGCTCATAATAAAGAACAGCGAGATTCTAGACCTGCTTGTAACACCCGAACTAGAAGAAAAAGCTCTACGAGACGCTCAGCACGCTTTTGAAGAAGCTATAGGTAAAAGAGTAGAAGTCATATATGAAGACGAAGCCACAGACACCCAGAAGGCTAAACAATCGCTCCCGGCAAGGCCCGCAATCATAGTCGTAACTGCCCGCTGATACCCAAACTCTCCTAGGCTTACCCTGCATTTTTCTACATCTCTCTCGAATAATGTTACCCTTATCAGCCTGACAGCAATTTTTTATTCTAGCTTCTACTTTCTTTAGTAACCGGCGGATGATCTAAGCGTTGACAACTGAGAGATGATGTAAAGGAGGTGAATGGACGCCGCTGGGGCCCGTAGCGCAGTCAGGAAGCGCGGCGGCCACGCTCCACGAGCGCCGCACTTCGGTGTATCAAAACGCTTAAAAGCGGGGACAGCCGTAGGTCCCGGGTTCGAGTCCCGGCGGGCCCGCTATTTCTCATATTTATTCGGGAAGCTTTGCTGGCCGGCCTGCGCCACTGGGGGCTCCCCTGGTTACCCTTCTGAAGTGTTTTCTCCTGGTGGTCGTAGCTTTTGCTTCTAGTCTTTTGCTGTGGCTTTGCTGTGCGTTGTGGTGTAGGCTTTGATTTTAATCAGTGTGGGTGGGCTGTGTCCTGCCAGGTGGGCGATGTTTGTAGTGTTTACGTCTGCATTGCTTTCGGGGCCCAAGTCTTGCACATGTATAGCCTCGCTGTGGATATACCCTAACGTCCTGCTAGACTACGGGAAGGCACTAAACGATATCGATGTAATGCTCGGGGGGGCTCGAAGAGTATAGGAGCAGGATTGAAGGCTTCCTCGAGGAATGGGAGGCGGAGAAGATATACTAGGGATATCGGAAGTAAAACAAGCCGATAATGGGGCCGCCGGGATTTGAACCCGGGACCACCTGGGCTCCCGATGGACTGTATCCCGAGTCCCGCGGCTTAAAAGCCGTGCCAGGCATCCTACCAGGCTGGACTACGGCCCCCTCAGATAGTGTTTCCACACCTTGTTTTAAAGTATTTCTCCGTCTTAATCCTGAGGGGCCGTGAAAAAATCTTTATATTATGTTGTACACGTAGGGTCTGAGGTTAGTATGCCTACATGGCGCTATAGTGTCGAGCTTGACCCGGTGAAGACGGTTAAAGCGTCTCTACGAGATGTCAGCATGTCGTACAAGGCTACAGTGGAGACTCTAAGACTCATCAAAGGTAAGAAGCTAAGCGAGGCTAAAAAAATCCTTGAAGAAGTAGCATCCATGAAGAAGCCGGTCCCATACAGGAGGTTTAATGGAAAAGTAGGGCACAAGAAGGGTGTGAGCGGTCCTGGGAGGTATCCCGTCAAGGTGGCTAAGAAGCTGCTAGGCCTCCTGGAGAACCTAGAGAACAATGCCGAGTTCAAGGGGTTAGACGTGGAGAACCTCTGGATAGTCCATGCTGCTGCCCATAAAAGCTTCAAGATAAGGAATTATCTTCCCAGGGCCTTTGGAAGGGCTACTCCCTACTACGACCAACTTGTCCACGTGGAGGTCATAGGGGAGGAGAGAGTCTAGGTGGTTAAATGCCGACGGTCACGCGTGAAACCATATCTCAAGGAATCCGTTACATGATGCTTCACGAGTACATCCAGAGGCAGTTTGTCCGTGCAAGCTATGTACACACGCAGGTCTTTAAGACACCCATCGGAACCAAGGTCATCATTTATGCCGGCGTCCCAGGGATGGTTATAGGTCGCAGGGGAGCAAATATAAAGGCTCTCGCGGACGTTCTCGAGAAGGAGTTCGGTCTAGAAAACCCCCAGGTTGACGTTGTCGAGGTTCCAAACCAGGACCTCAACGCCAAGATAATGGCGTACAGGATAGCAAGGGCACTAGTTCGCGGAGTAAGGTTCCGCAGAGCAGCGATGATCGCACTTAACAGGATTATGGCCGCTGGTGCAAGAGGGGCGGAGGTCGTTATAAGCGGGAAGCTTACAAGCCAGAGACACAGGACAGAGAGGTTCACGAGAGGATACCTGCCAAAATCTGGTGAACCCGGTGAGGAGCTCGTCGACGAGGCCATAGTCCACGTCCTGCTGAAGCTGGGGATGTACGGCGTCAAGGTCAGGATAATGAGACCGTCCAAGATGCCGGATACTATCGAGCTAAAAGCGCCCCAGACCGTTACCTCTACATAAGTTTTATATGTAGTGGACAAACCTCATGGTTGAGACCTATGCCTAAGGGATTACTCTCGATTAAGGAGATCAGGGAGATGAGCCCAGAGGACAGGAGGAAGAAGCTAGCAGAGCTCAGGGCGGAGCTGGCCCGACTAAGAACACAGGCCGCTAGAGGTTCTCTTGAGAAGCCCTCCCTCATAAGGAAGACTAGAAGGACCATAGCAATGATACTCACAGTGGAGAGGGAGGCCGCGAAGGCTCAAAAACAATGAAAATCACTCCTCGCAATATCCTAAGGCACGAGCTTATCGGGCTTCAGGTCGAGGTTGTCGAGGCTAGTAACCCGAGCCTTATAGGGATAAAGGGGTTAGTCCTCGACGAGACCAAGAACACTCTGCTTATAGGCGAGCCCGGCGGTAAGAAAAGGAAGGTCATAAAGCACCAGGCATACTTTTTATTCGAGCTCCCCGACGGTACACGCGTAATGGTCGACGGGAGATACCTCGTGGGGCGGCCTGCGGAGAGACTGAAGGCTAAGCTTTACAGTTACTAGAAGGATAGTAAAATTTTAAAAAGCCCCGCGCTATTGGCACTCTTAGTCTGGTGTTTAAATTATGCCTAAGAAACACGTTGGTATCCCGGGTCTCAACCCGCCCGATAAGAAATGCGACGACCCACTATGCCCGTGGCACGGTACGCTGCCCGTCAGAGGGCAGGTATTAGAGGTCACAGTGGAGGACGTTAAGATGAACAGGGCTGCCGTCGTTGTACACGAGTACCTCTACTACAATAAGAAGTACAAGAGGTATGAGCGTCGGCAAACAAAGAAGCACGTAAGGGTTCCCGAGTGCATAGAGGTGAAGCCAGGCGACCGAGTCATAATAGGCGAGACAAGACCCCTCGCAAAATCTATATCCTACGTCGTTCTTGCAAAGGTTCAGAGGTGAAATTAAATGGCCAAGAGAGGCCCAAAGACAGTTGGCGTTTCATACAGGCTTGGATTGACCCCTGGCATCTTCATGGAGAGCCTGGTAAAGGTTGCTGACAACTCCGGTGCGACACTCGCCAAGGTTATAGGCGTCCCCCACTATAAGGCAGTCTGGAGGAGGGTCCCCGGCGCCGCGGTGGGAGACATGGTTGTTGTCTCTATAAGGGCAGGCAAGCCGGAGCTTAGAAAGCAGGTCATGAGGGCGATAGTGATCAGGCAGCGGAGACCATACAGGAGAGCGGACGGAACCTGGATCGCCTTTGAAGACAATGCCGTGGTAATAATAACGCCTGAAGGCGACCCCAAGGGCACAGAGATAAGGGGGCCCCTCGCGAAGGAGGCGGCCGAGAGGTGGCCTAAACTACCCCCTATGGCCTCCATAATCATTTAAAGGTTAAGGGGCTTGGGCTCTGTTCTTAGAGCCGAAATAGTCCTTACGTCTACTGTTCGATTGCTTTCTCAACAAAAAACTGTAAGTGTTTCAAATATAGCTCAGGCTTCTGGAGTCGACCAATTATTTGTCGAAGATTTTTTGAAAAGCATCGGGGTACTTGTTGAGCAAGGAATAGTCAAGACCCCGCTTAACAGTCTCCTACTTCGAGCCTGGCTAGCCGGCTACGATGTAGTCACGCTTGCACTGAATTCTGGTTGGAGCACATTTGAGGAAGTCGTAGCGCAAGCCTTACGCGAGGCAGGCTTCAATGCCTACAGGGCGCTGAGATTCAAGCACCAGGGAAAGCGCTACGAGGTAGACATCCTGGCCGTAAAGTCCAGGCTAGCCCTATGCGTTGACTGTAAGCGTTGGGAGAGGCTACGTGAAAGCATGCTTCTTAAAGCCGCCGAGGCTCAAAGGCATCGATGCGAGGCGTTGGCAAGGGTAATCGAGAGAGGCTTGCCCCAGGTCGACATACCCGTAGGGGATTACGAGATGATACCAGTCGTGGTCTCCCTATACAGGTCATCCATACCTCTGTATTTTGGAGCACTGATAATAGATCTCAGGAGTCTTTCCCAGATAGCCTCAGAGGACGTGATAGTGTTCCTCAGGACCGGAGAGATTCAGCCTATACGTTTCCAAGTCTCACCCAGAACACGTCTTTTCTAGCATAGAAAAAAATTTAATATCCTCTCACCCTCATATTAGCTCGCTAAGGGCCGGTAGCTCAGCCAGGTAGAGCGGCGGTCGAATAAAACTGGTCGAAGCTCTTAACCCGTAGAGGCGCCGTGCATCTGCACGGCGTAGCGGAAGCCCCGGGTTCGAGTCCCGGCCGGCCCGTTATTATAAGAAGTGTCGTTCTCAGGGCTTGAACTCCCAGTTCCACATCTCCTGCGCAAGCTTCCCGTCATACATGTACTTTGAAACCTTCTTTTCAACGTCTTTTACCTTCTCGTTGTGCAGGGCTAGGAAGTGATTGATCCTCTTAACCAGCTCCGCTTTACATTCACCGCACAGGAGTTTCCCAGTCTTACAGGCCCAGTATCTCTCCTCTAGTTTCTTGTCGTCCTCCTCGAATAAAAGGCTATACCAGTGGAAGACCGTGCAAACCTCGGGAACTCCTCCAAGCTTACGTTGTTCCTCGACAGTTGCTCTACCGCCTGTAAAAGCATTCATTATTTTCTTCTTCACCACCTCGGGAGGATCGTTGAGCATTATAGCGGTCTCAGGCTCGGAGGCAGACATCTTACTCTCTGGGCCCGTAAGCCCCCATGCAAGCTTGGATAGTAGTTCTGCAGTCTTGTACCTGTTCAGCCTGGGGGCTATATCGCGTTGAAGCCTGAAGTATGGATCCTGGTCTATACCGCATGGAATTAGGGGTCTGCGGTTCTCGAAGAGTGTCGGGACTATCTGGAGCGCAGGGTAGAAGATAAGCCCTATGCTAGTCTCGTTGTCGAAGCCGAAAACAGCCCTGGCGGTTGAGAGGTTTATATGCCGGGCGACCAGCACGGCCGGCCTGTACATCTTGCCGATGTACTCGCTGTCGCGAAAGATGAATGTCTTGTTCTCGTCAAATCCTAGGGCCGCTATATTAAGAATGTCCTGCCTGATATAGGGCTCAACTTCCTCAAGAGAGTCAACTTTTTTTGCGAGAAACTTCTCCTCGTCAGGGATCTCTATGTACGTGTTAACCCCAAAAGAGTGCTGAAGCCACCTCGTGGCGATAAAGGGAACAATGTGAGCAATATGCATAGGAGCCTTGCTAGGCGCTCTCCCAGTATACAGGAAGAAGCCTCTGCCAGCCTCGTAATCGTCCAACACGAGGCTGAGATCCCTGTGTGCGAAAAAGAAGCCTCTACGGAGGAGAGGGTGAAGACCACCCGCTAGGGTGTTAATCCTGGCCAGCAGAGGTTCGCTGAGCCTTTCAACCCCGAACTCCTGGATCAGTTTATCATAGTCTATTTTTCCCCTAGCCTCCCAGGGTGTTACGTTATATCCTTCCTGAGACATCCTTCATCCCCAATATCCTGCTTGTTTAATAGTTTTTACTCGAAAATTTAACCTAACCGGGGAAAGTGCCCCGGCCGGGATTTGAACCCGGGATCCACGGCTCGAAAGGCCGTTATCCTCTCAGCCTTGTGCAGTTGACCGGGCTAGACGACCGGGGCCTAACTCAAAGAAATTAAAAATCTTGATAAACTTTTCTTTCGCAAACGGGAGGTCTTTGAGACTACTTCACGTCCTCGCCTGAGAATAAGAGTCCTCAAAAAGACGTGGCGCCGGGGCCGGGATTTGAACCCGGGCGCCCTTGCGGGCAATGGCTCTCCGAGGAGCTAACTCCAGGCCATCGCCTTGGACCGCTCGGCCACCCCGGCTCAAAGTTATTAGGCTCGTTAATGGATATATAAACATCGCTTCAGGTAAACGAGGGGCATGTACCTCCGAGACACCACCGTTTCGTGTATACTGCTTTGTAATACGATTGTATTTAAAGCATTATAAAGCCGAAAGCCTTTGCATTGTAAATTGTTTTGGTAAAATTATTTCTCCTGTTATGAAAATCAGGGGTATCTAATGTCGGTAGAGGACATTTTTCACCAGTACTTAGAGTCTAAAATCTTCAAGCAGCGGGAAAAGCTCCTACCCGACTATGTACCTGAGGAGCTGCCCCATAGGGATGAACAGATCATGACCCTGGCAAAGGTTCTGGCGCCCGCCCTCTCGGGGTCTCGCCCATCTAACGTTTTCATATACGGGTTGACGGGGACCGGTAAGACTGCCGTCACCAAATATGTCTTGAGGAAGATGCGTGAAAGCTCTCAGCGAAGGATAGACTACGTCTACATCAACTGCAGACAAAACAACACTAGCTACAGAGTCTTAGCTGAGCTGGCAAAACACGTCGGGGTTAAAGTCCCCTTCACAGGGCTAGCCCTCGGAGAAGTCATGAAGAGGCTTATCCAGGGCCTGGAGAGGCAGAGAAGCATAATAATAGTCGTCCTAGACGAGATTGATAACCTCGTTAAGAGGCAGGGCGACGACGTACTTTACTTCCTCACGAGGGTCAACGAGGAGCTCTCCAACTCTAAGGTGAGCCTCATAGGTATAACTAACGATTTGAAGTTCACCGAGTTTCTCGACGCCCGGGTCAAGAGCAGCCTGGGAGAGGAGGAGCTGGTGTTCCCGCCCTACAACGCTGTCCAGCTTGAAGACATTTTGCAGAGAAGGGCTAGGGAGGCGCTCAAGGAGGGAGCAATCGAGGACGACGTTATCAAGAAGGTTGCCGCTATAGCCGCAAGGCAGAACGGTGATTGCCGGCTAGCGTTGGACATACTCCTTAAGGCAGCGGATATCGCTGATCGTGAAGGGGCTAGCAAGGTTACCCTGACTCACGTGGACAAGGCTAGGAGCGAGATAGAGAAGAACCTAGCCGTAGACATTATAAAGACTATGCCTCTCCACGTCAAACTGGTCCTGGCATCTATATACCTCCTCTCCAAAAACGAGGGATCAAAAATGATAACAACAGGCCTGGTCTACGACAAGTACAAGGAGCTCGTGAACAAGCTGGGGATGGAGCCCGTAACCTCGCGGAGAATCAGCGACATAATTAATGAGCTCGACGTCGTGGGCATTATAAACGCCAGGGTTATAAGCCTTGGACGCTACGGCAGGACAAAAGTCGTCTCGATAGGCGTGCCACTAAAAAACGTGGAGGAGGGTCTTGCCAGCGATACGCTCCTCAAATTCTTCCTCGAGTCTATGTGAGGTCCCCGCATGCGCAGAATATCTCGTGAAGAAGATCGTACAGTTCTTCAAGCCCCTGACCCGTAATGCTCGAAATCAGGGGTATCCTTATAGCTAGCCTGTACTCGTCCAGCAATTCCAGTATCCTCTCCGATATCTCGCTGCTCAAGCCTTTCGTCCCTGCGAGCTGTTCACGTAGGTAAGCCGCGTCCGTGAGTAGCCTTGGGTTAAAAGTCTGGGCATCGGCCTTGTTTACCACGGGTATAGCGTCTATCCCCAGCCTGAGGCTTACGATCATCGCTTGTAGCTTTAGCGAGACCACGTCGTGGGCCTTGGCTACAAGCGTCGGGTCTAGTATCACGACACCTATTATGTACCCTACCTCCCGGAACTCCTCCACGAAACGCGGCCCGAAATCCCTGTAAAGAAACAACTCCATCTGGCCAGGGGTATCTACGAGGACGTAGGGCGAGGGGTACTTCTCAACCTTCTCCCTAATCTCCGGAAGATGCTTACAGGCTATCTCGGCGCTCTTAAGGAGCGCCCCGTTTGGGCCCAGCTTGTAGTCCTGCATCACCTTCTCTACTGTCACATAGTCCCTCACGTCCACGTCTGGCCTGTAGGGGAGATACTCGACACCAGGGTCTAGGTTCACATAGGTTGACGGTATCAGCATCTTAGCCTTTAGCCATCTACCGAAGGCTGCCGTAAGGGAGGTTTTGCCGCTCCCGGCTGGGCCTAGAAAAACGACAATATTCTTCATAAAAACTCAAAATGAAAGGAAAAACACTCACCTTAAAAACGTGTTTGTAGCGTCTTGAACGCCCAGCTAGTAGGCGTCGTTGCGGTAAAGTTCATTACCCTCCCCGCCTGAGATGTCATGGTGCCGGGGTGGCCGAGCGGCCTAAGGCGGCGGACTCGAGATCCCACGATCCAAGAAATCCGTTGCCCGCAAGGGCGCCCGGGTTCAAATCCCGGCCCCGGCGCCAAAGCTTTGCCTCGAGGATCGGTCTTTAAAGGCTCTGGCAAACCAAGTAAGTAAAGCAAAAAGCTTTAAATTGCGAAGCAACCATGAATTCCAGGCGTTAAACATGGAGGGAACAGTAGACTTGCTCGCCGAATCAGTGGGTAAAAGCGTGCTTGTCAAGCTGAAAGGTGGACGAGAGATACGGGGCACCCTTAAGAGCTTCGATTATCATTTGAATCTTATACTAGAGAACGCGGAGGAGGTGAAAGGCAACAAGACAAGACAGTATGGAACAATAATTGTCAGGGGCGACAACGTGGTTTTAATAAGCCCCGCGCCAGCCTAAGGTGAGGCGGGATGGTCAAGGGGACGACTTCTTTCGGTAAGAGGGGCTCCGGGAAGACGCACATACGGTGCAGGAGGTGTGGCCACCACAGCTTCAACGTCAGGAAAGGCTACTGCGCACACTGCGGATTCGGGCGCTCAAAGAGGATACGCAGCTACGACTGGAAAAACAAGAAAACAATAACCCGTCTAAGGCTGCCTTCTAAGTAGCTCGTTAACCCTGTAAAGCGAGATAGCGACCAGGGCGACAGTCCCTATATCCTCCTCAACCCCCTCCGGGCTAACCATTTCTCCAAGCTTTAACTCGCGCTGCGACAGCCCTGGCTCTACACCCCCGAACACCAGGAACACCTTGTCACCCTCTCGCAACTCTTTAGCCGCCTCTGCCAGGGCCTCGTGGAGCCCCCGCCCACCATACTTGCCAGGCATAACCAGGAGAACCTTCCTGGGCTGTAGGAGCTCTATAGCCTCTGAGAGGTCTGCCAACACTAGGAGGTTTCTACCGAACTTGTATGCAAGCTTCTGGGCCTCGGGGACACCCACCTGGGCGGCTGACCCCACAGCTTTCGTGACTATGAGGTAGTTAAATCCGAGCCCATAGACTGTGCGTGCAACCTCGGCTAGGCGCTGAGAGCTCTGAGTATTATGGAGCACAGGGATTATAGAGTTTTTCTCCAAGCTATCCCCCTCCACGCTTTCTCAAGCATAAGCATTAAAATTTTTGCCTGGCGGCACGAGCATGGACACTAGGTTTGAGTCTCAAGATACTTTTTCACCTCCCTTGCTATGGCCCTTGCAAGCGGGACAGGCACAGCCTCTCCCACCTCGTTAAACTGGACATCCCTGCCCCCCAGGAAAACGTGGTAGTCGGGGAACCCCATTAGACGCGCCTGCTCTCTCACTGTGAGAAGCCTATCCTCAAACGGGTGCACAAACCTGGAAGAACCCATAACCGTGGGGGCAACCCTGTAAGGGTGGAGCCTCACGATGTTCCCAAGTATCCTACCCTTATAACCCCTATACCTCACCAGGGGCTCGCCCCACCTCAACCTGGCTATACGCTTCAAGCGACGGTGACCCAGAGGAACAGGCTCGTGGTTCGGGACGCCATAGAAGGGGTCCGGGGGAGGCAGCCCCTCCAACGCCTCCGCGACGACAACCTTACGCTGCTTAGGCGGCTCTATCGGGATATTCGAGATGAAAACCCGCGTCCTGTGGGACGGGGTCCCGTAGTCCTCCGCGTGGAGGATATTAAAGTAGATCTTGCTATACCCGGCCTCTGCAAACTCCCTCCTGAGGACGAGATCCAGGCCGTCGTCCATTATGCCCGGCACGTTCTCCATAACGAAAACCTTCGGCTGCAGGTCCCCCACCATCCTTATAAAGTGGAGCACCAGGGAGCCGAGAGGGTCATCATAAAGCCTCTCATACGGGTCCTCCCGCCGACGAGGATTAGCCCGCGTATAGGCCTCGCAGGGGGGGCCACCGATGATAACGTCGGGCTTGCCGGTAATCTTGTACACGTCCAGTGAATGAACCTCCTTTATGTCGAGCGGTAACACCTTTGCCTCCGGAAAGTTGGCAGCGTAAGCCTCGGCTACGGGGGGCATGTTCTCAACCCCAAGGAGGATCCTAAACCCCTCTTCCTTAAACCCCCTCGAGAACCCCCCAGCCCCCGAGAACAGGTCCACTACACCAAACACGTTAAAATCTCTCAAGTAAACGGTTATTTATTTTACCCAGGGCCCAGGCCAAGGGCGCGGTGGACCGCTCGTACCCCCTCTTCTGTTTAGGCGGGATCCGTCTAAGGGTCCACCCGGCCCTCACCGCGGCCCCTCACAGGGCCTGTTTGACCCTAACCCCGCGGGGAGGACATTCCACGCAAACCCAGAGCGTCATCTCCCCGTGACTCGGGGGTCATCTCCATTCGCGCTGGGAGGCCTCGCCCTCCCTCGGCTCTTCGCCGAGCTGCTTGCGCAGCCGCGCGCCGCGGAGGGGAGGGGGTTCCACAGCCAGCACGTCGCCGATGCTGGCCGGCGCCCGCCCGGCGGCCCACCGCGCCGTGAAAAATATGCTTCAGAAGCGCTTAAACTTTTAGTTTACTCCAAGCTGTGAAAGGCCCGGCGGCGTCCCCCCAGGGTGGCCTGGGCGTGCATACCAGGGCGAGAGGGCTCCTTCCTCACCCCAGGCTTCCACGAACACGCCCCGCCGGCCTTAGGGCCGCTCCCTCCCGGGCCTAACCCGTTTCAGCCTTGCCGCGCTTCGCCCCTCCTACGAGGGGGTTAGCGCGGAGCGAGGCGTCCCGTGGGCCCAGGCTTCATGGGCGGGCCTTCTCGCCCCGGCATGCAGCTTACAGGCGCCCCTGAGGGTTGACACCCCCCGCCCTGAGCCCGTTTGCGGTTACAGGGGAGGGCTAGCCCCCCGGGGCTCCCGCCGGGCCGTGATAATCTTGGCTGGGTGACTATTAAATGTAGCCTTAGTCGTGTTCATAAGAAAAATAAATATAACGATGCCAACGTGTGAGCCTCTAGAGATATTATGTATAAGCTAATATTGCTCGAGGACACGGTCAAGATACCTCCAAAGCTTTTCGGGAAGCCGTTGAATGAGGCGGCCCTAGAGGTCCTCAAGGAGGACTTCGAGGGGAGGGTCCTAGAAGGCATAGGGCTAGTAGTCTCGGTGCTGGGTGCAGAGGTCTCCGAGGAGGGCTACCTCACCTTTGGAGATGCAGGCTCATACCACCAGGCGAGGTTCACCGCCCTCGTCTTCAGCCCCGTGAACCAGGAGGTGGTTGAGGGCGAGGTGGTCTTAGTAGAGAATATAGGCATAACCGTCAGGCTAGGCGCGGTAGACGGGTTCATCCACAGGTCCCAGGTTTTCCCGAGCAAAGAGGTCATCTATGACAGGGATCAAGGCGTCGTGATAGCGGAAAGCGGCAAGAGGATAATAAGGAGAGGCGACGTTGTGAGGGCTAGAGTCACGGGCGTTACATACGACGTGCAGAGGGGACAGCTGCGGGTAAGGCTCACCATGCGCCAGCCCTACCTCGGCAAGCTCGAGCATATAAAGGAGCTAATCGAGAAGCAGAAGAAGGGTGAGAAGGATGCCTCGTAAGAGAAAACTACCCCTAAAGGCTTGCACGACCTGCAAGGCCCTCGTCCAAGACGAGATCGAGGTATGCCCTGTGTGCGGTGGACGCGAGTTCTCAGACGACTGGGACGGGTTTGTGGCGATCATCTCCCTGGAGGATTCAAGCATTGCCAAGCTACTCAAAACCCCCAAGCCCAGCATGTACGCCTTAAAGGTAAGGTGAACTATGAGCGGTGACAGATCCTCGCTACTACAAACCCCTGTAGTCGATTTAAGCCTTGATGAAGCCGCGGAGAACGCAGGCCAGCTCGTAAAACTCCTCGAAAAGCTCGGCGGCTTCTCAGCGAGATACGTTGTGAGGAGCGCAAACATACTGCTCGAGATGTACAGGAGCGGGGCAACAGTCATCTATAGCTTCCCGGCAAACCTAGTAGCTACGGGCCTTAGAGGCCTCCTAGCGGACACGGTGCGCCACGGCCTAGTCAACGCCGTCATAACCACTGGAGGTACATTCGACCACGACATAGCCAGGGGGCTGGGATACAAGTACTACGTGGGAGAGTTCGAGCTCGACGACGCCTACCTCAAGGAGCTCGAGATTCACCGCCTCGGCAACATACTCGTCCCAGCCGAGAACTATGGTCCACCCGTGGAGGGCTTCACGCACATGATGCTCGAGGAGCTTTCACAGGTCAAGACAGACTGGTCTCCAAGCGAGCTGGCATTCGAGGCCGGCAGGAGGCTCAGCGACGAGAAATCCATACTCAGAGCGTCACACCTAAAGAACACCCCTGTCTTCGCTCCTGGCGTAGTGGACGGCGCGTTCGGGACGGCAGTATACACCTTTAACGAGAAGAGCCGGGCAAGCTCGACAGTCAAGCCGATACGCATAGACCTGGTCAGAGACATGGAGAAAATAGCGGACATAATATACTCCGCAGAAAAGCTTGGAGGAGTAATGCTCGGCGGCGGAATCTCCAAACACCATACAATCTGGTGGGCCCAGTTCAGGGGAGGGCTAGACTACGCAGTAGCCGTAACCTCGGCTCCAGAGTGGGACGGCAGCCTGAGCGGCGCGAGGACCCGCGAGGCGATAAGCTGGGGGAAGATTAAGCCGAAAGCCAACCACGTCACGGTACCCGGGGACGCCACCATAATATTCCCGGTCATAATCGGTTACGCTGCAAGGGAGCTTGGGGTGGTCTGATGGAATTATATTTAGCTGTTTTAGCCTTCTCCACCTCGCTAATACTGACGGCCCTACTAGCAGAGCCCCTCATAAAGCTCCTCAGACGCATGGGCATAGTCAGGCCCGACGCACACAAGCCCGGAAACCCCACGGTAGCCCACAGCGGAGGAGTAATATTATTCCTCGGAGTCACGTCCTCACTCCTAACAACAATCCTCCTTGCAGGCCCCTCCACACCACTATCCCTGAAAATACTCATAATGCTCGCCAGCGGGGCAACGTGCTTCGCCGTAGGACTCGTAGACGACGTCAAGATACTCAGGGGAGGCGTTAAAACAGTCCTCACGCTCCTCGGGATACTCCCGGTCCTCGTCGCAGGCGTTCAAGCCCCCCAGCTCATAGAGTGGGGTCGACCCGTACTACCCCTTATCGGAAGGCTCAGGATAACAATAATCTACTGGGCCCTCATGCCCCTCTCGATAGCCGGGGCAGCGAACATCGTGAACATGCTGGACGTGATGAACGGCGTGATCCCCGGGACATCGATAATCGCCTTCTCAGCCCTGGCAGTGGCAAGCCTGATCCTTGGCCGGGAGGCAACCCTTATAGCGTCTCTGGCCGTGCTAGGAGCCCTGATAGCCTACTACAAGTACAACGCGTACCCCGCTAGAGTCTTCAACGGTGACAGCGGAAGCCTCTTCCTCGGCGCACTCATCGGCGCGATAGCAGTCGTAGACCACATGGAATTCATAGCCCTAACACTACTCCTGCCACACCTGCTCAACGGCTTCTTCGTGCTCGTCAGCTTCCGAGGCTTCAAAGAGCACCGCCAAATAAGGAAAAGACCAATACAAGTCGACAACAACGGTATCCTCACCGCCAGCACAGACCCTGACGCACCACTCTCCCTTACACGAGTAATCCTCGCAGTAGGCGGCCCCTCCAGGGAACCCGAGGTCGCAAAGGCATACATCCTGCTCGAAGCAGTAGCAGCAGCCCTAGCCTTGGTCTCCGCCTGGCTCATGAGGTGAGTAGGTTGAGGCTTGGAAGAGTCATAGCATTCATAGGATCGCTCCTGGTAGCCGCATGGCTAGGGCTAATAGCAGTAGTGCTTGCCGCAGACCTGGTAGCTAAAACCCTCCGAGAACCCCTGAGAAGCATCACCGGCCTCCTTATCCTCGCAGCCTTCCTTGCCCTCGCCGTCGTAGTCGTAGAACTCCTGAGACGCAAAATACTCCCACGGATCACGCGTTATTAACCCTTCTACTCCAAAGGAGCGAGCTCGACAGCCTCAAGCCCCCAACAGTCAACATCTCCACCGAGTACACCTTAAGAGGCTCTAACCCCTTGATTCTCCGAAGAAGGTTCACGAGGAAGGCTCCACGAAACGTCTCCTCAGAGACAAATATACAGTCTGCCCCCTCGTCCTCGACAGACGGCCCGAAAGCATCGTCAAGCCTGTAGATGCTCACCTCAACACTCGGATCAACCTCCTTCAAGAAGCCCAGCACGGCCCTCACCCTCTCATCGAACGGCTCGACAGGATGCCTCTTATGACGGGAAACATACTCGTCCGATGTAACCCCGACGAGAAGACTACATGAAAGTACAGTGGCCGTGCGTAAAAGCAGCTTGTGCCCCTCATGCAGGAGGGAGAAAGTCCCCCCCACAACGCCTCTCCTGCAAGGCTTCCCGCAGTACACACTATTCCCCGTCAAGTCCAATTCCCCTGCAAAACACGCGTTCTAACACTATGAGTCAAGCGGCGGCACACCCTTAAGTGCGATACAGTATTATCTTCCAGTAATACATATATCACCCTCCCACTACTAGGCAAACATGGGCATTCATGCCAGGGAACCCCCTCTTGATACACATGTACATAACACCAAACACATGCTTGTAAAGCTATTCGCAGAACGCGCTCTAGCGATGGCCGGGGGACTCCGGCTGGTCGACTACTGTCTCTGCCTTAAAGCTGCTTACGTTGTCGTCGAGGGTCCAAGGGGCAGGGCACTTGGCTTCGCACACATCCCGCACGAAGACCTGCACGACTTAGGCGATACCAAGCCACCGAGGCTCGAAGAGATGCCTGAATTCGTAGTCGATCTAAACCCACTTAACAGGGTTCTCGGAGTCGCAATGCTCAACGCGGTCTCACAATACCATCTAGCCGAGCCTGTTTCAGCCAGCATCTACGAGTACATAGGGGAGGAGCCGGTTTGCCTCATAGGAAATATGGGTCCCCTGGCTGAGCAACTAAGGAGGCAGGGACGCAGGGTCTACGTTTTCGAGAGATCCAGAGAGCTGCGACGCCACGCATTCTCAGAGGTTGAGGAGGAGATACTGCTTCCAGCGTGTAAGACGCTGGTGATAACCGGGATGACTCTACTCAACTTCACCCTCGACAAGATCCTCGAGAACTCCAACGGGCTCAACATCCTCACGGGTCCCACAGCAGGACTCCACCCCGAAATCGTCAAGGGGACCAGGATACACGTCCTAGCCTCCATGAAGTTCAACGTAGAAGCCGCAGTACAACACCTAAAACTCGGAAACTACGTATCTCTAGCCCTACACCCTCAACTCGGACGCCCATACGCTATAGACCTGAGAGTCTAGACGCGGCCTTACCAGGCAACAAAAACGCTAAAAGCTTTTAACTGCCGGCCTGCTTCTAGTCATTGTAATGAAAGCCATTTTTATGGTGGCGTTCTACGTTTAGATATGCATTTGGCCCTGTTTACTCGAGAAGGCTCGGGAGGAGCCTAGGCGTCAACAATATCCCCTACAAGCTCTGCACGTACTCCTGCATATACTGCCAGCTCGGTAGAACAATAAAAATGACCATAGAGAGAAAACCCTTCTATGACCCCCAAGACATAGTACGCGACGTAGCAGAGACACTCGCCCAGACCAAGGGTGAAGTAGACTTCGTGACCTTCGTCCCGGACGGAGAACCACTCCTCGACCTGAATATAGCCGCCGAGATAACAGGGATCAGGCACGAGACAGGCTCAAGGATAGCGGTTCTGACAAACGCCTCGCTACTCTACCAGGAGCAGTGCAGGCTCGACCTGGCAGAGGCAGACCTAGTCTCGGTCAAAGTGGACGCTGCGAGCGAGCAGGTCTGGAAGAGGATAAACAGGCCCCACCCCAGCCTAAGGCTAAGCGAGATCCTTGAAGGAATACGCGAGTTCGCGAACACCTTCAAGGGAAGGCTTATAACGGAGACCATGCTCGTAGAAGGCTTCAACGACAGCAGAGGCGAGATAAGAGCAGTCGCCGAGTTCATCGCGAGCATAAACCCCCATAAAGCCTACCTAGCAGTCCCGGTACGCCCACCCGCAGAGCCATACGCTACACCACCTCCGCCCGAGAAGCTAGTAGAAGCCTACAACACCTTCACAGAACACATAGGAAGAGACAAGGTCGAGCTACTAAACATGCCTGAACCACCCCCCGAGACACTCCACGGCGACCCAGCCCAGTGGATCCTATCCACGACCTCGGTACACCCCCTCAGATACACTTATGCCGTCAAGCTCCTAGAGAAGAAGGGAGAAAACCCTGAAAAACTACTCTCAAGCCTCAAGGAGAAAAACCTCATCAGAATAGTCGAATACCGCGGAGAAAAGTTCATCACAAGAACATACAGATCCTAAGACGAACCACGCCAAATATCTACTCTCCATAAGGCCTACTCAATATACTCCTTTTCAAGCTAATAAATTCAGGCTATCATAGGGAGATTTCTTCTCATTAGGTCTATTCCCTAGAAAAAATGTGAATAAATATTATAATTGTGAGAAATTTCACATGATGAAAGCTCGCCCTAACTCCCCTCATGCGTATATTCCAAGACCTATAGGGTGGAGGTATGAAAGCGATTGAGTTGCTTAGAAAAGAGATTGAGGCAACACGTGTAGTAATTATGGCTGGAGGAGAGGGCAAAAGGATGGGTTACGCTGAAACACCAAAGGAGTATGGCTACCCGTAAACACCTTAAAAGAACTAGAAGAAGTAGAAAAACTGCTAAACAAAGAGATACATAAAGAAAAGGACTTAACAGCTTGAAAGTCCCAAAAAATAACATAGCTTGGAACATACAGTATTCCAGCTTTCCAATAATATGCGAAAGAATTAAGTATTTAATTATTTTTAGTTAATTGGCCTCATATGTCGAGAGATCAGCTTATAGGCGTTGCACTAGCCGTCATATCTATCCTGGTTATCATCGTATACGGGTGGATCCTCTTCTTCACCGAGTGGAGCATGCTACTGTTACAGTTGTCGGCTTTTATCGCTGTGGTAGGGGTGTTCGGGATTCTGGCCTGGATAGGGTATACTCTGGCCACGACTCCGCCTCCCAAGCCGATAGAGGAGATAGAGAAGGAGATCGAGGAGGAGCTCAAGAAGCTTGAGGCCGAGCAAAAGCAGGAAAACTCTGAGAAGCAGTAAGAAATAAACAGAAGAATCCAATGTTTTCTAGGATAGGTTAGATTTCACTGGAAGACATTATAAGTAAAAATGGATACATCACGCAATCCTCTTCTCTCCAAGCCGACTACCTCAATATAGTTGGTTGTTTGTAATATCGAAAATAGAAATTCGAGTGATTAATCTCTTGACCACATCGTCTGATACCTTCTCAACGGATATATACGGCTAACCTGACGCTAGACCGGAAGCTCCTTAGACCCAAGAGCGGAATAAATTCAAGTCCTCTCAATCCCTAGCACAATGTCTAGATGACTTTTTGCATGCAACCAATTTACTTTCGACAATAAATGAGCTATCTTTCGACGAAACGCGTGAAAAATATAAAAACAATCATTTTTAGAATTGGAGTCTTTGTTTGATGCCCACCCGGCTTTGAGCCTCCCCCGTCCTCGATGCCTGTTCTGACTCCAAGTCTGGTTTACGCTGCTTACAGGCGTGCATTGCGTTTCGGTGTCTTCTGGGGGCTCAGGCCTGAGGAGAGGAAGGCTCCGGACCTCTACAGGTTCATCAGGGAGGTATTCAGGCCGCTGGTGGAGGGTGTCCGATGAAGAGTCGTAACAACCCGCTCGAGGTCGCGGTGAAGGTTAAAAGAATAGTACAGAGTATAGACCCCGAGGCGAGGTTTTTCCTATTCGGCTCTGCTGTCTGCGGCCCCCGGACTGCTGCCGGTGACATCGACGTACTTGTGGTCTCGGAGTTTGTGGATCGCAAGTATGACGTCATGGTCAGCGTGTATGAGGAGGTTTTGGAGCCTGTAGAGGGTCATGTCACGACGCGGGTGAAGTTCGAGACATGGTATAAAAGATTCATCCCGTCCGGCGAGCTTGTCGAGGTGTAGCTCTGGTATTAGTGGATAGCTCTAGGGCTCTCTGATTCGACTAACAGCTTGAAAAAAGCTTAGTTACTTGTGGGGTTTTACGGTTTCTTTTAGCTGTGCTTTCTCAACGTCAATAGTGATGTAGTCCGCCACGCCCTTCACATGGGCGGTGCTTACGATTCCCCGTGGCTTGAAGGAGAGCCGTATGCCTATTTCTCTGGCTGCATCGCTTGTGAGTCTGAGGACGAGGTTTTGGACTTTCCAGTCTTCCGAGATTTCCAACTCCTCTACTTTTCCAACATGGAATCCGTCGAGGGTTACCACGACTTTGCCTACGAGGTCGCGGGTGAGCATCATGAGGGGTTTTCGGGTATTAGATATAAGGTTACCGCTTGACTGTGTGTATTCCGGGAGGTTTTAGGAAAAGCGTGTTGGATGGTAGCCGTGAATGGGTCTGTCCGTACCTCTTGGTTTCATGGGATAGTGCTCTTCTGGACTATAATCTCGTAGCTTGCGAGTCCAGTGCCTTGTAGCATGCTCCTACACGTCTCCACTGTGCTGTCGCTGCTGCCCCCGTCGACTATGATGACGGAGACCTTGTCCTTAGGGTACGTCTGCGAGAGCATCGATCTTAGCGCCTCTTTTATGACTTTTTCACGGTTTAGCGTTACGGTGCATATAGTAACACGTGGTAAGACGTTTTTAGCGGGGGCATCCATGACTCTATTAGTACGTCACTTATAGCTAAAGTTTACTTTCGTAAAAGTTATAGGAGTTTTTCACAATACCCTACATACCTCGAAATGAGTCTTTCCGAAGCTTTTAAAGATACGATTCCTCGAATCTCAAAGTAGCTGTAGAGAAGGGTCAGGCCCTCTTTGAAGAAACTTTGAACTCATCTCGAGAATGTATTTAATGTTTTCTCCGACGACTTGTGAGCCACGCGATATTTAACAGTTTGAGGATGGCTCTACCCAGATTCCGTCAATGATACAGTAAGAGACCTTTGAAGCCGAGGAGCTTGGCGAGGATGTATTTACAGCAGTCATTCCTGTGTTTGTCTAAATTGCTTCCGTAGATATCCTTGGAGCCCTCCTCGCGGATAAATTTAGCTAAGGGCGTTATGTATAAGCCTTTCAGGTGGTCTCGGAAGATTTTATATGAGAGGAGTACGTCCGCCATGCAGGAGTAACCTTCCAGGTTCTCGTCAAACTTATACTTTAAGAAGACTTCATGCTTATAGGCTGTGTTACTACTTGTCGGCCACTCGCAGTTTACGGTTCTTGTAAGCTGGGAAGGGTATTCGAAGAACTTGCACCTGTTTGGGAGGTACCTCTAATAGGCTTTGAATACTAGGTTGAACAGGTTTCTGAGTACTAGCAGCCTTGCCGTGCTACTGGCCTTTCCTATGTTGACTATGTAGCCGGAAACACTCACAGTGTTAGGGTTTTCCTGAAATGTACAAAGGATTCCTTTCAGGTAGCCTGGTAGTAGCATCATATCCGAATCTTGCGCTAGCACTGTATGAGAGGCTTTCCGCGGTTCGTAGTGAACCTTTAATAAGTCCCTAGCTTTATACATCCTTTGATGACGCAGAGTGTATTTGTCACTGGCTTTGACCCCCTTGCCTACAGGCGTCCCTTATTTGCAAAAAAAGCTATTCCAGGCCTGAAAATTATCTCATACAAATATCTCATTAACAGGTTTGGAAAGTTGAGTTACATTCCTTTAAAAATGGTACCACGAATTGCAAAAGTTGAGAGTTTATTCACAAAACTCAGCACAAGCGGAGGGGATCGCTACGTAAGTGCGCTGTTGCGAGAGTTTTTCAGCCGGGTGGCACTCACAGGCATGAAGGTAGACCTTGTGATCGCCTTAAACCCGTATCTGGCGTCACGTAGGGTGTGGGGAGACAATGCCACCATTATTGTAGACTGGATGGATGTCTGGATGGATCCCCAGGGATCTATTCACCCGCTGGACGTCAGGATCCTGCGGGAGGCCAACGGCATAATATTCTGGAGCAGAGCTCTAATGGAGGTTGCAGCGCGTAAGCTCGGGCTCCAACGCTTCACTTATATACCTTATGGAGTCGATCCCTTGTTTAATCCGCCACGCTTTGGCGACGCTAGGTTCTTCAGGGAAAGGTACCGGCTCGGTGACAGCATTGTTTTCATGTACAGTGGCGGGATATGGAAGGTGAATGGGGTAGATCTCCAGGGTACTGACCGAATGCTGGCAGCCTTCGCGTCTGCCGCGAGGAGGCTCAGGAACGCTGTTTTAGTGCTGCAGGTTCCAAGGATGGACAACGCGACTCTGCGTGCCGTTAAGGCGCTGCGCGGGCGCGTAAGGGTTTTGGGCTCCCTCCCCTATGCTAGCTTCCTGAGGCAGAGCGCCTTCGCCGCAGCTGATGTCCTCCTCGCACCCAACAGCAGGCACCCCATGGTTTTCTATGCCGAGCGTGTGAAGATGTTCCAGTACATGGCGGCGGGAAGAGCGATACTGGCAGAGCGGACCCCTGGAGCTACAAGCGCCTTGGGGGATGCTGCTATGTATGTCGAGCTGGGGAGCACGGAGAGCCTCGCCGAAGCCATAGTAGAGCTCGCAGAGGATAAAGAGCTGAGGGAAGAGCTGGGGGCAAAGGCACGCGAGAGAGCCCGCCTCTTCACGTGGACAAAGCTGGCGCCTAGGTACGCTGAGTTTGTACGTAGCATAAGAGAGGGTTAATATGCCGGTATCCGAGCCTCCTTCGCGTATGAAGACTCTCAGCGTGATCATCCTTTCGAAGAATAACGGAAGGACTCTCGGCTACACGTTGTTAAGCGTACTGCGCGCCGCGGTGCCCGAGGGCTGGGAGAGAGAGATCATTGTAGTAGATGCTCGCAGCAGTGACAACACGCCGAGGATACTTGAGGCCTTCAGGAAGTACATCCGGGTGATTCACGATGAGGGTAGGGGGATTGGAATAGCTAGGAACATAGGGGTTTCCTCAGCGAAGGGTGAGATAATCTGCTTCGTTGATGCCGATTGCGTGGTGGGCAGAGATCACTTCGTGAGGGTCGTAAACGCAATAGAGGACGGGGGGGCAGAGCTGGTGGACGTGAAGGGTGGGAAAGGGGTTGCGGAATCCCCCGTTGAGGAGCTTGAACAGAAGGTGTGGGAATGGGGGAGGGCCTATTCGAGTGAGCTTGCCAGGGATAGGTGCTTTGCCGGCGGCTCCTTCATCTCGTTCAAGCGGGATGTTTTTGAGAGGATCAGAGGGTTCTGGGAACACCCTCCCTATGGAGCTGATGACTTGGACTTCAGCTACAGGGCTTACCGCTCCGGCTTTAAGATTTCCGTGGTATCCTCACTTGGATCCTACTGTAGGCACAGAAGGAGCCTATTGGATCTCGTTAAGCAGCAAATGGGGTGGGGAAGAGGGTACGCTCATGTGATAATCAAGTACAGGACTCATTATGATTTCTGGAAGTGTTATAGATGGTCCCATATAGTATACAAACTACTTGGAAAATTCATTTACCTTTACCCAATCTTTGCATGCATTTTAGCGCCCGTCAAGGGTTTGTACCTCGCCGTATGGTCGGGGGATTGGCGACTGCTCCCTTATTGGACGTTACGTCGATGGGCTTTCCTGTACGGTATGTTGAGAGAGTTGAGGGCGAGAAGGACGAGGCGCTAAGGCTCTCTGAGATGCCTGGGAGGCTGCATGTTACGCGGAAGGTGCAAGCTCAGGCTCCTCGTTCTCCATAATACTGTGTAGATTCTTGTACAAAAGAAACTTTCCGAGTCTCCTTAACTTTTTGTTGAGACTTTCTGCTGCCTTCACGGTCAAGGGCTCTGGGATGATCCTGTAGGGTAGCTCGGGGAGTCCTAAAAGCGTGAAGATCCTTGGGTCAAGCCCTCTCGTTACGAGCTCGGCGTTAAACTCATTCTCGCGTAGTGCTCTGAGGAGAGAGCCCGGGAGCCTCTCAGCCCCTCCGACATTGTGGGAGGAGTAGTGAGCCACAGCGATGGAGACCATACGCTTTACCGGAGAATCTCCGCGTAAAGTTGAACATATTTCTCAGTTATGACGTCCCAGTTGAACTCTCTTTCAACTTTCTCGCGTGCCCTATCAATCATGTGTCGAGGGGGGTTCATGAGGGTGTTGTTTACAGCCTCAGCGAGCTTAACAGGGTTCTCGGGCTCTACGAGCACTGCTAGGGGCTCGCCGAAGGCGCTGGTTATCTCGGGTATTCTCGATGCTATAACGGGGACTTTCAGGGCCATGGCCTCCAGGATGACAGTCGGTAAACCCTCTGCACGAGAGGGGAGCACGAGGGCATCGCTTCCGGCTATGATCTTGAGGGTCTCGAAGTGCTCCTTGAAGCCCAGGTAGTGGAAGTTCGGAAGTTCTTTTGAGAGTCTTCGTGCCCGCTCTTCGAGCTCCTTGAGACCAGAGCCGAGAACGACAATATGGATGCTGGGGTCCACAAGTCTCACTGCCTCTAGAAGTATGTCGAAGCCCTTTTCGTAGCTGAGCCTGCCCGCGTAGACCACCTGTCTCTCGTACAGCCTCACCCCCTCGCGGGGAAGCTTCTCTAGATCCAGGCCGTTAGGTATGTAGTATGTTTTTACACCAATCTTTTGGTAGTACTCGCAGACGCGTGGGGAGACGCAGGTTACAGCATCCACTCTTTTAAGCATCCACGACTCTAGCTTGGTTGCTATGTCGCCGGCAAGTCCCCCGTAGAGTATCCTTATGCTCTCCGAATATATACCATGAAGGGTGAGCACCTCGACTCTAGCCGGAGCTGATTTAACGCTTAACCAAACTGGGAGGTTGTGCCCGTGTACAATGTCGAAGCCGTCTCTCTTCACTCGCAAAAGTAGGGTCTTAACGGCTGATGTGAGTGCGAAGCTTGGGTTGTATAGCCCCTTAACGGGTATGTGTGGCGTGTTTTCAGCCGAAACGACCTCTACTTCTAAGCCCTTTCTTCGAAGCCTTTCCACGAGAGCCGAGACGTGTCTTGAGATCCCTCCGATTCCAGTGACCTTGGGGCTGACAAGCAATATTCTCATAGCCGGACATCTATGGTTTTATTACGGCGGAAAAATAATGTTTTGTTGAGGGGTAGCCACCTATGCATCCTGTGGAAACCTTTATCTCGGCAGCAAAGCTAGCTACCGGGGTAGCTCTCGCAATGTTTAGGGGTGGAATCATTGCAGAGTAGTGTAGGTGGACGCATGGCTTCGGCTACAATAATCCTTAGCGCTAGCCAGCTCTTGTCGGCTCTTGTTGCGGTGGTTTTCAGCATTCTTGTGGCGAGGCTTCTGGGACCTGGGGGTTACGGGCTGGTGAACCTTGCACTGGTCTACCCTTCTCTGCTCGCCGGCTTGCTGGATCTGGGGATCGGGACGGTGGTTTCCAGGTATGCCGCTGCAAACGGGGTGGACGGGCTCGGACACGTGTGGTCTGGCGTGGTCCTCAAGCTTTTACTGGGTTTGATCGGCTCCCTGATAGTATTCCTTTACGCGGACTTCTTTGCGGGGCTTTTAATGAGGCCTGATCTTGCCCCTCTTCTCAGCACGCTGTCTCTCTATGTCTTTGCTGGTGCGGCTCTCTCAGCTGTGTCCTCCGCGTATGTCGGGTTCGGGAGATATGCGCTCGCCGGCTCTGTGAGCCTCGCTCTAAGCACTTTAAGGGGTGTTTTCGCCGTCGCCTTGATACTCGCGGGTTTGGGGGGTGTTCGGCGCGGTAGCCTCCTTTACAATCGCTTATACCCTGCTGTCAGTGCTTTATCTCCTATTATTCCTTAAGTTTTTCGGGAGGCCTAGGCTCTCCCGGGAAGCTGTCAAGGATGTTATCGGGCTGTCTCTTCCGCTCTACCTGGCTACTCTAGCAGGGTTACTCGTCCCGCCCATGGTAGACACCCTCGTCGCCAGGCGAGTCTCGGATACCGTTATTGGAAACTACAAGGTGGCAATGATCTCTGCTACGCCTATAGCTGTGATAACCTCCTCTGTCTCCACAGCAGCTTTAACCTCTCTACCACTGCTCCTAGGCGATGAGGAATCTCTCAGGAATGGTGCAAGCTCCTATTCTCTATACGCCTCGGTAGCCCTCACAGGTCTCATGCTCGGCTACATGGCTGTGCAGCCGTGGCTGATCATCCTGCTCTACGGCTCAAGCTACTCGCTTGCCGCTAGCTACGCAAACATATACGTTGCCGGCTTCCTGGCAGACGCAGTATTAGGGAGCTACATACTGGGAAGCCACTTCATAACCGTTGGGGCTACCCGCTGGAATGGCCTTGTAGCAACGGTGAGAGGGGCTACGGTTATCCTTGCCGCAATGCTGTTAGTGGAGAAGCTGGGAGCCACTGGAGCCATGCTCTCGTATAGCATTGGTGAACTCGTCGCGGCCACCACAATATACTTTGTCGCCAGCAGGGTTTACAGTGTGAGAATCGATCTTAGGGGCTCGCTTAAGGGGCTGATACCGGCGCTAGCGTCTTTCGCGGCTGCGAGCGCCGTGGCGTACTGGATCAACTCCACTCTTGCCTCCCTTCTCGCCTCCGGCCTCATCTTCGTCATCTTGTACCTCCTTCTTCTACCGTTCTTTCTCGATGACAAGGTTCTGAGCGGACTCGTGGGGTTCCTGACAAGCACGCCCTATATTGGATGGCTTTTAAAACCATTTAGGGAGGTATACCTCTCCCTCACGCGGGAACTTCACGGTAGACTCGTATAGAACACCTTATTCCTGACCAGTCATGCTTCTTCTGCATGTTCTTATGAATGCCCGGCTCTTAGTTTCCGCCTTCCCGCCGGGAAGAGGTTTATACGCTATGTTTTCCCAGAACCTCTACTCTACCGTCCGGGTATACTTTGATCCTGTCCCCGTTGATATACGTTTCAAGACTTCTTCTCCGAGCTGGTCTACGAGTATTATCTTAGAGTTAAACCAGTTGTTGGCGAGTAGGACCCCGCTTACCGTCAGTGTGTCTGCTTGACGGGTGCATAGGATGGCCTTTGGTTCTAGCCTCATGCAGGCTATCTCTGCTATCACTAGTCCTCCCGTGGTTGAGCCTATGCCTTGCGGTATCACCAGTATCTTATGCGTTAAGTCCTTCCCGTAAATGTCGGGGTTGTTTTTGTCCGCACCTACAGCTTTCTTGGTTCTCGATACAATGGTCTTCTGGTATGTTGCAAGCCAGTTTAGACCGCTCCTGCTAACTACAGCTTCTCCTTCAGCCTCTCCGGCGACAACCGGTCGGCCTCTAAACTCCTCCCTGCTCACACCTTCTCACCTCCTCACGGTAAACGTCTCGACAAGAGCATCCTCTCGGAAGAAAACAGCGTGACTATAGTATGCTAGCTTGCCCGATACTGTTGCGATGTGGAGTCTCTTGGACGTTGGAATATTGGTGAACATTAATGGGCATATGCTTGACAGCCTTACCCCGGCCTCTCTGAGACGCTGGTAATCCTTTGAGCCTTTAACATCGGATATTATCTTGGGAGCTGCAAGCATGAGGGTTCTCTTGATGAATTTCCTGTCCTCGAGCCTCCGGGCCCAGTGAGAGACTTGTTCTCGTGAAAGGTGTGGGCAGCCTATAATGATGAGGTCAGTCTTCTCGGGGGAAGCACCTTTAGCCATCTCCGCCTCCATTTCCTTCAAGGCTTTATCGTCTACTACTAGGCGTCTGTGAGCGTCTTTGATTAGCCTAGCTCCTTCCTCGCGTGCCTCTGCGGTAAGCCCTTCGGCATGGAATAGTCCTACAGCACCCCAGGACGCCATGGCTGAGCCCATGTCTTTAAGCTCGTATTCCTCTAGGCCCCATTTCTCTAGCCCCGTGATGTATGGGACGTCTTCGCCTACTGTCTTGCCTATGAGGCTGCCTAGGATGAAGGGGTCTGGCTTTGAGGATGTTTTAACCTCTACTAGCCAGCTGGCCCTCCTGTTTTCGTCGAGTAGTAGCCCGAATTCAGGGGTTTCTCCGAGTATGCCTGAGAAGATCTCTATAATAGATGAGTTTCTGTTTGTTCTGGCTCCTATCACTGAATTGGCGTAGATTACGGCGGACGACTCCGCCCATGCTAGCACGTCCCCGTAGCTCGGCTTGTTGCCTATATAGTATGGGGTACACGTGAACGCTTCGCGGTCCATGAGCCCAAGCCTGAGCAATAAATCCTCAAGTTGTTCCTGCTTACTGTATAATCAAAAATGCTGAAATAATGGGTACCAATCGTAGAATAGTTTATATCGACAATGTATACACAGACAGGCAATTGGATTTGCTCAAAAAGATTGTCCTAGAGGATATAGAGATCAGGCATGGCAATTGGCGCGACTGAAATATGACGTTCATGAGTATTTTAAGAGATGCTAAAGAAGAAGGCTTAGATGCATTGGTCGTGGACAGCGATAACGTGCTGGATGGAAGATTGGCCAGGTTTGACAGGGAGCTTGTGAAAAGGTTCGGCTTCTACACTGTTATAGATTATGCGTGAGCAAAAGTGAAGGGGTAGTGGGATAGAAGCATAAAGCTGGGATCTATAAAAATGGATTGTGAGGAAAATTGAGGTCTATGGATTTAGAGCATTTAATTTATGGAAAACCGTCTTTTTTATAGGATCAAAACAAGCTGTCAGGCTGAGCAAAGATCTGCTCGAATCTCTCAACTACTCCATGTTCGAAAATATCGAAGAGTCCCTTAAAAACATCGATGCTGGGATTAGGTACTTTTTAACTGATGAAACAGTTCTAGGGATGCCTCTGTTCTACAGCAACATTAGAACAACACCTTGGGTTATCATGAGTTATCATATACATCATGGCTCCACAGAAACCAAGGGTATCAGCAGAACTTCAAAGTTGATGGTGGCCATGGTTCATACTCAGCTGGGCAAGGAATTGCTGAAGAGGAAGCTGAGCAAGGAAATGCTTTGGTACTATACAAGGTATAAGATAGCTCAATTATACAACTTTTTAGTAGAGTATATAGTATATAAAACAATAGATTATAGAATTATTATAAGCTCAAAATTTGATAAGAAAAATCAATTAAATATGCTGAGAAAAGTGGTGTTGAGGCCCTAAGGATCCCTGAGATTCCCTTATGGAAGAAAAATGCTTAAGCAGAGCTGAAAACATAATAAAATATCCACAGGGGTTCAGAGTTGTTCACTACAGGCTGTTCAGACGCGAGGTCTTCGATAAAGTTGGCCTTCAGGATTCACGAATCCCCTATGTGGAGGATCTTGATCTCTTCTTAAGGATGGAACTTGCAGGAATGAGGCTCAGCACCATACCGCTGGTCGATGATGCATTCATCCTGCACGATTAGAGCATTTCACTTCGATCCATAGTGATGAAGAGATATTACATAGGGCATCGGGACAGCAATCGCTTTGTGCAAATTCGGAAAATCTGATCTCTTCAGCAAGTACTTCTCCTCTGGCACTCAAGAGGGAGCAAAGCTTTTTCAAAGTACAGATTTCTCATAAACCGTGCACGCATGGATCCATGCACCATCCTCCCACTGCTACTGCTTATCCCCTTGAGGGCTATCTCCATGAGGATAGGTTTTTATCTCGGCCTGCTGTTCTGATACATTCTCTTGAAGGTACTACAAAACTAAAAAATATATAAGTTTATAGCTTCTTAGTTCAGCTTGGGCAATGCTGGCAATCTTCCTGAGCCATGATGTCGACTGGCCCAGGCATGGGCCGGGCATGGATCACATAATGGCAAGAAGGGATAGATTTGAGGACAACATAATAGAAAAAGTGTTAAGAGGCTATAATCCCTATTTTGGAATTCCAGATATTGTTGAAATGGAGGAGAGGCTCGGAGTAAGATCCACCTTCTTCTTCAGGCCCTTTTATGATGACGGCACTGATGTGAACTGTTATTCTGATATAATTAAAGAGATCTCAAAGAAGGGGTGGGAGATAGGAGTTCACCTAAACGATCTCTCCTCTGTGGATGCAGTAAAAGCCCAGAAGGAGAAAATTGAGGAGATATCTGTCAGAACCCTTGGATGCAGAGTCCACTACCTGAGGATAAAGACAGAGGATTACCGAAAGATAAGGGATGCAGGCTTCCTATATGACTCCTCCCTGAAGAGCTTCAGGGACAGGATAGATCCAAAGGACATGGGCCACCTTCAGATAGATGGTGTTGTCGTCTTCCCTGTGACGATAATGGATGCTTATCTATTCACATATATGAATGTAAATGAGGAAAGGATTATCAAGGTATTCGAGGAGGCCATTGACATCGCTAAGAGGATGAAGAAAGATGTGATCACAGTGCTTTGGCACGATTCCTCTGTGAAGATGAGAGGAGGCAGGGCATATGGAAAGGTGCTGGAGTTTCTCTACTCAAGGGAGGATCTGGAAATAATGAGAGGAGTTGACCTGCTGAGGAGGGTTATTTAATGGAGATCAGAATATTGGTGACGGGATCCGGAGGGATAGGGGGTGTGAACTTTGTGAGAGCTCTGAGGCTTGCTGAGAGAATGGGAAAGCTGAAGTACTTCATAGTGGGGACTGATTACAACCAGTATCACATCCTCTTCCCTGATGTCAATCTGAGGATGAGATCTCCAAGGCATGATGATGTAGAGTTCATCCCCTTTCTCCTGGACATTGTGAGAAGATATGACATACAGTTCCTGCATCCTCATCCGAGCTCAGAGGCAAAGGTGGTATCGCAGAACAAGGATAAGCTTGATGAGCTGAGAGTTAAGCACTATCTGCCAAGGCCTGAGGAGATAGCCCCAGATAAATACACAATCTATGAGAAGTTGAGGGAGAGGAATGTGCCAGTTCCCCAAACTCTGCTCATATCATCGGATCTAGAGGGCGCATTTGAAAGGCTCGGATCCCCCCTGTGGATCAGAGCGAGAGCTGGGGCTGGAGGAAGGCTCAGCTTGAAGGTCAACAATCCAAGGGAGGCAAGAGCATGGATCGAGCTGAATGTAATGCAGGGAAGGGCAAAGCCAGGCGATTTCATTGCTCAGGAATACCTTCCTGGCAGGGATCTGGCTTTCGACTCCCTCTGGTACAACGGGAAACTTGTGACTTCATTCGCAAGGGAGAGGCTTGAGTACCCATTTGCTCACATATCCCTCTCTGGCGTCACAGGGACTCCTACAGTAGCGAGGATTGTGCACGATGATGAGGTGACAAAAGTCGGGATCTCAGCTGTGAAAGCGCTATCATCAAAGCCCCATGGCTTCTACTCTGTTGACATCAAGGAGGATGCTGATGGCAAGCCCAGGGTGACGGAAGTTGATGGGAAATGGCACACAACAGCACCTCTGTGGGGTTATGCATTCAGCAAGTTTAAAAATGATATAAAGTATAATATAGCTTATATCTACGTTGAGATAGGGCTGAACGGAGAGGTGAAACAGGATATCCCTGAGATAAATCTCTTTCCTGAGGAGCTTTACCTCATAAGGCACATTGACTGCGGCGTCCTCCTGAAGCACAAGGAGGAGGTATTCAGGGTGCTCTGATGAAGGTCATTGCCCTAGATTTTGATGGAGTTCTGACCAGCTTGAACATTAACTGGAGAAGGGTCAGGGAGGTTGCCTCCCTGAGGGCTGGGTTCAGAATAGAAAGCCTGCTCGACTTCTGGAGGGACAATTTCGGAAGCAAGATATTTCAAGATATCAGTGATGTTGTAAGGGAATTTGAGGAAAGAGCTGTTGAGACAGCAAAGCCATTTGAGGAAGCTGTGAAGCTTGTGGAGGAGGCATTCAAGAGGGGAATTAAGGTGTACATAGTGAGCATGCAGTCTAGGTCCTCGATCCTGAGATTTCTCGAGAAATTTAGTTTGCTTGAACATATATCTGGGGTGTTTAGCAGGGAGGATTTCCCAACGAAGCGTGAGATGTTGAGGAGAATACTGCAGATAGAGAAAATAGAGCCATCCGAGCTCATATTCATCGACGATCTTAAGAGAAATCTGGATGAGTGCAGGGATCTTGGCGTTAAATGCGTTCACGTAAGGGATATCAGCATGATAGCAGAATCCTTGAATTCACTACAACAAGAGATGTTTAGAAGGGAGAGCTCTGATCTGCACAGCCCTTGATAGCCCCGAGATGAGGTCTCATGAGTTCAAGCCCCCTGTCTGAATCTTAACATAAGCTCTTTAAGGAGACTTGAAGCCCCTTCCTACCACAGTCAAGCTATTTATAAAACAGAAAGGATTTTAGTCTTTTTTAACAAAATTTCCTTTTTATATATCGCAGGGATATATTTAATACAAGCCTCTCTTCAGGTGCAGATCAGCTATGTTGCTTCAGAGGAGGAGGCTAGGGAGATAAGGAGGAAGAATGCAGACTGGAATTTCATAGAGGCACAAAAGCCCAGGATAAGGGAGGCCCCAAAGTACTGTGTGGAGAAGGGGGATCTATACATAGCCTCTCGGCTCGCTGGCCTGAAGGTGGAGGAGTTCAATGAGCTGAGGATCAGGGCTGGGATACCAAATGCCGCATGAGTTCACAGTAGCTGACACATGCTTCCTCATAGACTGGTTCAGGTACAGGAAAATGGACTCTATTTTCAGGCTTTTTAAGGTAATTTTTGTCCCTGAGAACGTCCTGAATGAGATAGAATCTGAGAGGACTACTTCATGGATATCGGAGGGGCTTAGAAGGGACTGCCTGGCCCTCTATACCCCTCTTGATGAGACTGGTGAGGTGAGGGAGCTTGTTGAGAAGAGCTACTTCCTTCATCTCAGCTATTGAATATACGGGCAATATCAACGTGCCGGAAACGGGTTTATACAATTTTTATACAATTCTATTCTCAGGAAATCATGGTCGTGTGTCAGGAGGATCCTTCCCTTCCTTTCGGGTTCTGAGCTACATATGTCTTAAAGACTATGTAGCTCTTGGTCTTCATCAGGCCTTGTCTCCCTCTTGAGTTCATCGAGGGCTCAGCATCTTCCTACAACCCCGTCAGGGTGAACTCGCTCCAAGCCCTCATAAGCTTCAAAGAGCTTGGAGAAAGCTCCTCTATCTGAATTCACTTTCACTCCCTTCGGGGGATTTAACATCCCACGTCTGGAGCACTCTTCAGAAGTAAAAGTTGCTACTCATGTTTATTTATCTATCTTTTTTAAACTGCTGACTACGGCAGTGTAAGCATGCTCTTAATTTAGAGTTGAGCATATAGTATCTTTTATAACGGGAGTTATTATGTTTATGGCATTATGAAGAGCATATGGAGTGAGTTTGTTGTGAGCATTGTGAAGAAGCTTGAGCGTGCTAACTGGTTGGTGGGGAGGGTTAAGGAGCTTGAAGATAGGATTGGATAAAGGAGGTTCCGGTAACAGTAAGGTACAAGGGGGGCTGCCAAGAACATCAAAAAAGCAGCCTCTCTCACATGAGGCAGAAATTATCGGTACAATACTGAAAAATGGTTGTGGAGGAGAGACCTCTACTTTATCTAGGCCTTCCAGGGACGATATTCATCATTATAGCAATAGCGCTGGGAACACACATCTTACTATTATTTAATGCAACAAGATACTCTAGCCTTCCTATAGCCATCCTAGCTCTTGGGGCAGGCTTGGTGGGGATGATCCTGATAACCACAGCACTCATGCTATACGGTCTCAACAGGGTTATAAGAAGAATAGAGAGCTGAGAGCTTGAAACATTTTGTGGCAAAGCAGGCTAAAAAGTGTACGAGAACTTTTCCAAGAAGATCACAAGATTGACGATTCGGTCGGGATCCTATAACCGGCTATCATGGTTTTGAGGATTTTCATTATGGGGTAATGCAAAATCCTGCTGTTTTATTATAAAAATTACAAGGTTACCTTGATGTTTTTATGCTTTGATTAATCAGGTGAGGGTGGAAAGGCTTAGACGAGTGGGGTCAGCACTCAAGATCTCGGTCATCCCATTAGGGGTCTTGGCCTGCCTGGGTCATCATCTCCCTTTTATAGTGGGACGGGGTAGGCCTAAAAACTTAGCTTCTTACACGCATTATCTTGTATCTTCCCATTACCTCCCATACTTCTACTTCTGCTCCTTCTGTTATCTTGCTCCTTATCTCCTCCTCGGTGGGCATAGGTACTTCTATTGTGGAGTAGTCGTCTAGGCTCATCAGCATCAGGGAGTCGCCTGTAACCGAGACTACCTGTGCGTTGAACTTCCTGATAATGGGGACGTCTACCCGGGCATCCGTGGGAACCACTATGCTCCTCTTGGCGCCGTCGAAGAACCCGATTCCAACTATTCTAGCTTTAGCCGAGCCGTGTTTCCCAGTCTTGCTCTTCTCAACCTCTACGACTCTGCATGGCTCGCCGTCGATTACTACGAAGGAGCCGACCTTGATATTCCCCGCTTCTTCTGGACGTGTACTCATATTTGCTCTTGCTCTCTTCGACTTCGATACTTAAAAATTTAACCGGTTTATTCGAGGACGAAGACCTGGAGCTTTGGCTCGACAGGCTCAAGATACTTTCTAAGCGCCCTTGGGACGCGGATCACGCCGTCTGGAGTCTGGTAGTTCTCGACTATGGCTGTTATTGTGCGCTGTATGGCGAGGGCTGTGCTGTTCAGCGTGTGGACGAACCCCTTGCTCGGCGCGCCTCTAGCCTCGGCGTACCTAATATTGAGGCGGTAGCTCTGCCAGTCCGTGCAGTTGCTGCAGGAGACCATCTCGCGATACTTTCCCTGGGCCGGCATCCAGGCCTCTAGATCGTACTTCTTAGCGGCGACAACCCCTAGGTCTCCAGAGGCTATGTTTACTACCCTGTATGGGATGCCTAGGCCCTGCCAGAGCTCCTCTGCGTTCCTTATGAGTCTTTCATGCCACTCCCATGACTCGTCCGGGTGAGAGAACACGAACTGTTCCACCTTGTTGAAGTGGTGTACACGGAAAATCCCCTTCATGTCCTTCCCGTGTGCGCCCGCCTCCTTCCTGAAGGAGGGGCTTATACCCGCGTACAGGAGCGGGAGGTCCTTCTCAGGGATCACGTCGTTCACATGTAGGGCGGCTATAGGGTGTTCAGCTGTGCCTATCAGGTAAAGCTCTTCACCCTCGATCTTATACACCATGTCCCTGAAGTCATCGAAGCTTATAACGCCCTCGAGGACTTCTCTCCTAAGCATGAGGGGCGGCTGGAGAATAGTAAACCCTTTCTTGGCGAGGCTCTCAAGGGCGTACATCGTCAGCGCGAGGTCAAGCCACACGAGGTCGTTGAAGGTGTAGTAGAAGCGCGAGCCAGCGACCTCAGCCGCCTTCTCGGTCCCCGTTAGCCTCTTCCCCTCGAGGAAGTCCGCGTGTCCAACGGGCCTCCAGTCAACAACCTCGTAGTCCACCTTGAACCCCTTCCTCTCCGTCTCAGCAAGGAAGGCGTCGAGGAACTCTCTGGGGACCCTCGGCCTACCCCAGTACCTGACGGGGGCGTTGTGGCTGTCGTCAGGACCTATGGGCACGCTTTCATGGATTACGTTCGGGATCTTTCGGAGGATGTTTTCCCTTTCTTTCTCGAGGTTTGCAAGCTCCTGCTCTATGGCCTGTATTTTTTCGCGGAGGCTCCTGGCCTGTGATACAGTTTTTTCCCTTTCGCCGGGAGGCAGCCTACTTATCTGCTCGGATATCTTATTCAACTCATGCCTTGCGTCATCGTACTCTCTTTTCTTTGCCCGCCACAACTCGTCCAGGCGAATGGCCTCGTCTACAAGGGATGTGTCCATGAACCTTGCCTTGAGGTTCCATCTTAGCTTTTCAGGGTTGTTTCGCAGATAGTATAGGATGCTCCACATAATGGCTCTACCGGGCTTGATGTTATATTCTCGCATGTAATAAATTCTTTTATTCAACATAAAAACAAAATACTTGGAGTGCCAACTCTTTCATGGTAACATGACGAGTGTCGGAGAGCTTAGCGAGATGATGAGAAGCTACACGCGGAAGTTCAGCGAATACGTTGCCAGGAAAGACTATGACTCGGCTATACAGCTGGGTCTCCAGGTTCTAGAGAAGCTTCTCAAGATTGCTAGCGAGGAGATAATTGCAAACATCTCCGACCCGAGTGTCGCAAAGATAGGTCAGGAGATACTGAAGAACTACGAGAGTACTCTTTCATACGTGTCCGGGGTCATGAACGGCCTGAAGTACGTGTCTCCCATATACGCGCTGGGTGAAAAGGAGCAGCTGGTAGGACTTGTAGCGAGCTCGGTCTCAGAGCTATTCAACTTTATAATGGGCGCTCTACTTATAGTCGCGTCTATACAGGGGAGGGCCTCGACAGAGGAGAGCTTTGGAGTAGTCTAGGTCTTCGGCTCTTCAAACGGTTTTATATCCACTACCTCTATATCCGAGCCAGGCACAAGTGAAACCCTCTCTCTGAGCTCCTTGGGTATCGTGAACTGACGCGAGTCTGTGTACTTCGTCTTTAGAAGTCTCGCGGTGAAGCTGTGCTCTTCCCCGCCAACCCTGATGGTGATTCTTGCCTTCTCTATGCTTTGGATGTTGAGCTTTCTAACGAGACTCGCAGGTATGAGGACTTGGTTGTTTGAGTAGACCCTTATCCTGTAGGGAAGGGACTCTATAGTGAGGCCGCGGGTCCCCCTCCTTGGCTTTTCTCCCAAGCTATCCACCTCGTTTATCTTCTTTTTCAAATTGTTTTATATTTTTTGTCATTAAGAGCCCAGTTAAATAAAAAGGATCTCTACACTCTGGGCTTAATCCCTCGCAAATTATTGACCAATAAACGCGATATCTTTTTAAGTAAAGGTAGTTTCGCCTTCATAGTGGTTCAAGTGTTGTCGAAAGCTGATGTTGAGAAGAAGCTGAGGAGTATTTTCAAGGACGCGCAGTTCGAGGTTCAGGTAGACGGCAAAGGGATAAAGGTTGCTATAGACGGAGTAGGCGAGACCCCAGGGGAGCTCTTCACGAAGATAGGCGGCTTTGTCGAGTCTATAATGAAGGTAGCGGGCACGAAGGACGTGGACGTCATCGTGAGCATGCAGGGGAGCGCCTTCGGAGTTGAGATAGAGGTATATTAGTGAGAGCATTCTTCAAGCTTATTTTTCAGCCAGTTTAAGCGGTCTCTCAGGGCATTTACTGCCGCCATGCTGCTCGAGCTTTCGACTTCTCCCACAGTGAACTCCCTAGCATCTCCGCCGGCCATCAACGCTAATTCTAACGCCCAAATCCTCGCCACGGTCTCAGGCACGTAGCCTCCCCCACCAGTCACCAGGACAGGTATGTTTCGCGCAATTGAACTGATGCTCTCAGCGAATCGTATATAGGAGTTCTCGGTGAATCTAAGATCTGTAAGCGGGTCGCCGTCGTGGCCGTCAACGCCCGCCTGGATGATCAGGAATTCGGGCTTATAGTGTTCTAGCTGTGGTACTATGATTTCTTCGAGGGCAAGCTTGAAAACGTCATCACCTGAGCCCAGGGGCACGGGGATGTTTATATTCTTGCAAAGCCCCTGGCCATCCCCTAGTTCGTCGATCCATCCTGTTCCGGGATAGAACCCGTAGCCATACCCGTGAACGCTTATCTTGAGGACGTCCTCACTATAAAGTATCTGCTGCGTCCCGTCGCCGTGATGTGCGTCAATGTCGACTATCGCGATTCTTCCTACCCCCTGGCTTCTCAGCCACAGCGCTGCCACGGCCAGGTCATTGAAAACACAGAAGCCGCCTGCGGCGCGACGCCTAGCGTGGTGAAAGCCGCCGTTAGGGGTGAAGCCTATGCCCGGCTTTTCTCTAAGGAGACGTGCCAGCGTCAAGGTACTGCCTACAGCCTTTAATGCCGCCTCGAATACCTGTGGATAGGCTGGGGTGTCGCCGTAGTCGAGGAGGCCTCTCCCCTCCCTCGACTTCTGCTTCACGAAGTCTACGTATTCGGGGTCGTGCGCAAGCAGGAGCTCCTTCTCGGTGGCAGGCTCCACTGGTACCCTGCTCACGGGGAGCCTTCTCTCGAGTCTTGGGAGAAACTCCTCGTAGAATAGTCTTATTCTCCGGGTCCAGTTTTCTCGAAGGGAGGCAGGCGTGAAGGATATTCTTGTAAGCTCCTCAGAGTAGGCGACGTAAACCTCACGCATAACTGCCACAAGGTTATTTCGAGAACCGTACAGAAATACCTTACCCCGCCGTGTCAGACTTCAACCGAAGTTATTAAATGATGGTAAGTGACAAGGCTTATTACAAACACCTTCTTAATACATCCGACAAGAAAATGAAAGAGGAGATCTATGAGGTACGATGGCATGGTCGTGGAGGACAGGGAGTTGTGACCTCAAGCGAGCTTCTAGCACTTGCGGCGCTGCGTGAGGGTAAGCACGTCTATCATGCGCCGGAGTTCGGCCCTGAGAGACGGGGCGCCCCCGTAAGGGCCTACACGCGGATAAGTACTCACCCAATTGAGCTCCACTCGAGCATATATACTCCCGACGCCGTCGTGGTTATAGACCCCTCTCTCCAAAGTGAGGTGCAATCCGTGACCCATGGGTTGAGGGAGGGCGGCCTCCTGGTAGTCAACGCGTCAACACCTCACGAGGGTATAGTCGAGGCGGCGAAGAAGCTTAAGGCTGGCCTATGGTTTGTCGACGCCTATAGTATCGCCATGGAGGTTTTCGGCCGTCCCTTCTACAACACCCCGATGCTGGGGGCCTTCGTGAAGGCAAGCGGATTGGTGAGCATTAACACTGTCCTGGATGTTGTAGCCGAGCGGTTCGGCAAGGAGTCAAAGCTGGCTGAGAGCAATGTTCAAGCTGTTAGGAAGGCTTACGAGACGGTGAGAAGGTTATGAGTGAGAGTATAGTATTAAAGCTTAAGACCTGGAAGGATCTGCCTATTGGAGGCGTCATCCCGGAGCCCAGCACGAGCCTTTATAACAAGACGGGGAACTGGCGCGCCATGACCCCGGTTCTCGATGAGAAAAAATGTATAAAGTGTCTCTTATGCTGGATCCACTGCCCCGAGCCTGCCATAATACGAAAGGACGACGACTCCGTGAAGATAGACTACGATTACTGCAAGGGATGCGGCATATGTGCAAATGTTTGTCCTGTACACGCTATCGAGATGAAGCTAGGGGTGTGAGTATATGAAGGGTAAACTTGTGGGAATGAACGGTGACAGGGCTGTAGCCTTCGCGGCTAAGCAGGCAGATGTCGACGTTATCTCGGCGTACCCGATAACCCCCCAGACGATAATCGTCGAGACGCTCGCCGAGTACGTGAACAACGGCGAGCTTAACGCGGCCTTCATCCCGGTGGAGAGCGAGCACTCCGCCCTCTCTGCAGCCGTGGGCGCCTCGCTCGCTGGCGCTAGGGTTTTCACGGCTACGAGCAGCCAGGGATTAGCGCTTATGTGGGAGATACTATGGATAGCCGCAGGCCTGCGGACAACAATAGTCATGGCCATGGGTAACAGGGCCCTCTCTCCAAACATCAACATTCACTGCTCTCACGACGACGCTTACGCGGCGCGAGACACGGGATGGCTGCAGTTCTTCGCCGAGAACGTGCAGGAGGCCTATGACTTGACCTTGATGGCCTTCAGGATATCCGAGGATCACCGCGTGCTGTTCCCGAGCATAGTTAACCTGGACGGCTTCATACTGACGCATGCTACTGAGGGGCTGTATGTGTTGGATGATGAGGACGTTAAGGCATTCCTGCCCAAGAAGAAGCCTGTGAACCCGATCGACCCGAGTAAGCCGATGACCTATGGTCCCCTAGACCTTTTCGACTGGTATATGGAGCACAGGCGCTTGCAATACGCCTCCTTCATGTCTACGCCTCCCGTTATAAAGGAGGTCTTCGAGGAGTACGGGAAGCTCTCAGGAAGAAGATACACGCCGGTGAAGACCTTCAACGTTGAGGGAGCTGAGGTCGTGCTGATGGTTCTAGGCAGCTCGGCGGGAACTGTTCGCTATGTATCCAGGAAGCTTGCCGAGAAGGGTAAAAAGGTGGGTGTTGTAAGCCTTACCCAGTACAGGCCCTTCCCGGTTCGTGAGCTTATCGAAGCGTTGAGCGGCGCGTCGGTAGTGGCGGTCATGGATCGCAGCGTCAGCTTTGGGAGCCCCGGCGCCCAGCTCTTCATGGACACCTCGACGGCCCTCCTAAAGGCAAAGAGGAGACCCTTACTATTCAACGTCGTCTACGGGCTCGGCGGGAGGGATCTAACACCGGGAGACGTCGAGAAGATCGTTATGAAGGCTGAGGAGGTTTTAAGGAGGGGTGAGTCCCCCGAGGAACCTGTATGGGTAGGAGTTAGAGGTGAGGAGTAATGGGTGAAGCCAGGTTTATTAAGACTTTAAAGGAGGTTCCCCGAGTAGAACACTTTGCACCTGGGCACAGGCTCTGCGCCGGCTGCGGTATACCACAGGTTGTCAGGATGGCTTTGAAGGCTGTCCCGGACCCGAAGGTTGTAGTGAACGCTACGGGCTGTCTCGAGGTGGCGACTACGATATTCCCTTACACGAGCTGGGGTGTTCCCTGGGTTCATGTAGCCTTTGAGAACGCGGCAGCTGTCGCCAGCGGGATAGAGTCGGCATTCAAGATCCTTGAGAAGAAGTACGGTAAGCAGCGTCCAAAGGTCGTAGTTTTCGGCGGTGACGGTGGCACCTTCGATATAGGCTTCCAGGCTTTGAGCGGCGCCCTGGAGAGAGGACACGACATGATCTACATATGCTATGACAACGAGGCCTACATGAACACGGGTATACAGAGGAGTGGTGCAACGCCGAAAGGTGCACATACAACTACGAGCCCCGCAGGCAAGGTTATCCCGGGCAAGCAGGAGAGGAAGAAGAACCTCATAGAGATAGCCATAGCTCACGGCATCCCATACGCTGCAACGATGAACCCAGCATTCCCCGTAGACATGTATAACAAACTCGTGAAGGCTGCGTCTATTACAGGTCCCGTAGTCCTCCACTACTATACGCCATGCCCTACCGGGTGGTACTTCGACCCTTCAAGGAGCATCGAGGTTGCACGTCTAGCGGTTCAAACCAGGATCTGGCCCCTCTACGAGTATGAGAACGGGAAGATTAGGATAACCGTCCCAGTCAAGGAGCCGAAACCCATCGAGGATTACTTCAAGCTACAGGGGAGGTTCAGGCACCTGCTCGAACCCCAGAACAGGGAGCTCCTGGAAGAGATTAAGAGGGATGTGGAGAACAACTGGAACCGCCTCGTAAAGCTTGCCTCTCAGGGTTAAGGCTAACACTAATAAATTTTTTATAACGTTGCACGCTTACTTTTTCTCTTGAGAAAAACGTGGAGGATAACAATATACATGCTATATTCCGCGAGCTCTGCCCTAACTGCGGCGGGCCTGTGACGGATCAGAGGCTGGAGAACAGGCTACCCTGCCAGGTCTGCCTCCCCTCGACTAAAACGCTCCGCGGGGCTCCCGACAACCTCTCCACCCCGGAGTACGTCTCATATATGAAGGATCTTGTTTTACGGCTTGAGAAGAGGGGTCGCGTTGGCAGGTTAGGCGAGGTAGTCAAGCTGGAGGAGGAGCTTTCTAGTTTCATAGATTTCTTCGAGAAGGCTGTGGGTAGTAGGCCCTGGTCTGCCCAGGTCACATGGGCTAGGAGGGTTTTAAAGGGCTCCAGCTTCGCGGTCTTAGCGCCAACCGGAGTCGGGAAGACTGTTTTCGGGCTTACGATGAGCCTCTATCTTGCCTCTAAGGGCGGTAAGGTTTACCTCGTTTTGCCTACCACGACGCTTCTCGGACAGGTCTACGATAAGGCCCTACAGTTCGCCTCGAGGGTGGGCTTTGACCGAGAGAGGATAATGGCTTATCACGGAGGACTCTCACCCAAAGAGAGGGAGGAGGTACTGGACAGGGTGTCTAGGGGTGACTACTCGATTCTTTTAACGACCGCGCAGTTCCTCGCAAGGAACTTCGAGTATCTCAAAGGTGCCAGGTTCGACTTTGTATTCGTGGATGACGTTGACTCTGTTTTGAAGTCCTCGAAGAATATTGACAGGATACTTGTCCTGCTAGGCTTCTCGGAGGAGGAGATCTCGACAGCCTTGGAGCTAGTCACGCTTAGGGCAAGGATGCTGATCATGCAGCGGAACAGGAAGCATGCGGAGAATAATGCTGACGAGCTTGAGAAGCTTCAGTCGAAGCTTGAATCTATGCTTGCTAGGAGCGGGAAGAAAGGTGTCCTCGTCGTGTCGACAGCCACCGGGCGTGCGAGGGGGCAGAGGGTCAAGCTTTTCCGCGAGCTCCTTGGCTTCGAGGTCGGCTCTAGGAGCGAGCAGCTGAGGAATGTTCTAGACGTCTATGCTTTGAGTAGCGAGTTGGATTTAACCGATAAAGCAGTGGAGCTCGTGTCCACTCTGGGACCTGGAGGCCTAGTGTTCTTTCCAATCGGTACACCAGAGGATAAGCTCGCGAAAATGGTCGAGAGGCTTGCGGCAAGGGGATTGAAGGCTGAATACGTTTACGGCAAGGCAAAAAGAAACCTGTTAGAGCGTTTTAGCAGCGGGGAAGTAGGAGTTCTTGTCGGTGTTGCGAGTTACTATGGCCTTCTCGTGAGGGGCTTGGATTTACCCCACGTCGTCAAGTATGCCGTCTTTGTCGGCGTCCCAAGGTTCAAGTTTAGGCTTGTGCCCGAGGAGCTCACGCCGAACAGGCTTTTACAGCTTGCATCGAATCTCGTTTCAATAGTCGAGAAAGGCGATGCCGTGGAGATAAACCGTCTAGTGGCGAACATAAGATCTCGTATTCTCCAGCTTGACGCCTCTCAGTACAGGGCTCTCCAGGAGTTGTACATGCAGGGGGTGACCAATGGGCGTTATGCTTTTCTCGTGAAGAGCTTGCTGAGGCTTCGGGACCTTGTGGTAAAATACCTCTCGGATCCATCAGTGCTGGAGAGGCTATCCGAAGAGACTACAGTAAAGATGTTTAGGGAGGAGGGTCAATACTACGTCATACTGCCCGACGTCTACACTTACCTGCAAGCATCCGGGAGGACTTCCAGGCTTTATGCAGGGGGTATCTCGAAAGGGCTTTCGATAATTCTCGAGAACGACGCTGTGCTCCTAGAGAAATTCTTCAGGGCGATAAGATTCTACACTGGTGAATCACAATGGAAGAAACTCGAGGAGGTAGATCTTGGAAGAACAATGGAGGAGGTCTCGCGTGAACGTGAGGTCATCAAGGCCATAATTGAGGGTAGAGCCTCAGCTGCTCTCGCCAAAGATCTCGTCAAGTCTGTGCTAGTTATTGTCGAGTCACCCACCAAGGCTAAGACAATTGCAAGCTTCTTCGGGAAGCCTAACAGGCGTAGAATGGGGAGTCTCTTCGTATACGAGACCACGACGGGAAATAGGATCCTGCAGATCGTCGCGTCGCAAGGCCACGTGTACGACCTTATAACGTCAACGGAGTTCTTCTTCAAGAACTATTCCCTCAACAAGTACGGCGTGCTGGTTAATCCCGAAAAGAACGCCTTTGTCCCCGTCTTCACTTCTCTGAAAAAGTGTCTGGATTGCGGGCGCCAGTTCACGGACTACAAGGCAGACGGCAACACATACAACGTTGGAGGTAAGGGGTCGACTCTCAAGCGCTGCCCATACTGCGGTAGCGACAGGGTTGTCGACAAGATGGATCTTGTCTTGAAGCTTCAGGACCTCGCCTACGAGGTGGATGAAGTTCTCCTGGCTACCGACCCGGACACCGAGGGAGAGAAGATTGCCTGGGACATCTACGTTACTTTGAAGCCCTTCACACGCGTCTTGAGGAGGATAGAGTTCCACGAGATAACGCGTAAGGCCTTTCAGGAGGCTCTCGATAACCCACGCGACGTCAATATGAACCTTGTGAAGTCCCAGTTTGTCCGTAGGATCGAGGATCGCTGGGTTGGCTTCGCGCTCAGCAAAAAGCTCCAGGAGAACTTCGGGATGACGTGGCTCTCTGCAGGACGTGTCCAAACCCCAGTTCTGGGATGGGTTATCGATAGGTACAGGGAGTCCATGAAGAGCGTTAGACCCGTGTTCAAGGTAGTTCTAGAAAACAACGTTTACCTCATAATAGAGGATGTTCAACTTGACGGCAAGCGTCCGAGCATTGTAGCCAAGGCGCTTCAAGGGAGCGAGGTCATCGTTGAAGAAAAGGCTACCGAGGAGAAGCTCCTAAACCCGCCACCACCCTACACCACGGACACAATGCTGCGCGACGCGAACGAGTTGCTTGGTATGAGTGCGGACGTCGCCATGAGGGTGGCACAGCAGCTCTTCGAAAGCGGCTTGATAACCTATCACAGGACGGATAGCACAAGGGTGTCAGACGCAGGTATAAACGTGGCTAGGACGTATATCTCGGAGAAGTTTGGATCGGAGATGTTCACTGCCAGGAGGTGGGGGGCTGAGGGGGCCCACGAGTGTATTCGTCCCACGAGGCCCATCGACGCCGAGACGCTGTCTCTCCAGATTCAGCAGGGGGTGATCCAGCTCCCGATCCAGCTAACGCGTCAACACTTCGCACTGTACAGGCTGATATTTTCAAGGTTTATGGCTAGCCAGATGATGCCCGCCCGCGTCAAGGAGAAGGTTGTGGAGGTAAAGTCGGAGTACTTCGCAAAGGAGTACCGGTTTGTTGCCGGGGTCGTTGAGGAGGGGTTTCTGAAGGTTCAGCCTCTACGCCAGGCGTTCAGACTGGAGCCGGGGAGGTACAGGGTCGTCGACGTAGACTATAAGAGAAGGCCTTTGATTCCGCTCTACTCCCAGGCTGACATTGTGGGCCTCATGAAGGAGAAGAACATAGGCAGGCCGTCGACTTACGCTGAAATCATAAGAAAGCTTTTCGCGCGCAACTACGTTATAGAAGTCAAGGGTGGGAAGCTTGTTCCAACCAATCTCGGTCAACGCGTGTACCAGTTCCTCTACGATAACTTCAGGGACTACATATCAGAGGACACGACGAAGAACATCCTAGAGCGGATGGATGAGGTTGAGAAAGGAGAGCGTGACTATAGGGACGTCCTGAAAGAGTTTTACGGAGAGTTGTTGAAGATCGAAGAGACAAGGTGCCGAGTATGAATGGACGTGCATTCTATATAGGGCGCTTCCAACCATTCCATTTGGGCCACCTTAACGCTTTGAAATGGATTCTCTCGCGTGAAAAAGAGGTAATCATAGGCATAGGCAGCGCACAACAAAGCTTCGAGCCGAAAAACCCGTTCACGGCTGGAGAACGCGCCCTCATGATATGGGAGGCGCTCAAACAGGAAAACCTGTTGGAGCGGGCCTTAATAGTTATGGTGCCGGACACGTACTCTGAACACTCGAAGTGGATATGCAACATTAGGACGTACGCTCCGACCTTCGACACCGCATACACCAACGACGAGCTTTCACGACTACTATTAGAGGAGGCCGGCTACCAAGTGTCGCCCATACCATTCTTCGACAGAGAGAAGTATTCCGGGACTTCCATAAGGCTTCTTATGGCTCGAGGCATGCAGTGGCGAGACCTCGTCCCCCAAGCAACAGCCAAGGTAATCGACGCTATAAACGGAGAGCAAAGGGTTCAAAGGATATATAGGCTCCACGGCATTGTCTAACTGCCAGCTGTGGACTGGGGCTGGCTCCCTAAACTCATTCTCAACGCCTGAGTCACAATCCTGAGCATTTCTTTCCGAGAACTTTTCCGAGAGAAGGTGCGGCCGCCGGGATTTGAACCCGGGTTCTCCGCGCGTGCAGGGCGCTCTGCGGCGTGGAAGGCCGCCATCCTTCCAGACTAGACCACGGCCGCACCAGAATTGTAGAGGACTACTTAATTCATATATTTTTCTCTATTCCTGGACGATGAACTGCATCCTGAGACCGTTCGAAAAGTGACAACTTTAAAAACATGGACTCACCATATAAATCGATGACGGCTACTGCTTACGTTCTTATTAATTGTGACATAGGCAAGGAGAGAGCTGTTTTAGAAGAGCTACGGAAGGTTCCAGGCGTTATAGAGGCCAACCTCCTTTACGGCGTCTATGATATAATAGTCAAGATATCGGGAAAGGATGAGCGCGAGGTTCGCGAGACGGTTTTAACGAAGATTAGGCTTCTCCCGGGCGTCAAGCGAACCCTGACGATGCCGGTCGTAGAGGTCTAGGTTGGGAAAAGTTTTTATTAGTGTTTTTAGAGCCCTCCCCCCGACGTTAAGCCTTCACCGCATATAACAGTGTTTTCTAGGTCTCAACACATGCGATGCAGCGAGTGCGGTGGATTAGTGGTTTTTGACCCGAGGGGGCATTATGTTTGTACGTCCTGCGGTAAGGTTATACAGCAGGGCTTCGATGATACAGTTCGATTCTCTGAGGGCTCCCAGGCTCGAAAGGCCGTTTTAAAGCTGGATCCACGCTTGAAACAGCTTAACGATGTAGTCACGGGACGTTTTTCTACAGGCCATGCCTGGAGAATACTATCCGCGGTCTCACTGGACTTCAACTTGACCCATGAGACACGTACACGTATCATTGAAGAATACGAGATCTTGTTGAGACGTGCCGCTAAGAACGGGTTGAGGATCTGGAAGAAGTCGGCGCTCCTAGCTTTTCTTGTATATTTTGAGGTCAAGCGGTCGAGGCCCAGGACGGGATTAAGGGAGGTTGTAAAGGTCTTTCGGCTACGCGGCTTTAAGCTCAGTACAGGAGACTTGATACACATAATACCGGTTGTCCGCGCGCTGGGCTTTCTTCATGACGGGTGGGACGGCGAGTTGGAAGAGCTTCTAGAGAAGGTTGCCGCAATAGCTCCAAGGGAGGAAGTCAGAAGGCATGTTAGATTAATACTTGGCCGCATTAGACGCTTCTCGACGGGTAGGAGTAGGCGAAATGTTCTAGCCGCGGTTATAGCTGTCGTATTGAATCGGCTAGATGTTAGGTTGAATCTTTATTTTATCTCAAAGGCACTAGGAATACCCTATAGTTCTTTGCGTGCCAATGTAGCGCTGGTAGAGTCACTCCTTCTCGAAACTGGTCTCGAGCAATACGTTGGCTAGCCTCTTAAAGAATTCTGTACAGGGTAACAGGCACAAGAAGCCTTTCCAGTGACCATATATAACCCAGCTTTCATTAAGGGGGCACTCTTTTAGCGCAACGAGTGATAAAAGATCCTCTTCACCATCCACATATACTATGCTCTTTCTATCCTTCTTTGCCTCCTCAATTGCACTTTTAATAGCCTCTATGCATTCTTGAGAAATCGTACCTGGGTCATTAACGCAATTATAGGAGTTCGCCGCGACAACACCTTGAATGCGCATGCTGCGTCTAGTCTTACCGTCTACCACAGCCACATCGCTACGCCCGTAAGCGGCAAAGTTGTAAGAGACGACGTCGCCAACCGTGATGAGTAAGGGCTCAGGACCGCAAAGCCCCAAATCCTTGATAAGCTGGATGGAAAAGCGGATGGACTCCGGCGGCTCTCTGAATACAAGGAAGCCCCAACCATAAGAAAGCGCTTGGCGTGCCTCATTTTTCAAGACCAGCCTTGTATTCACAAAAACCTAAGGGAGGAAGCATCATGATAAGCTTTGTTGAAGGGATCAAGGGTTGGCTCGAAAATTGTATTGGGGTAAACCTGGGAGGGCCCGGACCGGGATTTGAACCCGGGTTCACTGGCTCTCTGCGCGCTGCCTGTGGGTTCGCGCTCCACAGGCCAGCGTGTTATCCAGGCTACACCATCCGGGCCCCTGTTAACCGGATTTTTAGGAAAATTTATGGTTTTCGGGTTTTCCCGACGGCACGTTTTAATCTATATGCATGATTTGAACCCGGGTTGTTGGTGGTGGAGTGCCTTAGGAGGGCGTACTCTCTAAGATTTCGTAAACAACTAGGGCAACACATGCTCGTCGATGAGAGGTTTGCCTCGATGTTTGCAGAGGTCGTGGATGAGGGTAGCGTTGTGTACGAGATAGGCTGCGGGCTCGGAAGCTTGACTTTGCCTTTATCGAGGGTCGCAAGCTACGTTTTTTGTAGCGAGATTGACCCCTCACTCGTAAAACTTCTCAAGGAATGTAGAGGGGGGATGGGGAAAGTAGATGTTGTTCTAACGGATGCAGTCTTCTTTACAACTAGTAAAAGTAGACACGTTGTCGTCTCGAATACTCCCTTTTATCTCTCCTCAAGAATTATAGCAATGCTTTGCCGTGACGCCTCCCTGGTTTACGCGGTTCTAGGTATTCAGAGAGAGGTGGGTGAGAGAATGCTTGCCCCTCCCGGAACAAGTATTTATGGAAGGCTCTCCATACTTACACAGCTATGCTTCTCAGTCGAGAAACTATTCACGATACCACGTGAAGCCTACAAGCCCAGGCCTCACGTTGAGACCGTTGTGGTGAAGCTGATACCCCGGAAGGAGCTCTCACCTGAAAGCATTGAAGCCGTTGAGTCCTTCACAAGATCAGTATTCCCTTATAGGAGAAAGAAACTCTCGACGGGTATAGTTCTGGGATATGGGCTTAAAAAGGAAGAGGTGCGCAGGATCTTGAGCGAGTCGGGTGTAGATCCGGATAAAAGGGTAGACGAGATTTCGCCCGACGAAGCTTTAAGCTTAGCACTAAAATTTTCTCTTACAAGCCGAGGGCTTTCAACTCCTCGGGGGTGAAGGTTCTACCTGACTCGGTTCGCGGGAGGTATGCTCCGCCCGCAAATGTGTAGCCACACTTCTTGCAGGACCATATCCCGATGCTAATCCTCCTCAGACTTCCCACTGTTTGGCACCTTGGGCATCTATGCTTGGCCTTCATCTTGCTCTCAATGGCAGCCGTTTTTTTGCGCAGTGTAGCGCCATAGCGCGCACCAAACCTCCCAGCTCTTCCAACGATTTTTGTATGCTTACCCATAAAGCATCGCCTTTTAGGGTTCAATCCCGCTGAATATATTTTTTATCATTGCTCCTGACTACTAATCGGAGGCAGCTTTTCGAACAGCTTCTTCGATACCTCTATCGCCATGTCTCTGGCTCGAAGCAACTCGCTTGGCTTTATAGAGCCGTCACCGCTCTTTTGGATAGCGGAGATCTTCCCGTCTTCTGTTACACCGAATGTTATTTTTGCATCACAGACGAGCTCCTCTTCTAGGCTGGGGTCGACGACCATATAATCCCCGATTTTTGCCAGGGTTACGTAGACTATCCTACTACGCACAGGCAAGGGGACTTTCTCCTCTAGGATTGTTATCCTCCCGTTTTCAACCGTGGTCTTAGGCATTTTAGAGTTGAGCAGGGCGCTCATCGCGGCTAGACCAGCAGCGTCGAGAATATTGCCCGCGTGGTCGAGAGGATATATGTCTACGAAGACAGCCCAAACTTTGGAGCCTGGAATGATAGAAAGTTTCTGCATGTCTATAACCTCGGCACTTCTAAGGCCACGGTCAACAACCCTAGCAAGCTCTATGTCCTCCTCTCCTGGAGGGCCAGGCTCGAAGAAGGGTGAAGCTAAGGGTGAAAGCTCCGCATTGACTATCAGGACTCCTTCGTCTGGAGTGTCCCCGAAGGGGGAGCTTAGACCTAGCTTGACGCCTGCAATCACCCTAGTTTCACCGAGTTGTACGAGTGCGGAGCCCTCAGCCTTGCCTATTATCCCCGTCTGAATGGTAATTTGTCTGACTTCCTCGGGACTTCTCCCGTCGAGTCTTTCTCCCTTCCTGAGCGATGCTAGTAGAAGCTCTTTTTTAATTACAGGTAGCACTCGAAGCCTAGAAGCTTCATCACTCACTCTCAGTCACCTCTTGCCTAATCGACTCATACTTGCTTTTTAACGCTTTCACCTGTTCCTCGTATATTCTCTTGATCGGCTTGGAGACCATGGATAATGCCCTTTCTATCTCCTCAGGGGTGAAGACTCCATCCGCCTGTATCAGAGTAACTTCTCCTAGCTTTGGCATCATGGCTATAGGCATGTCCCCGTCTCCGTGTTGATCCTCGAGACCATTAATGTCGAGAACCAGTATGTCCCCTATTTTTCCCACGGCTATAGCTGCTACGAGGTCTCTCATCGCTATTCCAGCGTCTGCAAGGGCTACGGCTGCCGCGATTATACTGGCTGTTCTGGTTCCCCCGTCCGCCTCGAGGATGTTGATAAACACGTCTATCGTCGTCCTGGGGTATTCGTTGAGGAATATGGCGGGGGTCAAGGCCTCCCGTATGACCTTTGAGAGTTCTATCTCGCGTCGGGAAGGCTGCGGGCTCTTCCTCTCAGCGACGCTGAATGGAAGCATCGAATATTTGCAGCGGAGTATGGCTCTGTCGCTTAGAGCCTCATGGCGCGGAGTTACCTCTCGAGGTCCATATACGGCGGCTATAACCTTGTTATTGCCGAGCTCCACATAGGCTGAGCCGTCAGCGTTTCTAAGAACCCCGGCCTCTATTTTCAACGGTCTCATCTCGTCAGGCAATCGCCCATCGCTTCTCCTTCCGTTCTCGTCTAGCAGTTTCACGTTTTTATTCCTCGTCATTCTCCCAGCCTCTCCTTTATAAACTCCTTAATCCTATCCGTCAAGCCCGATATATGAGCTTCTGCGTCTATCTTCTTTATAACCAGGACAGCTATCTCCTCCTTCAAGGGGTCACTACCTACCACAACAACCCTGCCGTTTTGACCGACTATGAGTTGAACCCCGAGCATCTCCTCAATCATAGAGATCATAGACCCCTTCTTACCGATTATCCGTGCGACCTTCTGAGGACTGATCTCCACCAGTGACCCCCTCGGGATTTTACCCAGCTTTGACTCCCTAATACTGACTACCGGGTCCTTTGTGAAGTCAAAGGAGACTATCTTAGCGAGTATCAAGTCGCCCTCATCGAGGATTCTTGCAAGCTCGTTGCGGGAGATGTTGACAGGCTTGGAGGTCACCTCGCTCACGGGAAGAACGGCAGTGTAGGGAGAGTTGATGTCGACAACCCAGTTAGTAAAACCCACCTCCACGATTTTCCCGATGACCTTGTGGCCCTCAACGGGTATATATTTTCCTTTAAGAGGAATTATCCGTGCGACCTTTCTCTCCTCGTCAACGTACACTACCCCTAGTACCTTAGAGAAGAATTTCTTGTTTACGCGGTAGACATGTCCTTCAATGCTCACCTTTCCCGCCTCGCCTACAGGCTCACCTGGGACTACTATCTGCCTATCCTTAACGTAGAGGTTCACCTCAAACCACCCCTGCCAGCTACACCTGTTCAGTTCTGAGCAGTTTTACATCTCCTTGCCCCTTGGTAAGGCTCGAAACGGTTTCGATTACAGAGGACTGCATTCCGGCAGGAACCTCTAGTTCCACGTTGAGCGAGCCATCCGTGGCGTAGCTCTCCCGTAGGACTTTCCCTATTTTTTGTAATGCGCCGTAAGCCTTGCCGACGTAGGGCGCGGGAATATGCACGGCTAGAATGGCTCTTGCGACCTTTAGGGGTAAGATCATCTTTAGGCTCTTCAGAATATCGTTTACCTGCGCTTCGACGGGCTTGAATGGGTCTATGCTCACCTTAGCTTCTTCGAGGGCTAGCTCAATCCTCTTAGGCGGTATAGGCGTATTTGTCCTAGGATCTATCGTGTTTCTTGACAGAAACTCTATTATCTGTCGCCTCTTCGCCTCTATGAGCTCACGCCTCTGCTCAGCCGTTAAGAGCAGTTCACCCTTTTTTATGATATTCTCAGCGATAACGTAGGGGTCGGTGGTTCCGAAGAACTTCTTCAAGTCGGTCTCAGATGCTTTCAATCCTTGTTTTGCATCACTGTAGATGAACTCGCCCTCGATAATTTCTCGGATATTGACCTTTTCACCGTTCTTCATGGCCCAGGCCTTCTCGGCGTCAACGAAAACCTCAAACCTTTTCCCGCCCTTTTCGAGCCTCGCGATACTTAGCTTTTTCTTGGACATTTTTAACACACCTAACCTTCACACTCATCACATTAAATTAAACATTTGCCACTAGTACTCGGTTGGAGCTTTGTAACGCAAGAATTATTAACTGCACTAATTGAATATACACGGTGTTTCCATGTTTCCTGCTGCACCAATGGCGGGATACGATAGAGCCATTACGATCTTCAGCCCTGAAGGTAGGCTATACCAAGTCGAATACGCATATGAGGCCGTCAAGAGAGGGATGACAGCGTTAGGCGTGAAAGCTGTTGATGGCGTGGTTCTGGCAGTAGAGAAGAGGAGTGCCTCCCCCCTCGTAGAAGGCACTGAGAAAATTAAAATGATAGATCAACACGTGGGTGTAGCCTTTGCAGGCCTCTTCGGTGACGCCCGCGTCCTCATAGACCAGGCCCGAATCTATGCTCAGAGCCATCGCCTCGTATACGGCGAGCCGGTACCGATCGAGCTACTTGTCAAGAGGATATGTGATATCAAGCAGATGTATACCCAGCACGGTGGCGTTAGACCTTTCGGTGTGGCTTTCCTATTCGCCGGGGTAGACAGGAAAGGCGTGCATCTAATCCAGACTGACCCCGGAGGAACCTACTTGAGATGTAAGGCAAGGGCGATTGGCACGGGGGCTCAGAAGGCAATAGACCTGTTTACAAGGGAATACACCGACAATATAAAGATCGATCAAGCAATACTGCTGGCGCTCAGGGCACTTAAAGAGTCGATGGAGGACGGTTTTACGGCGGAAAACATTGAGCTCGCTAAGATCGACGTCTATGATAGAACCTTCAAAATCTTCTCAACTAGTGAAGTGCAGGACTTCATATCTAAGCTTTAACCGCTTTCTCCATTTTTCCTTAAAACTGATATAAAGAAACCAGGCGTATCATTCACCACAGGGTCAAATACCGCTCCCTCTATTCCAAGATAGGGGGTGCGCAGTTTAAGAGGTGTATTAACGCGGAGGGTCTTGAAGCCCAGCTTCGAGGTAGCATATAATACGTTGAACTCGTTCTCGTGGGGCGTCAAAGTGCACGTCGTATATAAGAGGAGCCCGCCCCGTCTTAAGACCCTCCACGCCTCTGAGAGGAATTGACGCTGGTATTCAGCCAGCTGGTAGACATCCTTCTCCTCTCGCGTGTAGATAAGCTTGGGTCGTATTCCTAGAGTTGTACAAGGGGGATCCAGGATAACCGCGTCTACGCTATTCACGCCAAGCACCTCAGATATATACCTCGAATCGTAGAGGAGCGGCCTTACGGAACGGAGCCCTAGTCTCCTAGCATTCTCCTCGATCGCCCTAACCTTGTTTTCACTCCTATCGACAGCTATTACCTCGCCTGAATCCTCCATTAGTGTAGCTGCATGTGTAGCCTTACCGCCGGGAGACGCACACATATCGAGAACCGTCCAGCCGGGCTTGGGTGCGAGAGCTTTAACGGCTACAATGCTCGGCAAGGACTGGTGGTATATCACACCCTCCCTGAAGAAGGGGTGTTCACGTAGTGATACTATTCTGAAAACGGAGTTCGTCGTTCTCACCGCTAGCCCCCTCCTCTCACGAAATATTTCAGGGGGACTCATCTCGAGAACGCCCTCTGCAACCACTGTACCATCTGGAGAAGTTACAGTCACGTAGTCTCCTTTATCAGCATTTACAACTTTATGGACTCCGGGAGCGTACACGTTTGCCCCCACGTAAACGCTCTCAGCTGTTTTCCAGTCTATGATAACTCGTCCCCGGTGTATGTTGACATCAAATGGGCCTTTCACATGCGTGTAGATAGCCTCGCGAACCTGTGGATGATTATATACCTCATAGCCCTCCTCCCGTAATATGTACGCTACCTCTGAGGGGTCGGCTTTCAAAGTATTTACTCTCATGAAATATCTCGAGCCCGGGGTTCTCAAGCTCTCCTCGAGCTCCCTGACGTATTCTCGGCTATAGAACTTGCCGAGATAACTCCTCATACTCTCCCGGAATAGTCCTGTAGAGGTCTTCATGTTGCCTTGTTCACTATTAAGCAAAGATTTATAAAGACAGGGCATGTTGTGTGAGGGGTAGATGAGCGAAAGGTGAGCGATATGTCCAAGAAGCCGTTTTATGTAAAGTTTGAAGTTCCAGGAGAGCTTGCCGAGAAAGCCTACAACGCTCTTTCAGCGGCACGGGAAAAAGGAAAGATAAAGAAAGGTGTAAACGAGACAACCAAAGCCATCGAGAGAGGACAGGCAGTACTAGTACTCATTGCGGAGGATGTCGATCCCCCCGAGATAGTTGCACACCTCCCTCTCCTCTGTGAGGAGAAGAAGGTACCCTACGTCTATGTCCCCTCCAAGGAAAGACTGGGGAAGGCTGCGGGCATCAATGTAGCAGCGTCTGCAGCAGCTATAATTGAACCCGGCGATGCGAAGGCACTCGTCGACGAGGTAGTGCAGCATGTTAACAAGCTTAAGGTCTCCGCTTAAGGATTTCGAGGGTGCATCTTTACCCTTCATTAATATTCTGGGTTGTTTTTCCTTTTTCCCAAGTAACCAAAAAAATTTAAATGGTCAAAGTCTTCTGGACGAGAGGGGTAGTAAAAATGGCCGATAAGTGGAGCGATGCTACACCGGCAGAGGTTGTTCAAATAATAGGCAGGACCGGCGTCACAGGGGAGGTTACCCAGGTTCGCGTGCGCGTCTTAGAAGGGAGAGATAAGGGCAGAATACTTACGAGAAATGTTAGGGGGCCAGTTAGGGTTGGAGATATAGTTCTTCTCCGCGAAACAGAGCGCGAGGCCCGCAAGCTAGCTACAAGGTAGTACAATTATATTACGATATAACGACGTTTTACTTTCAACATTTATAAATGAAAAACTGAAAAAACCTATCTAAAAGGTTATAAAGTGTGCTTGTTCCAGGGTTGCTGGATACTCTGTTTTACTCGGATATAGAGGTGCCCCTCATAATAGAGAAGGAGGGTAAAGAGAGCATAGCTGGCCTAGATATCAAGCTCAAGCCTGGAATGAAGATAAAGTTGCCCTACACTTATGCCCTCGAGCTCATCTCTAGAAAGGAGGCTAGAATAGACGTAGAAGCGTTCAAGGCAAGCCTAAATTTAAAGAAGTTGAGCTGGAACGAGTCGAAGTCCGAGGCTTTACAACCGCTTGAAGAAGGGTTTTACCTGAAGCTGATGCTATACGTTTCACATTTGAAGTATGAGGCGTCTAAGGGTGACGCGGAGCGTGAGGCTGAGCTTAAGAGCGTGAGGATAGCCTTCTCGGATCTTCTAAGTCTAAGGCTCAAGAAGATCGTAGCCCTTGCTGTTGCGAGTGCTCAGGCCGAGAGGGATAAAATGAGGAATATGACTCGCGAAGAGCAATTGCTTTACACACAGTTATGCAGCTTGATAAGCTCTTGGAGCGACTCGATGAAGAGGCTTGTAGGTGTTGTGTAGTATGGCGGGGCAGGTCATTGTTCAAAGCATACCGCTCGTCGAGAGGCTAACAGAGTTTCTCAAGGATTTTCGTGCACCTGACGGCCGTGAAAAATACAGGGAAATGATAAGGCGGATGAGCGCCGAGAACAGCGTCTCTCTAGTCGTCGACTTTGAGGACATATTACTGTATGATAAGACGCTAGCAGACACCCTAACAGAAACACCTTCAGTCTTCCTGGAAGCAGCTTCAAAAGCTGTCTACGAGGTAATGAGCGTAGAGAACCCGGAGTACGCCCAGAGGGTACGAGATTTCCATGTGAGGATCCGGAAACTCCCGGAGGCCCTTCACGTCAAGATAAGGGATGTGAGAGCAAAGCACCTGGGCAAGCTCCTGGCGATAGAGGGTATTGTAACGAAGATTTCTCCAGTAAAACACGAGCTGATAGTGGGCGTCTTCAGGTGTAAGACTTGTGGCCATGAGCAGGAGGTAAAGCAGGAATCCGAGGGGTTTACAAAGCCTACTGTCTGCCCGAGATGCGAAGAGGAGGGCAGGAGGTCTCAGGGCTTCACTCTAGTGATAGAGAAGAGTAAGTTCGTGGATATACAGAAGTTCGTCCTACAGGAGAAGCCTGAAGAGCTACCACCTGGCCAGCTTCCAAGATCAATCGATGTTGTAGTTAGGGAGGATCTAGCGGATATCGTGCGTCCAGGAGACAGAGCGACTGTTATCGGTTTTATGAGGGTGGAGGAGGACAAGAAGCTATTAAAGAACACTCCACCAATCTTCCACCCATACATAGAGGCTAACTACATCGAGGTTGCCACGAAGGAGTCCCTTGACGTAGAGATCACGCCCGAGGATGAAAAGAAGATTCTGGAGCTCTCGCGTCGTGAAGATATTGAAGAGCTAATCCTGAACTCCATAGCTCCATCGATTTACGGGTATAAGGAGATCAAGAGGGCGGTAGCCTTATTGCTCTTCGGCGGTGTCCCGAAAATATACCCTGACGGCGTGAGAGTTAGGGGGGATATACACATCCTGCTAATCGGTGACCCGGGAACTGCTAAGAGTCAAATACTCAGGTACGTCGCCTCCCTAGCCCCTCGAGGCATATACACGTCCGGCAAGGGGGCATCCGCCGCCGGACTGACGGCGGCAGTGGTTCGTGAGAAGAATTCCGGCGAGTTCTACCTCGAGGCCGGTGCTCTAGTACTTGCAGATGGTGGTGTAGCATGTATAGACGAGTTCGACAAGATGGAGGCTAGGGACAGGGTAAGTATACACGAGGCCATGGAGCAGCAAACGGTTAGTATAGCCAAAGCAGGCATAGTCGCTACCTTAAACGCGAGGGCGTCCATCCTCGCAGCCGCCAACCCCGTGTTCGGGAGATATATTCCGGGCAAGAATATCTCCGAGAATATAGACCTCCCTGTAACAATACTTTCTAGATTCGACCTTATATTTGTGATAAAAGATACTCCTAACAGGGAGAGGGACAGGGAGCTTGCACAGTATGTCGTGGACTTCCATGGCGAGACGTATCCCGAGGCTCTCAGCCATACAGTTCCAGCCGATCTTTTGAAAAAGTACGTAGCCTATGCGAGGAAGAACATCCGACCCAAGCTCTCCGCAGAAGCTAAAAGCAAGATAGTTGAGTACTATGTAGCGATGAGGTCTAAAAGCGAGGATCCAAACTCTCCCATCGCGATAACTCCACGCCAGCTAGAAGCCCTAATAAGACTCGCCGAGGCGAGGGCCAGGCTACACCTCCGCCCCGTTGTCATCGAGGAAGACGCTGAGACAGCGATAGAGCTCATGGAGTTCTTCCTCAGGAACGTTGGCATTGATACCCAAACAAAGACAATAGACATCGACACCATAATGACGGGTCAGCCTAAGTCGAAACGTGAGAAGATAATAACGATCTTGGACACTATACGCCATCTCGTCAAGGAGAACAACGGGGAATGCGTTGAGATCAAGACTGTCATAGAAGAGCTTACATCAAGAGGGATCGATGAAAGCATGGTTAGAGAGGTTATCGAGAGCTTCGTAAGGGAGGGTGAACTCATGACTCCAAGAAGAGAGTGCATAAAACCCGTTAATATTTAAGGTGAATCTTTAATCCTGGTATTAATAATCCTGGTATGAATTTGAGTGAATGCCATGGCTTACTACAGCACCGACATACTTGCAAAGTTTTTTCCCAGAAACATACTTGAGACCCTTAAGAACCGTTTAGGCATAACGCAGCTCTACCCGACCCAGTACGAGGCAGTTAGACAGGGAGCCCTTGAAGGCAAGGACCTTGTAATCGCAGCTCCCACAGCATCTGGCAAGACTTTGGTTGCAGAGTTAACCATCCTGAAGAGGCTTCTAGAGGGGGGTAAAGCCCTATACATGGTTCCGCTTCGCGCCTTAGCCTCAGAAAAGTACGAGGAGTTCAAAAACTTCTTCGGTGTCTTCGGCTATAAGACAGCTATAAGCACGGGTGACTTTGACAGCGACGATGCATGGCTTGGAAAGTACGACGTCATAGTCACGACGAACGAGAAAGCGGACAGCCTCCTACGCCACAAGGCCCCCTGGTTCGACAAGGTATCGGTTATAGTTGCTGACGAGATACATCTCCTTGGTTCCGATAGGCGTGGCGCAACGCTCGAGGTACTGTTAACACGTACAAAGCTTATGCCTGAAAGGCCCCAGCTGCTCGGCCTCAGCGCTACCATAGGCAATCTCGAAGAACTTACCGAGTGGCTTGGAGCCAGGCCTGTTAGGGTTGACTGGCGACCCGTTCCTCTACGTGAGGGCGTGTATTACAACGGAGAGATTTTCTACAACGATGGACAATCCGTTTCCCTTGAGAACCATGGAGCCCCGCTTTTCGACCTAGCTTATGACACCCTTAAGGAAGACGGGCAGCTCCTCGTGTTCAGCCCTACACGAAGGTCGGCTGTGAGTGACGCGCGGAAACTCTCCGCGATTACAAGTAAATTCATATCGCCGGGGGAACTCAAGGTGATACGGGAGAACATAAGGAGGCTTAAGTCAGAGCACAGCGACAAAGTGACCCTTCAACTCTTAGAGCTTCTCCAAAAGGGTGTGGCCTTCCACCATGCAGGCCTAGCCTCAGAGGCTAGGAGTACCGTTGAAAGAATGTTCCGGGATAGGATTCTCAAGGTAATCGTTGCCACGCCAACCCTGGCCGCGGGGGTGAACCTTCCCGCCAGGCGGGTAGTGGTCACTGATTATAGGAGGTTCAATGTAGAGCTGGGATATTACGAGAGGATACCTGTAATGGAGTATAAACAGATGGCGGGCAGGGCTGGGAGGCCGCGCTATGACAAAGAAGGGGAATCCGTGCTGATAGCTCGCTCACTCCAGGAGCTCGAGTTCCTATTCAAGGAATATGTAGAGGCAGAACCCGAGAACCTCTCCTCCCAGCTGGCTTCAGAGCCTGTGCTTCGATCACACCTCTTGTCAGTCATAGCCACGAGTGAATTAGTGAGGAGTCTCGACTCGCTAGGGCGTTTCCTCTTGAACACCTTCTACTCCTACCAAAACAGGGACTACTTCTTCGTGATCGAAAGAGCGAAAAAAATCCTGAATAGATTGGCGCAGGCAGGCTTCCTTGAGGTTAGGGGGGATAAGCTTGAACCAACGCAGCTTGGAATTAGAGTCGCCGAACTCTACATAGACCCTGAGACGGCCGTGACAGGCTTAGACTTCTTCAAAAAGGTGGATCAAGCCTCAACGCTGTCGTATCTATACCTTATAGCCTCTACCCCGGATGCCTCAACGATACATCTAAGGAGAGGGGATGAGGAGTGGCTTGAAGACATCCTTAAAAGCTCGAGCCTAGGACCCGTGGCTCGACCACCAGAGGACGAGATTGAGTACGAATTCTTCCTACAACGCTTAAAAACGGCCCTGCTCCTAGAGGACTGGATAAACGAGGTTCCAGAGGAACATATAGTTGAGAAATACGATGTTGGTCCGGGAGACATCTACTCCTTGATACAGACAGCTGAATGGGTCGCCTTTGCCCTCTCTGAGATAGCCAAGCTCACAGGCTTCAACGAGCACTCGGTTAGGCTCGCCGTACTAAGTAAACGGATAGAGCACGGCGTAAAGGAGGAGCTTCTCGAGCTAGTATCGCTGAGAGGCATAGGTAGGGTCAGGGCTAGGAGCCTCTACTCCCACGGCTACAAGTCCCTGATAGACCTGGTTACAGCACGGGAAGAAGACCTGGCAATGATTCCAGGAATAGGTAGAGCCCTCGCTAGATCAATAAAGAAGCAGTTGTCCTCCGAAGCCGAGGAATCTCATGAAGAGGAAGAGAAAATACAAGAGTTGCCAGAGCAAGGCCTTGACGCCTACTTTTAAGACTTCGACCCGCGTCATGGTGTGTCGGCGCATGAATGGTTTCATCACTTCTCAGAACTCGGCAAAGTCGTCATCCGCTACCACATAGTTTAAGGGGGTATAAATCTTCGCTCTAAGTCCCCCAGGTTCGGGCTCAGAGGTACTCCTCTTCTTCACTACTCTGAAGGCGTTTTTTCATCATAGCTTGTTTTCTCCACGTGAAAGAGCCTCAAAAACCTTCCTCCAGTGCGCTTTTAAGAACCTTCTTAACTCTTTCTAGGGAGCCTGCTAAGACAGCTTTTCTCACAAGCTCCGAAAACTCCCTGTCACCTGTCAGATGGAAAAGACTATCAGCCACGATTTTATCGTCGAGGTACAGCATCTTCACAGTCATTCCCCCGTCTATAATGACGTTCGTGCCCGTGATGAAACCGGCTTCATCGGACGCAAGGAATGCTACGAGAGCGGCAACGTCCTCTGGCGTCCCAACCCTACCCGCTGGATGTTGCTCGTGATCCAGTGTCGTCAACTGTGACTTATGGGGAGGCACGACCCGCCCTGCGGTGTCGATCCACCCAGGAGACACGGCTATGACCCTTATCCTGTACGGTGCCAGACTAACGGCAAGCGAGTGAGTCAACGCCAGAAGCCCGCCTTTAGACGCCGAGTACGGCTCCGTGTTAGGCTCAGACTGCAGTGCACGGGTACTCGCGATGTTGACTATTACTCCTCCCCCGCTCTTTACCATGACCTCCGCGGCGTGCTTGGCGAAGAGATAAGGCCCCGTGAGGTTCACTGAGATAACCCTATTCCATTCCTCGAGGCTTTGTTCGAATATCGGCTTGCCCGAGAATCCAATACCCGCGTTGTTAACTAGGACGTTGATTTTGCCGAAGGTCTCCACAACTTGAGAGACACATCGCTTGACGTCCCCCTCTCTCGAAACATCGCCCTGTACTAGGATTGCATCGACTCCCCGCTCTCTTAACTCGGTGAGTCTCCTCTTTCCTGCCTCTGCATCAATGTCGAAGATCGCTACCTGGGCCCCCTCGCTCCCGAGCCTGTGTGTTATAGCGGCTCCTATGCCTCTCGCTCCCCCCGTTACTATGGCGACCTTACCTTTGAATCGTTCCACATGAAACTATTAGATGAGATCAGATAGTTAAGGTTATTCTCGACACTTTTCACTAGTTGAGAAAAAGAGTACTATCTACGGGTACTCTATCCTGTTAGAGAACTTCAGTCTAAACCTCAGGAGTTTTCTAAGGTACTCCTTCTCCTTCTCTGTAAGCTCATCACCGTATTTTTCTAGAAGCAGGTTTATCTCCTCCAGGGGGACATCTGAGTACAGGTAGTCGCCCTCCTCAACCTGCCTGCCGACAATCGCCTTGCTTCTAATAGAAATGGCGACCTCCGAGCCCTCCTCGGCGGTTTCAAGCACGTTTTCATGCTCTCGTATCTGCATGATATCCCCTATTTCTTTTCCATCCCCCGTGATCAGCTTAATCCCTGGGCGGAGCCTACCGCATACGACGCGTACTCCCACAATGATCGGGTCTCGACGCCTGAAAACATATCCGGGAAGTATCTGCACAACAGCTGGTGGCGTGACCTTCTCGAATATCCTCCTCCTCTCTAATGCTCTCTGCTCCTCGAACCATTTAAGGAAGTTCTCGACTAGCCTGTAGAGTATTCGCTCCGTGAATATCTGTACTCCCTTCTGGGCAGCCTCCTCCCTTGCTTCAGGCGTCACCTTGACGTTAAAAGCTAATATTGCTGCATACTTTGCGTCAATGTTCTTTACCAGGCTCGCCTCGAAAACATCACGTCTAACAACAGGGCCTACATCTGCTAGTCGTACAGGGAGATTGTTCTTCTTGAGGTATCCCACCAGGGCCTCAAGTGTCCCCAGAGTATCAGCCTTAACCACTACACCGGCAATGTCGCTCTGGAACCGTGTCGCTTGAACCTCGGCCTGGACTTCTTCGAGTATTCTGCTAATTTCATCCTCGCTGGCTGCTACTATTAAGGGGGCTCCTGGAATACTGCCTTCAAGCCCATCAGCTATGACTTTCACGCCCGCCGCTGCGGATATCCTGTCAATCTCTATGAACCGATCCTCGGGTGAACGCATTTCGTCGAGGGGTTTAGGCATTAAGAGTAGTCTCACGCGTGTCGTGATAGGCTTCTCGATTCCACCCACAACGATCAGATCCCCCTTCTTCAAGACACCGTCGTACACGATTACAGTTGCAGTAGTTCCAAAACCCACCTCCTCTTTTAGCTCCAGTACTACCCCACGGGCGGGAGCTACACGAGCGACAAGCCGCTTCAAAAGGAATCTTTGTGACAGGCCTGCAAGGACTAATAGGAGGTCAGGCATACCTTCTCCTGTAAGCGCGCTTACAGGTACAAGCGCAAGAACCCTGGTAAAGTCCTTTATCCTGTCATAGCGGTCAGCGCGGAATCCTAGCGAGTTAAACTGCTCAATAATATATGACAGGAGCTCTTCCAGCTTTAAAACGGTAGCCTCGTCCTGCATTTTAACTGACTCGACAAAAGGCTTGTTTGGGAAGCTCTTCCAGCCCGGTATTTTATCTATCTTGTTTACCGCGACGATAAATGGAACCCTCTTACTCCTTAGAATATCTATAGCCTCGAAGGTCTGCTGCTCGAGGCCCCTTTGTACATCCACTACTAGGATGGCGATGTCGGCAATACTGCCACCCCTAACTCTCAGGTTTGAAAAAGCTTCATGTCCAGGGGTATCGATGACGAGGAAACCAGGGATCTTTATCTCGACTTTAATCTGGCTTAGAAGCGGCCCCGATATCTCCTCCAAGGCTTTCCATGGTAGGAAGGAAGCACCAATGTGTTGCGTCATGGTGCCAGGCTCGCGCTTGGCTACAGCCGTCCCCCTGATCTTGTCTAGAAGCGTAGTCTTCCCGGCGTCGACGTGACCTAGAACGACTACGATAGGAGCTCTAATATAAGTGTCCTGCTGGCCAGTAGTCTGCATCCCCATGAATAGTCACAACGGAAAACAAAACCGCGCAACAATATAGTCTTAACGCATTGATTTTACGCGGCTAGGCGTTCTTTTTTACGACCCATTTTGTCCTCCTAGGATTCCTGTGGAGCTTCAACGCGCTCTTGAAACACTTAGAGGAGCAATACCGCTCAACGGTGCCGTCTATTCGCACGTACATCAAGCCTTCTCCCGGCTTTATAGGCTTCTTGCAAAAGCTGCAGGTCAGCATTCGCGGCATGCAACCACCTAAGCCGTGGACACAAGCATGGAATATATTATTTTTGTTTTCCAGGCCCGTCAGGGAGCACGGTGATAGGTGGTAAGGATTTTATCTTTGAACGCGTAGTGTTAGGTGGCGATGACATCATTGACCTGGACTGACGAAGTGATGAGATGCACCTCCATGGAGCCTTAAAATAAATACTGTCCTGTAAAAGCAAGGTGTTGTTGAAGCCTGTTTGACTCCTACTCTTGTTATTGAGAGGGTTCTTGAAGTTATTGCTGTTGTTCGTCCTGTTGATTTTCTCCTCCCTGTGTAGTCTGAGGGTTCTCGAGGGGTTTTACGTTCTGGAACGTTGTAATGACAAGATCTTCCGGCTTCCGGATTATTTCGCCCACCCTTACCCCGATTAAGGTCTTGATATTTTTCGCGAAAGCAGTGTCCACAAGCCTCTGAGTTATTATACCGTCCAGAACGACGTGGGCAACTCCGTCGAGCTCCTTGAGCCTATCTACGAGCTCCTTGACAGGTACGTGTGCAATCTCCCGCCAATCGGAATCATATATTACGGCCTCGAGAGTCCCCTTGAGCTGCTCTATCTTCTCAATGACTTGGCTCGGCAAAGCAACCTCCTGTACCACGCTCGGATTATTGCGTGAAAACTTTATCAGTTTTGAGGGGGGTATTACTACCTCAGCCTTGACCTCTTTCTGCTGTTTCTTCTCTTTCTCAATCGACTCGAGGAAGGCTCCCGCGGGTATCTTGTTTTGGAGCGCTCTAGCTATCTCCTTGCCTGTGAGTTCCTCGACCTCCCTGCCTGGAGGCGCCCTAGCAATATAGTCAACGTCTAAAACGTTTAAGACGTTCCGGGCTATCAGTTCGCCACCCCTGTCGCCGTCGACAAAGAGAATGACTTCCTTCTTACCTTTACAGAGCTCTTTCAGCCCCCTAGGAATCATTGCACCGCCTATAGCGATCACGTTCCTATAGCCATGCTTTAATAGGTTGATTACGTCTGCGCGCCCCTCGACCAGTATAAGCGTGTCAGACGTGTCAACATCAGGGCCAGCGGGAAGTTTGCTTTCACCCCACTCGACGAGCTCTGCTGTCCTGACTTTCTCGAGGACCTCCTCGACAAGCTCCCTTGATTCTGGAACAGTCTCCGCAAGCTTCCGGTATAGTTCAACAGCCCTCTCTATAATCTTCCTCCTCTTCTCAGCCCTTACATCCTCGATCGCTATAATCTCGGCTGAGGCGTTGTAAGGCCCGACCTTGTCAATGGTCTCTATCGTAGCCGCTATAATAGCAGTCTCGGCCATGTCAAGGTTGGAGGGGATCTCCACCTCTGCTATAAGCTTCCCGTCGCTCTCCCGAGTAGCAACCTCGATCCTGCCGATCCTCCCGACTTTCTGAAGCTCTCGCAGGTCAAGTTCACGTCCCAGAATTCCCTCGCTCTGCCCAAAGATAGCACCTATTATGTCGTGCTTTTCAACTATCCCAGACACTGTTATCCTAGCCTTCACTACATACTTTGCTGAAACGGGTAAACCACCCATGTTACACCACCATCCATGATGAGCCTAAAACTGCACGCTGTACCCGCCAGTTAACACACCTTTTCACCGCTGCAGACGGTACACCGTCTTAAGCTCGAGGTGCTCTCTGCTGGCGGAATACGCGTGCAGCTTCCACAACTAGAACGCTTGGCGACTATAAAGTTTTTTGTTTTACTTGAATAAAATAATGTTATGATGAAAAATATCGACAATATTTTTGAATAAAACATCATTATTATACAATATAACAGGATTATCGTTAATTCGCATGAAATAATGCCTTAGAGCCGGGGCCGGGACTTGAACCCGGGAAAGATCGGGTTTCACCGGCTAGGTACCACTGCAGCCCGACGCGTATCAGGCCTAAAGCCTCTTGACCTCTCGGCCACCCCGGCTCTCGAGAAATAAAGAGAAGTCAGGGTTTTTATTATTTGCGGGTCCCACTGCAAAAGAGAGCGCCCACGCTCACCATCGTCATGGGTCTGCCTCATGACTTAACAAAGGTTAACTGGCGAACACTTTTTTATTGCCTGTCCACGCTAAAGCTATTGGAACCGATGCGACCCGTTAAGGAGATTTTCGACGAGATACATGGCTTCATAGACCTCTACCAGACAGAGGTGGAAGTTCTCGAAAACTGCGCCTTAACCCGTCTCCGCCACGTACTACAGCTTGGCCCTGCTTACAATGTGTACCCCTCCGCTACTCACACCCGTTATGCCCACTCCCTGGGAACAATGCTTCTGGCAGATAAGCTGTACTCTGGCGCGGTTAGCGAGCCGGAGCAAGAGGAGAGACGGGTGATCCGGCTAGCAGGGCTTCTACACGATGTTGGCCACCTGCCCTTCTCACATGCTTTACCCGGCGACCACGAGGCTCTCGGGATCAAGATTATCAAACAGTATCTCGCGGATGACCTTGCAAGTTACCTTGAAACCATCATAGATGTTCTAAAGGGACGACACGAGCTAAGCCCTATCATTTCAGGCGAGGTTGATGCTGACAGGTTAGACTATCTTATACGTGATGCACACCATTTAGGCCTGCCCTACAAGGGGGTTGACCTAGAGAGGGTTATCAGACACGCTCGGCTTGTGAAGTTGGGCAGCAGATGGGTGATGGCCTTCAGCGAAGGCTCAGAAGTCGCCGTAGAGGCGCTCATCATTACTAGGCTCGAGCTTTTCAGACGAGTTTACTACCACAAGCATGTTACAGCCTTAGAAGCCCTCCTCGCTAAAATTTACAACAACATGATTGAAGAGAACTTATTAGAACCCCCATCCGAGATCATTGCTAGCGGGGAATGGTGCTTCTTCGACGACTGCTTCTTACTCGAAAAGATCAAGGGCCTCTCAAGGCGGGGAGGGTGGCTGGGCGAGGCCTCCCGCATGTTTTTACACGGAGAGATCCCAGTCCTTGTCGCCGAAGTTCATCTTCCGTCAAGTTCACATCAAGACGTTACTGGCGAGCTTCTGGAAGCCTCAGCCGAGTGCGGTATTCCTCAAGAATGGGTTATCGTGCACATCCCAAAGCTCATCCCTGTAAAGGATCCGGACAGCCTGCTGATCATACGCGGGGACAGACTCGAGAGCATCATGAACGTCAACGGAAGCCTGTTAAAGGCTCTCAAGGACTTTGCATATTCTCCTGTAAGGGTTTACACGAGGCGAGAACATGCTAAGAGGCTTAGGGAGTGTATTCAGCCCAGGCTAGCCCGCCTTAAGCCGTAAAGCGCGTGGACTCAGGCGTATAAAGTCCCACGGGTGGGGCTGACTTAGAACGCCAAGGTACCTCTTAACATTCAATCCAACATTATGTGCTGCTCTACGCCACGCCCCTAAACCACCTCCGAGGAAAGCCCACTCCAGTAGCAGTCTGCCCACCTCTGCATCGCCCCTGGCTATCACCGTTTGTATTGCTGCAAGCCTGGGATCATACTCCCTGATACTAGCTATTGCCCCAAGGCTTCTCTGCAGGAAATCGATTCTCCTCCTAGCCTCTCTAAGCCCTATGAATGCCGCGTCTTGAAGGGGGGTGTGTGGCTTCGGCACAAACGGGCTCACCGTTAGCTTAAGCTCTCTCTCCCCTCTGAAGCCGGACTCCTGTGAAATCCTTTCGATATACTTCACTGTCTCTACAAGGTCCTCAATAGTCTCTCCCGGAATCCCCACCATCAGGTAGAGTTTAAGGCTCTTAAAGCCGTGCCTTTTGGCGATGGCCGCAACCTCGAGTGCTCTGTCGAGGCTTAGGTACTTACCTATAGCAAGGGCAAGCCTCTTGGATCCCGTCTCGGGAGCCATGACTAGCGTCTTCTGCCCGCCCTGCTTGACAAGCTCGAGCTTGTCCTCGTCGAGTGTCTCTGCGCGAAAACTCGGTGTTGAAAACATGAAGTCCTCCTCGATCAACCTCTCCAAGATCTCCTTGGCCTTACTGTGATCGAAATAGGAGAGGCTTACAAGCTTTACTAGCCGCGTCTTGTTTGAGCTACTTCCCTCTAAGGCGATCTCGATGACATCCTTCAGAGGCCTCTCGCGCATGACGTTGAATATCCTGCCCTCCAAGCAGAACCTGCAGCTCCTGTAACACCCCCGTGAAGTCTCTACAGCTGTCCTGCGCCTCCACCCTTTATACTCCAGCGGCTGGAACTGAGCAGCTGGGTGGAATTCTCGTGGGAGGCTTTTCGGGAAAATGAAGTCTACGGGTTCTCCATTATTATGATGCGGCACGTAGAACCCCTTGGAGGCGGGGAGGGCATCCAGTAGTTGGTCTTTGTCTAAACCGTTCTCTCTTACTTTCTCGAGGAAAAACGGCATTATCTCCTCTATCTCGCCCACCGCTAGTACATCTATATACTCAGAGAGTGGCACGGGATTAGCTATAACAGGTGGTCCCCCAGCAATTATTATGGGAGCCACCCGATCCCTTGATCTCGGCGGTATCCCGGCTGCTATGAGGAAGCGTAAAATATTGACAAGGTCTAGCTCGTAGTGCACCGAGACGACTATGAGGTCAAACTGGCGTAGGTGGGAGCCTGTTTCCAGGCTTTCAACCCTAGGAGATCCATCAGTATCGAGGACAAAGCGCTCGGCATGAACATCATCCTGCTGGTTTAGATAGTAGTAGAGCATTTGATAGCTCAACGAGTCAGCCGCCACTAGGTAAAGCGAAGGGTATAGCAGTGCAACTCTCAATGTCCCGCTCCTGGGCCTCTTGACGATGGCGTTTATCTCTACAAATCCCATGCGATTCACTTATTTAGCTGGTCCAGGTTAAGAACATATGCTTGGGCGTAAGCGTTTCGACAAAAACATGCCTTCCCCCACCAATATACCTGTTGAAGACGCGCAGCCCCCGTCGGAGGCTACTCCGGATGAGCAGCTGGTCCACGAGGAAAAGGCACTTGTAGGCGGTGAGAGACGGGGATACGACCTGGTCAAGACGGGCATAGAGGGACTTGACGAGAGAATAGGGGGGTTGCTTCGAGGCAGGTCTTATCTCGTTACAGGAGAGACGGGAACAGGAAAAACGTTATTCTCGTTGACGTTCCTTATACAAGGTATCAGGATGGGGGAACCCGGCATATACGTGCTTGTAGACGAGGACTACGACGACTTTGTGAGGGGTGCTAACGACTTCGGCTGGGACGTGGAATCCCTAATAAGCCAGGGGATGCTGAACGTGTTAACCCTCATGCCCGACTTCGTCGAGAGGCTCAAGAACAAGCCCGCAAACACTGTCGTGGACTCAATAGTCTATGGTATACTGGAAGAGACGAGGAAGATTGAGGCGAAAAGGCTGGTAATAGACCCTATAGCCCCCCTTATGGTGAATGAGGGTGATGTCGCTTGGACTCGCGAGTATATTAAAAACCTTATAATAAACCTTGAGAAGAGGATAGGAACGACAAACATCATCGTATCAGAGATACCGACAGGAAGCACCGCACTAAGCCGCTTCGGCGTAGAGGAGTTCCTAGCTGCAGGAGTCTTCGTGCTTGGACTCGAGAGAGTCAAGAACACCTTTTACCGTACACTCTTCGTCCGCAAGATGCGGTGGAGGCCTGTGCCCCCCGATATATACGTCTTTGACATCCAGAATGGCAAGGGCATAGTTGTAAAAGACAAACTCGCCAATATTTTGAGGGCTTAGAACTGTCAGTCCTGGTATCACAACTCACCGGTCGTTAATACCAACCCTCATCATCCACTTTTCATGCTCGCTTCACGCTCAAAAGGCTTTTGCAGGTTGGGAGGCAAGTTTTTTATCCGTGGTAAAAGGTAAAGAATCTGAGGTATATCAACGGTGGCCCGGGTATCCGTCAAGGTTCACGAGACCAGCCAGTACACCATGGTGGCCATGTGTGATGAGGAGTTGCTTGGGAGGGAGTTCTCCCAGGGAAAGATAAAAGTAAGGCTTACCCATGAGTTTTTCGGGGGCTTGCTGCTTGACGTGGATTCCCCCGAGCTAGAAAGAGTATTGTCACGTGCAGACAGCATAACGGCTTTTGGCAGAACATGTGTCGAGAAGCTTGTCAAGATTTTTCCAACTGTGCGCGAGGCCAGCGTCGAGGTAGCCGGTATACCCCATGTGCAAATTTTTAAGATGCCGTTCGAGTCGATGTGACGGGTTGTGATGCAGAGGCTGCTCATATGTCCAGCCTGTGGCAGGGAGACGGATAAGCTAGTTGAGGGTCTATGCGAGGACTGCTATAGGAAAGAGCACCCCTTACTCGAGTTGAAGTCTGATCATGTCGAGCTACATGTGTGCAGGATTTGTGGCTCGCTTAGTATAAGGAAGGACAAGTGGCTCTCCTCGCGAGAGGATCTGGAGGAGGATCTCGAGAAGAACATCTCAAAGATAGCACGGGTACGTGGGCTCCTTCGAGAAGTTGACATAAAAGTCTCGGAGGACCTTTCCCTAATAATTATTAAGGCTAAAGGTAGAGCGTCAAACGAGCTTCGAAGCGACTACGTGGAGGAGCATGTGATGAAGGTGTTGACTAGGAAGACCGTCTGCGAGGCATGCCTCGGACAAGTCTCAAGAAGGAAGCACGCCTTAATACAGATTAGGGCACGCGACCAGAGACTAGGCGAGAAACGGCTTAAGGAAATTTCCAAGATCATCGAGGATACCCTTACCGAGCTTTCAACACGCGACCCTTCAGCGGTTCCCGTGGAGGTTCAGCAAAAACCTGAGGGTCTCGACATATACTTCTCCGGGTATCCCGCTGCCAGAAAGGTCGCCGAGGCCCTGTCCAGGAGGATGTACGTTGAGGTTCTCGAGACAAGCAAGCTTATCGGTGTAGATGGGAGTGGTCGCGAGAAGTACAAGAGGACTATAAGGCTGCTGCTCCCAGGCTTCGTTCCCGGAGATGTAGTAAAATTGGACCAGGAGTTATATTATGTCTCAGCCTTATCGCAGCGGTATGTAGAGCTCTTGAACCTGCAGCGATACACGAAGGTTCGATTAAACCTCACCCGTGAGGTAACCTCAAAGATGAACGTAGTTGCCAGCGAAGAAGATCTGGCCGAGGGCCTGGTTCTTTCTAAGAGTGGGAATTTTCTCCAGGTATTAAACCTGAGAACATACGAGACCTTCGAGGTATACCTAGAGAAAGCGGAGGCACTTACGATGTTCCCGGTATCAGAAAAGGTTAAGATACTTCTCTTTGGAGAGAAAATTTACCTTATACCTTTCCAGTGTACTCCTCAAGAAGTAACTCGATAGCGTGCCTGACAAGCTCAGAGATCGAAGAGTACTTCTTGGACGCTACTAGCCTTTTCATCTCAAGGTACTCGCGCTCTTTAATCCTGAAATTAACCTTAACCAAGTCGCTGGGAGGCTTATCTGACACAATTATCCTTATCGCAAACACGGATAAATAGTTGTTACCACTCTGCCTGACCTCCTCCCCGCCCTGAAGGGCGAGGGTTCCCTCAGGGCCTACGCGGGCATCCTCCCAGAATACAGGAAGACACTCAACGATATTGACGCGATGCTCAGGGAGCTGGAAGAACTCCGAAGCAGGATTGAAGGCCTCCTAGAGGAATGAGAAGCGGCTAAGGCACACTAGGTACAACCTTAGAGGTTGCTTACACGGAACTGAAACAGGAGAAGAAGCATATTGCAGAGTACTACAGGAGCTCGCAAATCCACTTCTTTCTAATGGATGCAGTTAAGCAGGGGAAAATAGTCGAAAGAAGCCCATTGTTAAATTGGATGAGCCTAGAGGAGACTCCTCTTGATCAAGAGAAATCCGAAGCATAATTCTTTCAGAACCCTTTATTGAATGTAAACCGTCCTGCGTCACTGGTTGCCGGCTCCCGCGAAAAATCTTTATATCATATAATGCTCACGTAGGTCTGAGTTCGATATGCCGGAGTTCAAGCTCGTAATCTCTGACCCCACAACGGGAAAAGCTGAACAGATTGAGCTCAAAGGAGATCAAGCTTCAAGACTAATAGGCTACAAGATCGGAGACATCATTGATGGAGGGCTTATAGGCAGGCCTGGAGTCAAGCTCCAAATACGCGGAGGATCCGGCAGGGCAGGCGAGCCCATGAGACCAGACATACCCGGAGCCAGGAAAGGATACTTCCTGTTATCCGGTCCTCCAGGCTATAAGCCTAAGGAGAAAGGGGAAAGAAGGCGCAGGTACGTTAGGGGGAACACGATCACAGACGACGTGGTTCAGATCAACCTTGTAATCATCGAGGGGAGCCAGGCAAGTGCCCAGCAATCCTAAAGCCAGTTCACTTTCACTTCTCCTCTCGGGGATTGCAGAAAAACCTAAACCTTTATAAGTTTATACGAGCTTCACCCACGTATGAGTAAAAATCCCAAAGAACCCGAAGAGACAGAAGAATCCGAAATACCCCTCCCCGATGGCCAGACAACCCTCCTATGCGTCATACAACAGCTCCTGGGCTTCGACAGAGCCAGAGTCTTCTGCAGCGATGGGAAAATCAGGCTTTGCAGGATCCCTGGAAAGCTCAAAAAGCGCATGTGGATGAAGGTGGGAGACCTCGTCCTAGTCGCTCCCTGGGACTTTCAGCCAGACAAGGGCGACATACTTTACAGATATACAGGGACCGAGATCCAAAGGCTTGAAAGAAAGGGGCTCTTAAAGGATCTTCACCAGCTTCTCGGCTAACCAAATGATAGTGTTTAAAGCCAACTCTGTATTGTCTTGATCTATATCTACATAGGCTCTTCCCCCTTAGAACAACACGTTTATATTCATCAGTTTTGTTATTTTTGAGAAAATGCGATTGCCCTTAGGGCTGTTAATGTCCATAATTATAGCGATTCTCGCCGTTATGATTGCTGCAAAATTAGGTCCGCCTAACCCTCCCGCCCCTCAAGTAACTACCACGTCTCCACCCGTCACAGGACTCAGCGAGGACGAGAAGAAAGCTGCCCTTAGCGTGGTATTCCAGCACCCCCTCCTCGCCAAAATTTTAAGTGGTAATAACTGGTCACTTGTTGAAGCGGGTTCATGGACACAGAACGGAGAGCTCGTAGGGGCGGCTCTACTTATAAGGCTTAACGAGCCGGTATGGGTTGAAGGCTCCTTCTCGGACTTCGATGGTAAGAGTTATCGCGCGGCATTATGGATCGGTAGCTTGCACGTCTTAGTCGACCTCCGTGGGAGAAAAGTGGAGGCGATTTCTCCGGGGATGACCATACCACCGCAGTACAGCGAGCCATTATTGCCTGGACTGGAAAAAGCTAGACAAGTTGTAGCTAATCGTGTCCCCACGGCTCAGTCAATAGTCTTCAACGGTGTTTTCTACACTGACAAGTATCCAACGGGACTTGCCTTCTTTTACGTGAAAGACATGAAAGGCGAGTACTTTATAGCTGTGAACCTTGCGACGATGAGTGTTGAAGACAAGTATACGGCTCCCGTCATCAAGAGGTGAGTGTCATGAATGTAAAGACATTGTCTCTATACCTGGCTATAGGAATTATTTTACTTTCCGTTCTGGTTTATCGTACGACGCTGGCTGCATCCACATCTAACTTGACCACGCTCTGCGTTGCAGAGGACTGTTTCTATAATTACGACTTTACTTCCACGAGCGTATCTTCTACGAACGTTGACTGGCCTGTAGGGTTACTCTTTTATGGGAACGCGGATGTAAACAAGGTCAAAAACATCTACTGGGGCGTTACAATTTTCGCTAACCCAATGTATTTCTATATGAACGATGGAAGCGGTTGGATATGGGACGAGGATCGCGGCACTAAGGGTGTTGTATTTTCTAGCTACCTGAACAGCTGGGTCTACCTTCACATGAGGGTGTATGCGCCTAACCCTCCCGACTACGCCTATAATAGCTACTGGGGCAAATACGTGCTGGCTACGGCTCACTACGACCAGTATCCGCTAGAAACTTGGAGTGGTTACAGCGAGTACGCTGAGAAAGACCTAGCCTCCATTGCTTCAAATAAAGGCTACGCGACTTTCCAGGATTGGGCGTACTTCTACAACACTGAGCCCTACAGAGTGGAGGGTAATCATATCTGGCTCAACAACGGTTATGCTACGGCGATATATGTTCCCTGAGATCAACTAGCTATTAAGAGGTTTTTCTTTCCTTTATCGATCGAGCGAGGCTTTAAGGTAGATATTCTTGGCGTCGAAAATTCCGCCGCCCTGCGCCACTGGGGGGCGGCTCCCGGTTGCCCTTCTTAGGGGTTATTGTTTCTGGCCTGGTGGCCGTGTTTTTTCTTCTCGGTGGCGGCTACTACGCCTTGGTGTGTCGGTATGAAGGCTTCGATCTTGCTTGGTGTTGGCGGGGTGTATCCCGCCTTGTGGGCGATGTTCAAGCATGCGTTTATGTCCGCGTTGATCTCGAGGCCGCAGTTCTTTCACACGTATAGGCCGCGGTGGATCCTGACGCCGTGTTCCCTGGCGGCCCAGGCTAGCCAGCTGGTAGCCTGGCGGTGTCCCGTTCCCCCTGCTGACCAGCACAGCTGTTCGGCCTGCCCAGCGCGGCTCTACCGCTTCGAGTCGTGAAGCCCGCAGTAAAGCTTTTTTCACCGCTTTGAGTGTTCCAGTTGATGGGCTGGAGGCTGGCAGCCCTCGTGGCGGCTGTCCTGGCAGTGCTCGCCTTGTTGCTCGTCTTCCCGCCGTCGAGGCAGAGCGGTGGGCAACACGGCCTGCAGGGCGGTGGGGTGGAGGCGCCCAGGCAGGTCCTCGTCTCGGCCACCGTGCTGGGGCAGGGTAGCCTTGCCCTCAACGGCACGCCAGTCTCGAACAGCACCCTGCTCCTGGGGCCCGGTGTCGTCAGCTTGGAGGCCAGGCCTGCAAGCGGGTGGAGGCTCAAGCAGCTCCTCGTCAACGGCTCGCCCGGGGTGGCTGACTGGCTAAGGATCAGGGGCAACACGAGCATCGCTGCTGTCTTCGAGCGGGTAAAGGTGAGGGTGGTGTTAGTGGTGGCTGGTGACGGGTTGCTCTACGTGAACGGTAGCTTAGCCGTGAACGGCACGGGCTCCAAGGAGCTGGAAGCCGAGCCGGGCGTGCTCCTGCTCGCTAGCCTAGAGCCCTGGAGCCCTTTCCTTCAGGCTAGGCTCTACGTGAACGGCACGCCCGTGGAGCGCTGCCCCTCCTGCCCTCCGGTCTACGCGGTGGAGGTGCGCGGGGACACTGAGCTCAGGGCAGTCTTCGAGCCCAGGAAGGTTGTGCTCCGCGTCGACGCTAAGGGCCTCGCCGCGAAGCTGGCCTCGAAGAGCTGGGAGCGCGTGGTCAACGGCTCGGAGGTCATCGGGGCTACAGCGGGCGAGCCCGTGAACGTCACCTCTTACTGCCCCCCGAGCCCCGAGGCGAGGCCCTGCATCGTCGGCTGGGCCGTCAGGGTGCACGCGCCTACGGGCGTGCTCAACTCCACGGCCTCGGCTAACACCACCATTACCCCCGTCTACGACATCGAGCTCGAGGCAATCGTGCAGAAAGTGGTCGGCGGCATACCCAGCCCCATCCCCGGAGGCGTCCTCTACGCCGGCAGGGAGATCCCGGCGGAGGCGGTGCCGAGGCACGTGTGGCTTGACGTGAGGCCGTGGACCGCGAAGGTGGAGTACCTCGGCAACGGCACCTGGCTCATCGACGAGCCAGTCGGCAACGACCTCTACATCGCGGTGCCCCCGAACTGGTCCCTCGTAACCGTGGAGGCTTGGCTCGTGGATAGCTACGTTAAGCCCTACCTCGACGTCTATGTCGTCACCAGCAACAACCCCGTCCTCCGCTACAAGGGGGCGGGCACCTGCAGCTCCTTCCCCAGCTACGTGAGGATGACCCTCGCCAGGGACGGCAGAGTCCTCGAGAAGCCCGAGTACTGGTGCCTGGGAGATGGGTATAGCACTGTCGGCCCCGACCCGCAGGCCAGGGAGAACTACCTCCTCTTTAGGGTGGCCAGCGCTAAGCTCAAAGTGCGGGTATCGCTCCAGCCCTAAGGGGCTGAGTGATAAATAAATACTGGCTTTTTCTCTCATTTACTCGATGAGGCTAGCATTCGTAGGGCTAGCGCTCCTAGCAGCCACTCTCTCAGCGGCGCTCGCCGCGCAGGGCAAGCCGGTGGAGGGGCTATCAAGGCCTGGCAGGTTGACCATGCAGGAAGGGCGTACCACGCCCTGACGGAGGCGGTCGAGGAGGTGAACATTCGACGCACACGCATCGCCTCCCTAAGGATCTACGCGGGCATCCTCCCAGAATACAGGAAGACACTCGACAGCATAGACGCGATGCTCAGAGAGCTAGAAGAGCGCAGGAGCAGGATTGAAGGCCTCCTCGATGAATGAGAAGCGGAGAAGACATACCAGGGACATTGAAAGTAAAACGAGCCGATAGCGGGCCCGAACCGGGTTTCAACCCATAGGGTAAATAATATATTTGAATACTAGTGGAGAGATTTCAGCGTCTTTGCTAGTTCTACGGAGAAGTTTCTCGGCACGCCCGAGAACCGTTTAACCTCTTCACCCCTGTGTATCACGATCACCGTGGGTAAGCCGTAGACGTCGAATCTCTCGGCCGCCTCTTTCTCTAGGTCAACGTTTATCCTCAGGAAAACGACTTTTTCGCGGTCCTTAAAGTGCTTAGCAACTTGTTCAAGCATTTCCTCGATAGCCCTACAAGGGATACACCAGTCAGCGTAGAAGTCTAGCACCACTGCCTTCCCGCTTCTTATATGCTCCTCCACCTCTCTGAGTGAGGCGTTTTCAATCATTCAAAAATTATAACCCTTAAGTCTTTAAAACGTTGTGGGAACTTACCTCACGCCGATAATCACACGTACACGCATAGGCCTAAGGGGTCTAGCTGGAAAAGTCCTTGCAGTCGACGCCCTCAACTCTATATATCAGTTCCTAGCCCTCATAAGAGGCCCCAGAGGCGAACCTCTAAGGAGAAGTGACGGGAAAATAACCTCCCACCTCGTCGGCCTAGCATTCCGCTATTCAAGGCTGGCAATCGACTACTCGTGCCGCTTCATCTTCGTCTTCGACGGGCCTCCCCATCCACTCAAAAGACGTGAACTCGAAAAAAGGAGGGAGATGAGAAAGAAAGCAGAAGAAGAGTTCTACAGGCTTATCTCCTTAGGAGAGTACGAGAAGGCATTCTCGAAAGCAGTCGTAGCAGTGACTGTTGACGATTGGATAATTGAGAGCTCTAAAAGGCTCATAGCCCTGATGGGGTGGCCTGTCATAGAGGCCCCGCATGATGCCGAGGCTCAGGCAGCACACATAGTGTCCCGCGGAGACGCCTGGGCTGTAGCTACCTTGGACTGGGACGCGCTGCTCTACAACGCTCCGAGGCTAGTACGCTATGTCACTATAACAGGGACAGAGTGGCTTCCAAGCAAGCAGCGGGCTAGACGGCTTGAACCAGAGCTTGTAGAGATGAGTGTTGTCCTGGAAAAGCTAGGGATCAGTAGGCGCCAACTTGTAGAGGTCGCAATCCTTGTGGGCACGGACTATAACGAGGGAGTAAGGGGAGTTGGCCCTAAAAAAGCCTTGAAGCTTATCAGGACGTATGGGAGCATTGAGAGACTCCCCGAGAGCATTAAGAAATCCATACCCGGCTATGAGGACGTCTTAAACATCTTCATGAAACCGATAGTCTACGAGACTTACAGGCTAGAGTTCAGGGAGCCTGACTATGAAGGACTAGAGCATTTCCTAGTGGATGAGAATGAGTTCTCTGAAGATCGTGTTAAGACACTGCTTGAGCGGCTGAGACGTGCCTGGGGGAAACAATTACAGGCCCACCTAGACATGTTCTAGTAACAACACAATTTCTCTTCATGCTTTCCTAGCGGCTCCCACCAGGACGAGTCAAGGGTAACGTTAGGGCATAAGCTTACAAGGCACGGCTTCTGCCTGTAATAGAAAGGTCTCCCCAGTCTAGTTTCGATGCAACGTTGATTGCAAATTTAACCACCCACTTAATCTTTTAGTAAAGGGGGGTGTCACGGTAAGCTTTAGCGAGCTCGTGAAAGTGGCTAAGGAGGTTGAGAACACAAGCAGCCGGTTAAACAAGGTGAAGATTCTCTCATCGTTTCTCAGCAAGCTAACCCCGGAGGATGCCAAGATCGCAGTCTTACTCCTGACTGGTAGGATTTTCCCGGAGGGGGACGAGCGTGAGCTCGGGATAGGATTCTCAACGATCTCCAGCGTAGTCAAACAACTAGAGACTACAAGGATTACGCATCTGATCCAGGCTTCGCCTACGCTCAAGGACGTGTACTCAACGCTTGATAAAATCTCACGCGTCACAGGTGAAGGCGCGCGAAACAGGAAGATGAACCTACTACGCGGGCTCTTCTCGCAACTCAGCCGTGAAGAGTTAGAGTACCTGTTAAGGATAATCTTCGGCGAGGTTCGGATAGGGGCTAACGTGGGAGTGGTTCTTGAGTCTCTCGCGAGGATTCGAGACTATAGCCCAGAGGAGATAAGGCGGGCCTACATGCTAGTGGGCGACATAAGCGAGCTCGCTCAGATGGTCGTCGAAGGAGTCAACGTTAGGGAAGTGTCCCTTAAGCTCTTCAGGCCCGTCAAGCCCATGCTCGCGGACATGGCTTATAGCGCACTGGAGATCCTGAAGGAGCACTCGGGCTATACTTCCGCCGAATACAAATACGACGGCATGAGGGTTCAGGTTCACGTCAAAAACGGCAAAGTAGAGGTATACTCGCGTCGTATGAACAGGATCACAGACTATCTGCCCGAGGTAGTCGACACGGTGAAAGGATACTTCAAGGCGGACTCTGCGGTGCTAGACGGGGAGGCTGTAGGTATAGTTAACGGGAGGCCTCTACCTTTCCAAGACATCGCCAGGCGATTTAGGAGGAAGAGCGAGTTGAGGAGCTTCCTAAAGACGATACCGCTTCACGTGTACTTCTTCGACCTGCTCTACATAGACGGCAGAGTGCTCATAGACGAGCCTTACACGAATAGAAGAAGGATTCTAGAGGAAAAACTGGAAGGTGAGCTTCTAGCCAGGCAGACATATGCTAGGACCCCCGAAGAACTCGAGAAACTCTTCAAGGAAGCCCTGAACGAAGGCCACGAAGGCGTCATCTGCAAGCACCCCCAGTCTGCTTACGAGCCTGGGAACAGGGGTAGGAAGTGGCTGAAGCTGAAGAAGACTGACACCATCGACTGCGTAATCGTGGCTGCAGAGTGGGGTCACGGGAGGCGTAGTGGATGGCTGAGCGATTACTATCTCGCTGTCCGCGACGAGAGAACAGGTGGGTTCGCAATTGTTGGGAAGACCTTCAAGGGCTTAACAGACGCAGAGTTCGAGGAAATAACAAAGAAGCTGCTTGCGATAAAGGTCAGAGAGGAGGGATGGGTTGTCCACGTTAGGCCCGAGATAGTTGTCGAGGTGGACTACGCAGAGATACAGAGGAGTCCGCGCTACGCCTCAGGCCTGGCCCTCCGCTTCGCACGCATAAAACGCTTGCGCCCGGATAAGTCTCCAGACGATGTTACGACTCTGCAGGAGCTCTGGAGAAGGTACGAGGAGCAGCAAAGAGTTAAGGGTATAGGCAATCTTGGCCTTTAGAGACGATAGGGATAAAAATTGCTGAGCGGTCTTAGAGTTGATGAAGGTTGCGGTTCTTATAGAAGATTTATTTGACGAGCGCGAGCTCATTTATCCCTTATACAGGCTTCAGGAGCTAGGCTTCCAGGTGGACGTTGTCGGCCCCGAGGTCAAAGAGTACAAGGGGAAGAGCGGGCTAGTCTTAAAGGCGACAAAGGACGTAAGGTCAGCGTTACAGGAGGAATATCTCGTAGTTTGGATTCCAGGAGGCTATGCTCCTGACAGGTTGAGGAGAAGCAAGGAGATAATCCAGTTTGTTAGAAAGACAGCTGAAAGGGGCGTTGTCGCCGCGGTTTGTCATGCTCCCTGGCTTCTCGTGTCAGCAGGCCTAGCAAAAGGAAGAAGGCTTACAGGGTTTTTCTCGATACATGATGATCTGAGGAACGCGGGGGCGATTCTAGTAGACGCATCGTTCGTGAGGGACGGGAACATTGTCACGGGTACAGGTCCCGAAGCAATGCCCGGAATGTTCAAGCTTATCCTTGAGGCGCTCCGCGAAAAGGGGATAAATATCTAAAAGTTGATCAAATTCCTCGAGAACAAAGTGGCGGTGATGCTGAGAGTCTCAAGCGTGGCGATAACACCTATAGCAGACGAGAGCCTCGGCGTCAGGTCGATGAGCCTCTTCGTCGAGACACCTGACACCCGTATACTCTTCGATGCCGGTGTGAGCCTTGGGCCTCACAGGTACGGCCTGCCCCCACACCCGGAGGAGTTTCGAGCCCTGAACTTGCATCGAGAACGAGTCGCTGAGTTCGCGGAGAAGGCTGAGATTGTCACAATTTCACATTATCACCGGGATCATTTCACGCCGCCGTATGCCTCGCTATACGAGTGTACTGAAAGGGATACATTCTTTGAAGTGTATAGCGGTAAAACAATTCTAGCCAAGTCACAGGAGAGCAACATAAATCACAGCCAGAAGCTGAGGGCAAGAGCCCTCGTCAAAGCACTAGAAGAGTCAAAGGCCGGGGCAAGGCTCGTGTACCTGGATAATAACAGCTTCAAAGCAGGTGACACATTAATATCTGGTTTTCTAGCTATGCACGGCGACGAGCGGCTAGGGTGGGTGCTCTGCTTTAAGCTCTACGTCGCCGGGGAGCCGATTCTCGCGTTTATGCCTGATGTTCAAGGCCCTGTCTCTGACGAGGCACTTCAGGTCCTTCTAGGCGAGGGGTTCAGGGTAGCGGTTATCGGCGGCCCCCCAACGTACTTGACGCGGGAGTCCGGGGATAATAGGGTGAAGAAGGGGCTCGAGAACCTTTCTAAGGCTTTAAGGGTCAACCGTGTGAACGTGCTTTCACATCACATCCTCAGGGATCCGGATTGGAGGGGGGTTCTAGAAGAGTATGCTCCAGGCGCTGAGGTCAAGCTTTACAGCGAGATAGCGGGCTTCGAGTTTACTCCTCTTGAAGCATATAGAAACCTTTTGTACGAGACAGACCCCCCTCCCGCCTCCTACCTAGAATCTCTCAGGAGGAAAACCCTGAAGTGCTCGGACTTATAGTCCCCGGCTTGTGATTCACCAGGGATTGGATTTAAGGCCTAAGAGATATGCCAGAGTGTTCGTGGCGAGATGTAGGAGTGGCGTCATTATCACGACTATTAGGAAGTACTCCAGGCGTACTGGGGCAAACAACTGGTATAGTATTGTAGCTCCCAGCACAAAGTCCAGCTGATCCAGTAGCGGTGCAGGGTCTCCAGGCTTCAATCCAAGTCTCCTCTTTACGAATGCACCTGCGAGATCCCCGGCTAGAGCGCCAAAGGAGAGGATCAACGCCAATGGGAAGCTGTGCAGCCCCCAAAGTTGCAACCCGGCTCCTACAAGTGAGCCTGCCGACAGTCCGCCTATAAAGCCCTCGAGTGTTTTATTGTCGCCGAGAACCCTTTTCCCGTCGATAAAGTTTAACCCCAGATCAAGGGGGTGTGTTTTTCCCCCGAGTTTTCGTAGAAAATACACTGTGGGCACGGGAGCAGCGTTGGCGACGTAGGCTGGGAGTATCCAGAGAATTGCGCCTATAACGGTATCCTGAACTGACACACAAAGGTAACAATGGGTAAAAAATATCTTTTTTGATCATCTAGCGGGCGAGTTTCTCTAGAAACTCCATGATGTTTTTTACTCCACTCAGGATAGAATTCTCGGTGACTAGTAGAGGCACCTCGGTGGTGCCGTACTCCATAAGCAGCCAACCTCTAAGACCGTTCTTAGAGACGTCCACAATCCTTATTTTTCCTGATATATCTCCCAACCTTGACAAAAGTGTCCGGGACTCCTCCCCGCCATCTACAAACAATACCCCCAGAGTTGGATCCTTCATCACCATCCTACTAGCCCCCTCAAGCTTTATCCAATCATTTTCCAAGCATTCACCCTACTAGTTGAATACAGCTGTATAGAGACTCAAAAATCCTTGCCAAATACCCTGAAAGTTTCGGCATGTGAAACAAGAACGCTGAAAGTGTAAGGAGAAATCAAACCATAGAAATTTTTTAAACAGGGACATTCATTTGTTATTTGAGGGCCGGTCGTCTAGCGGGAGGATGTCGCCTTCGCAAGGGCTAATGTAGGGGCTCCGAGTACGGCGGAGGTCCCGGGTTCGAATCCCGGCCGGTCCACTCTCTATATTTTTGGGGGTTCTAGCATGTCTTCTATGCTTCCTATTCCTCGAGAAGGCCTTCGATCCTGCTTTGGAGTTCTTCCAGCTCCCTGAGCATTGCATCGATGCCGTTAAGTGCCTTCCTTTGGCCTGGGACGATGCTCGCGTAAGCCCTGAGGGTGGCGATGCGCGTGCAAGAACTTCGGCCTAGAGATAAACGCGGGCATCAATGCATGCTTGGACATTGACCACAAGACAGGATGCAACGCCTCAGCGCCGGCTAAAAACGAAGCCTTTGTACCGACGCATCAAGGAGTCATATCACTTGCCGAGAAAAAAAAGCAGGATACGAGCACCAGGATCCAGAGAATAACCCCCTGGAATGGTAACCCGGAAGCCGCCCCACGCGGTCGGCGGTGGTCCGCTCTTACCTATTGTTATTACTTCCACGTCTTTCCAGCAAAAGGTTTTTCTATCCATTATGCCAAGCCATGGGTAGGCGGTAAACAATGGCCGTACGCACTTTCGAGGTTACAGGGGAGATGAAGCTTCGGCTTGGCGAGCGTCGCAAGTTCCGAATATATCTCAGGGGGTTGGGAGAAAAAGACGTATTGGAGAAACTCTACAGCCTGTTGGGGAGTCGCCACAAGGTTACCCGTAACCACGTCAAGATCACGGGTATAAGGGAAGTAAGCCCTGACGACGTCGAAGACGTCTATGTGAAGGCGCTAGCGGCTACGGATAGGGTTGTCTTGTACGCCTAAGTTTTGATCTGCCAAAGAATATTTATTCTAGGCTTTTGTTCAAGCCCTTGATGTCGTCACAGCAGTCGAGGGAGAGAATAGCCCAAGAATACACCGTGCTGAGCCAGTTGGCCGAGGAGCTACAAAAAGAGATCACACTGGCGCAAAACCTGTTGCAGGAGGTCGACGCTACTGTAATAACTCTAAAGAACATAAGCTCCCTGGGAGAGTCAAAAGAGATACTTATACCCATCTCGTCGGGAGTCTACGCGAAGGCTTTGATCAATAGACAGGAAAAGTTCCTTGTTGCCATCGGCTCCAACATCCTCGTTGAGAAGGATTTAAACGAGACGCTGCAGTTTCTTGAGCAGAGGAGGGGCGAGCTGCAAAAAATCATCGAGAGAAGAGTAGACGAGCTAAACAATGTCCTTGGAAGGCTACAGCAGCTACAGGCTTCACTAAGGTAGAATTGATGTCCGCTAGAAAGCTCTCCAAGATTTTTAGAGAGTTCGTTGACACGCTGGCCTTCAAAGAGCTCACGCCTGAGAGGTTTGACGAGGCAGCTTCAAAGCTTTTCATAGAGCTGGTGCAGAGCGATGTAGCGGTAGAGGTGGCTGAGGGGATAATAGGGGATCTTAGGAGTAAGGTCGTGGGTCAGAGGATTCAAAGGGGGAGGAGCGTAAAAGAGTTTCTAGAATCCGAGCTTCGTGCAACTCTTCAAGAGGTTTTTGAGAGGGCAGGCTGGATAGACCTTGAGAAGTTAGCCATGGAGCAGGCCAGGCAAAAAGGAGTTTTCAAGGTCATCTTTTTAGGCCCAAACGGCCACGGGAAGACAACCACTATTGGAAAGCTCTCCTATCGATTCTCGAAGAAGGGGCTAAGGGTATTGATAGCCGCAGCCGATACTTTCAGAGCCGGTGCGATAGAGCAGGTTTCACAGATAGCTAGCCTCGCCGGTGCCGGCGTCTTCAGCATGGGGTATGGTGCCGACCCGGCAGCCGTCGCGTATGAGGCTGTTGAGAGGGCTAGAAGGGGAGGTTACAACGTGGTCATGATAGATACCGCTGGGAGGATGCATACAAAGAAAAACCTAATGGATGAGATGAAGAAGATCATAAGGGTGGTGGAGCCAGATTTCAAAATATTCGTTGGGGACGCGTTGACAGGTAATGACGCGGTTGAGATGGCCCGCTCTTTCCACTCGGAGGTGGGAATAGATGGAAGCATAGTATCGAAGTTTGACGCGGACGTGAAGGGTGGAGTTGTTGTCTCGCTAGTCTATGTGACTGGGAGGCCTGTGCTGTACGTGGGTACAGGGCAGCGTCTCGAAGACCTAGAGCCTTTCGATTACAAGAGCTTTATAGACTCAGTTCTATCCTTCTAGCACCCGCTTTTAGACAGTTAAAAATTTATTATTGTAGAGGAAGATTAAATGTGCACAAACGCGACTTTCTTACGCTTAGGGACTATACCCCTGAGGAGATAAGGCTTCTCATAGATGACGCAATACTCTTGAAGAGGCTAAGACAGCACGGGAAGACAGTTCTGCCATACCTTACAGGCCTTAACATCGCTATGATTTTCGAGAAACCGTCTACGAGAACAAGAGCCTCGTTCACGGTGGCTATCGAGGAGCTAGGCGCGTTCCCAATCTCCTATTCTGCCCAGGAGCTACAGCTATCCAGGGGGGAGCCTGTTAAGGATCTAGGTAGGGTGCTGTCACGCTACCACCACGCTCTCGCGGCTAGAGTTTTCCGGCACTCTGACCTCGTTGAGCTAGCCAAATTCTCGAGCGTGCCGGTTATTAATCTTTTAAGCGACCAGTACCATCCTCTGCAAGCCCTAGCGGACTACATGACG